>JBKPEE010000120.1:0-35857 GCA_046728235.1 Acidobacteriota bacterium
GCACCACGGTTGGGCCAATCACAACTTCAGGTCCCTCGACCGAGCAGGAACTCCAGCTGAGGTTGGCTTTCAGGCACGCCCGGTTAAGTTTGTAAATCAGCGATGATTGTCCCGGGTTGAGACAGTTGAGGACAAAATCCGACCCGTTGATTAGCTCGAAGACCTGATCGTCGTTTTCCGGCAGTCGGGTTTGAGTTGAGACCGTGACCCTGGGATTAGTACCGGAAATCCTGCGCGCGAGAACATCGGTTCTCAACTCTCCCACCTCAGCCAGGGAAAAGATTGGGCTCAGATAGGCATCGGCGGGCGTAACTTTTTCAGCGTCCAGGCAACGCAATTGACCCACGCCCGCGGCGGCAAGGGCCTGCGCAGTTCCGGCGCCGGCGCCTCCGAGGCCAAGAATCGTCACGGTCGCGCGCTCAAGGCGCGCCTGCATGTCTTCAGCATTCATTTCCATCTCATGAAAAAAATTGAGCTGCGGCGCCAGCCGGCTTAACGCTTCGTCCGCAAGGTCCGAAGTGGCGCCATCGCGCAGGAGATTATTATCGGCCAACAATTGCAGGCCTGCATCAATTTCGGCGGTCGTAAAGACATCAGCCACCTGTGCCTGAATTTCCGCGAGCGTGTGCCGGCCATCAAGCAGCGGAATGACGCGCTGCTGAAACTCCCGAAAGGCTGTTCCCTTTAGCTTAATTCTTCTGCGCGTCGAAGCGAACCGCAGAATCTCGTCGCCGGCTTCATCCGGAGGTTCAAACCAGATGTAGTAATGAGTGGGAAGCCTGGGCCGGTTGAATTTGGGTGTAGACATGTGGTCCTTCGGTTTTGTTTGCTTCCGCGCGATTGCGGAAGACCGCCAGACTTAGATACTGGCCGTCCATTTCGGTCATGATCTTTTGCGCCAGACAATCCGCCAGTATTGCTTGAATGGTGCTGTCCGCTACGTCAGCGCCGAACTTCCGCTGCAAGTTCGGAAAGCTTTGCGCCGAATCACATTGCCAATAGATGCGCGCCGCCAGTCCTTCCAGGCGATGGTTTTCTTTGACGGCTGCGGGCCGCGTGTCCGTAAGCGTGATTGCATCCGCGGACCAAAGCGCATCGAGATGCGGGCATTGCTGCTGGTCTTCAACGGCCCGAGCTTGCCACCATTTTCCGATCTCGTCCTGTAATTCGCCAAGATAGCTGTGTACGTCTCGATCGTCGGCATAGTCAAAGTCAAAGAAATAAGCGAGGCGTTGCAGTTCCGTCCTCCCCAACGGGTATGAGTAATAGTACCCCGGCTTGGGGCGCAGCCGCTTGATGCCCAGCTCTTCCGGTTTCATAAAGAAAGGACTGAACCGATCGAGGCGGATCGGCACGCAAGACGCCGGCCCCTGAAGATGTGTCAGCAGAGGCACCAGTTCGGCTTGCCGTAGATATTCTGAAGGCGATTCACCGGGAAAGCCGGCGAGAACATTCCAGGCGACCTCAATTCCCAGCTCCTGGCACCACCGCAGCAATTGTATGTTTTGCAGGCCCGTACATCCTTTTCGCATCAAGCGCAACACCTCGTTGCTCAGGCTTTCGATGCCCGGCTGAATCGCGCGCAGTCCGCCCTGGTACAGCGTCTCAAGTTGGTCAAAGCGCAAATTCGCCTTCACCTCGTAAAAGAGTTCGATTCCCAATTCGCTGTCGCGCAACTTTGGAAAAAGCGTGTTGATGTAACGGGTGTCCAGGATGTTGTCGACACAGTCGATTCGCTTCAGGCCGTGTTTGGTGGAAAGGTACTCGAGTTCTGCAAACGCGCGTTCGGGACTCTTGCTGCGGAACGCCATGGTGTTGCCGTTCAAGCCACAGAAGGTGCAATGTTGTTTCGCGCCCCACCAGCAACCGCGCGCGGTTTCGATCAACAGCGCCGGACTAATCGATTCTTTCAGGTTCGACCGCTCGATGCGCGCATAGTATTCCGAGAAATCAGGAATCGGCAGATCATCGAGCGCAAAAATTGGCTCCGGCGATGTCAGCTCAACGCTCACGCCGCGTTTGAGAATCCCGGGCAACGGATCGCCATTGCCTTCCCGCAACAAGCGCGTGAGAAAGAGTGAAAACGAAACATCGGCTTCACCGGTGCTGACATAGTCAAGCCAGGGAAACGAGCGAATCATCTGCAGGCCCATCTCCCCCTCACAGTTACCACCGCCGATAATAATGATGGGCGGATTCGGTCTTGCTTTCAGGGCGCTCGCCAGCGCCAGGCAGGCGCAGGTTTGATTGAAAGTTGTGGTGAGACCAACCACTTTTGGGCTGAGCGCTTGAATGCGGTCGGCACACGCTTGAATGAAATCCGCGCGGCTCTTACGGGCTTTGAGAACCCGGTCGCGAAAGTTTTCCTCCGGCACGTACTCAGGGAGCAGGCGCGCCACGTAATCGTTCTCGTGCGGGATCGAATCACCGAAAACCAGGTCGGCAAAGAACCACTCACCCACCATCGAGTCGATCGCCAGCGTATTCGCCATGAACTCATACAGCGAATAGCCGATACTCTCAGCGAGGTCGACATCAAAATATTCAATCGCCGATTCGAACCCCAGCCGTTCAATTCCGGCTTTAAGCAGGCTGACACCGATGGCGGGCCGGTTAACATCAGCAAAAGGCATGACCGCGAAAACAACGTCCATAGCAGGTCGCTCTGTCGAAAAGCATCCCGTTCTGACAACACGACAGCCAGCCTGCTACCCCAACCGATAGCAGGCAGGCATGCCGGTTTTCAGATTAAAAATATGAGCGAGCGTGGCAAATTGCTTTAGCCGCCCAGGCTGCCAAAGCCTCCGCCTCCCATTCCGCCTCCGCCCTGGAAGCACTGCTGTATGCAATCAGCCCAGTAGATCGGTCTGATGATGGGTCTGATGATGGGATAGCATTGTTGGTAGATTATCGGGTTGATGCATTGCGAGCACTGAGCGGCAATGCAGGCTTGAACGTGCGGTACGCTTGGTCCCGATGCCACACCTAACTTGCCGGCGACTTTTTGATAAGTCGCCATGTCTTCCTCACTGATGTGGAGTTGCGCCAACTTATCTTCGAGTTCAGCCACGCGCATTTCCAGGGTCCTTTTTTCGTCAGCCATGACTAAAGATCTCCTCTCGGAAAGTTAAACGATTTTGAAGACAGGTCAGAGAATGTCCCAGCCATTGCAGGGCTGCGGACTTACACAACCTGCGTTTCCAGTTCAGAAGAAACGGTGCGAGGTACTGGACTTCCGTTACGGGGGTTTCTGAAGTTCCGTGTAATCGGAGGCTGCATACTAGTCTTCGCCTAAACGCTTGTCAACAAAATTCAGATGAACTTTTTGCTACGGTGCGGTAGGGCAATGTCGATAGGGAAATGTAGAGCGAATTGAGGTTAGGTGGCACCGTTCAAGTAATCAAACGGTCGACGGCGGCCGATCCAAAGCGCCGTCGCCGCTGCGCTCTGCCGGCGCACTCCAGGAGGCGATTCGATATCACTGGGTCGGGATCACCTAAACAGAGAAAATCCGCCGAAAATCATCTGCGCATCGACTCCGGGATTGAAAGTGGCGGTGCGTCCGTTCGAGATGTGTTGAAATTTGTAGCCGATGGTGAAGCTGTGACGGTTGCTGTTGACGATTTGGACGCCGCCGTTGAAGTCAAAGGTGAAGTTGAATTGCGACGCCCCAGCGACCGGCACTTGTTGACTGAAGTAGAGAAAACCGCCGGTTGCCTGGCCGAATGGCTGCACGCGGCGATCGCGCCGAAAATTGAACTTTAATCCTATGGGCGAGGCGCCCGCGCCATAGACAGTTTTTCGATTGCCGAGGTAACCGGTTCCCGGGACAAATACGAATCGTTCGTTGGAGAGTATTGCCAGCGGTACTGCATCGATGGTCCATTCAAATGCGACCGTCTTGCTCGCGACAAGCACGCGGCCATAGCGAAGGCCAATATTTCCGAATCGCGCGCTCGGCGTCGTACCAAACACAGTCGGTGCGTCGAAGGAAATGCCGCCCCAGACGCCCCATTCGTTCCAACGCTTTTGAATTCCTTCGCGGGTTGATTGAGAAGATGTAGTGGATGAGCGGACTGCCTCGGTCGCTCCAAAGTCCTGCGCCCGAGACCTGGACGCAAGTGCGAGCAGCATAAGCATGATCGCGGGAATTAGGAAATAGTGAGAACGCGTCGTCATTCAGTGGTCCTACTTGAGACCGATTGGTTTCTGCGAGGTTGAGACCCGTTAATTTGGCGGCGCGGCGCATTGTCGATTATCGGGCTGCGAGTGTCAATAGAGGGTCGTCGTTTGAATATCGATAGCAGAAGAAACGCCGAAGGCGTTAGCGAATTGCAGACCAGGGTTGCGCGCGGCAGCGCGCTACCCTGGGTAACAAGCAAAACGTTCGTCGCAACCCTGAAAGGGTTGTTGAGGGATCTCTACCGCGAACGCCGTTGAAATTCGCGAATCATTGAGCAGCTGAAATAACCATGTCTCGGCAACCCTTTCAGGGTTGCGAACGAAGGTTTGCTCACTCCCCAGGGTAGCACGCTGGCGCGTGCAACCCTGGGCTGGAATTGATTAACGCCTTCGGCGTTCACTTCTACCGCTTAAACGAGTTCTGGATTATGAAAGGTCCCAGCTTTAGTTCATCCCCGGTTTCACGGTTTCACGGCGAAAGACCGGGCGAGCTACCTATGGCTTGTATGTCCTGAGATCAGATCGATCGCGTGGTTCAGCACAGGCTTGATCACTTCGAAACTTTCGCGCACGGCTTTGGGCGAGCCGGGGAGATTTATGATCAGAGTTTTCGAACGAATGCCGCAGACGCCGCGCGAGATCATCGCCATCGGAGTGTTCTTCAGCGTTTCAATCCGCATGGCTTCGGCGAGGCCGGGTGCTTCCCGCTCGATCACTTGTAACGTTGCTTCGGGAGTATTGTCGCGCGGGCCGAAGCCTGTGCCGCCCGTTGTAACGATCAGGTTCACGTGCTTCAGATCCGCAAAGGCGCGAAGTTTATGCGCGAGGGGTTCAAGTTCATCATCGACGATCTCTCTGGCGACAATGTTGCTACCCATCTCGCCGAGCAATTCGAGGAGCACTTCGCCCGACTTATCTTCGCGCTCGCCGCGCGCGCAGGCATCGCTGGCGGTGATGATGACGGCTTGGATTTGAGTGGACATGTGCGGCAAAGAGCAAAAGGATTAAGAGCAAAGGGCTAAGAGCAAAAGGCTCAGTCTTTGGACTTGGGTCTTAGGGCTTTGGACTTAGGCCTGGCGCGCTTCTTTTGGTTAAGGTTCAAAGACCAAAGTCCGAAGTCCAAAGACCTGGCTTTTTGCTCTTGCCTCTCTATCGCGCACCCACGCTCACGGCATGCAACTCTTGCAAAGGATGAACGCTAATCTCATTCGCCTGCGTACGCGACCCGAGTGCTTCGACCAGCGCCTGTGCTCCGGTCATGGTGGTCACGCAGGGCACGTTGTATTGCAGCGCTGCGCGGCGGATCGCCTGTTCGTCATAGTGGGACGCACGACCCAGCGGCGTATTGATCACTAAGGCGATGTCTCCCTGCTTGATATAGTCAGCGACGTTCGGCCGGCCTTCGTTTACTTTGAAAACGGTTGCGCATTCCAGGCCTACTTCGCGCAGGCGCGCTGCCGTGCCGACGCTTGCCACTAAATCAAAGCCCAGCCGCGACAAGCGGCGAGCAAGGATAACTGCCTGACCTTTGTCATAATCCTTAACACTGATAAAAGCTGTACCAGTTCGCGGCAATTCCAGTCCGGCGGCGGTCATCGCCTTCGCGTAAGCTTCGCCAAAACTCTCGCCGATGCCCATTACCTCACCGGTCGAATGCATTTCGGGGCTCAGGACAGGATCGACGCCGGGAAATTTTCTGAAAGGGAAGACAGGCGACTTTATATAAAAGCGATCCACGGTGAGTTCGGCGGGTAAGCCAAAATCTTTCAGCGGTCGGCCCGCCATTACTACGGCCGCGATCCGCGCCAGCGGAACTCCCGTCGCCTTCGAAACAAACGGCACCGTGCGGGAGGCGCGCGGATTTACTTCCAGCACATAAACGCGATCGTCCTTGATCGCGAATTGAATGTTCATCAAACCTTTGACGGACAGAGCGGTGGCGAGTTTGCGGGTGTAGTGACGCATTGTGTCGAGATGTTCTTCAGCGATTCGCACCGGTGGCAGCACGCAAGACGAATCGCCTGAATGGATACCCGCCTCTTCTATATGTTCCTGAATTCCGGCGATGACACAGGCTGTATCGTCAGCCAGCGCGTCGACGTCGAACTCGGCCGCCTGTTCCAGGAACTTGTCGATCAAAACCGGACGCTCGTTGGAAAAATCGACGGCGGTCCTCATGTATTCATCGAGGCTGTCTTCGTCGTAAACGATGGCCATCGCGCGACCGCCAAGCACATAGCTGGGCCGCACGAGCACGGGGTATCCGATCCGTTCGGCGATCTCTCGGGCGGCTTCGACCGAGGTCGCGGTCCCGTTTTCAGGCTGAGGAATTCCGAGCCCGTTCAGCAGCGCACCAAACCGCTTTCGATCTTCCGCCAAATCGATTGAGTCGGGCGAGGTGCCGATAATCGGCACGCCGGCATCGTGCAGGCGCATCGCCAGGTTCAAAGGAGTCTGTCCGCCGAATTGCACAATCACGCCGGTAGGTTTTTCGACATCGACGATGTTCATGACGTCTTCGAAGGTCAGCGGTTCGAAATACAAACGATCAGACGTGTCGTAATCAGTCGATACCGTCTCGGGATTGCAGTTGACCATGATGGTCTCAAACCCCGCTTCATGCAGGGCAAACGAGGCATGACAACAGCAGTAATCAAACTCGATTCCCTGGCCGATGCGGTTTGGACACGAGCCGAGGATCATGATCTTCTTTCGGTCGGTTGGGTTCGCTTCGTCCTCTTCTTCGTACGTCGAATAAAGATAGGGCGTGTAGCTTTCGAACTCGGCGCCGCACGTATCCACCCTTTTGTAGACCGGGACCATACCGAGAGACTTTCGATAGGCGCGCACCTCTGCCTCGGTCCGGTTGGTCAAATAAGCAAGACGACGATCAGACAGTGCCGCTTCTTTAAAGTCGCGGAGAAGATCGACCGGAATATTCTCCAGGGCTGGTGGCCCACCCGCTACCGCAGGCGGTGCTGCCTCAACTTCGCGTTGAATCTCCATCACCTGTTGCAGCTGATCGAGAAACCACCGATCAATCCTGGAAAGCCGGTAGATTTCATCAATCGACCACCCGTGCTCCAAAGCATAAGTGATGTACGAGAAGCGCTGGGAATTTGGCCGCGCGAGCTTTCGTTGCAGCTCATCGTTGGGCACGTTCTCAAGCCGCAGAGGCTTTACGGCTTCCAAAGAGCGAAGTCCCTTAAAAAGCGACTCTTTAAAGGTCCGGCCAATCGCCATGACTTCGCCTACGGATTTCATCTGCGTGCCTAACACATCCTCGGCTTCGCGGAACTTCTCAAAATTCCATTTGGGAATCTTGGTGACGACGTAATCGATAGTGGGCTCGAAGGATGCGGGAGTCTTTTTCGTGATGTCGTTTGAAATTTCGTCCAGCGTGTAACCGACCGCGAGCTTTGCGGCGATCTTGGCGATCGGAAACCCGGTCGCTTTCGAGGCCAGCGCTGATGAACGCGAAACGCGCGGATTCATTTCAATGATGCGCACCTGCCCGTTGTCCGGATTTACTGCGAATTGAATGTTCGATCCGCCGGTTTCGACCCCGACCTTGCGAATGATGGTGATCGCCATATCGCGCAGGATTTGATATTCACGGTCGGTTAAGGTTTGGGCCGGCGCAACCGTAATGGAATCGCCGGTGTGAACGCCCATCGGATCGAAGTTTTCAATCGAGCAAATGATGACGACGTTGTCCGCCAGGTCGCGCATCACTTCTAACTCGAATTCCTTCCAACCAAGGATCGATTCCTCGATCAGCACTTCATGAATTGGCGAGGCGGCCAGGCCGTTGCGAACGATCTCTTCGAACTCTTCGGGATTGAAGGCGGTGCCACCGCCGGTCCCGCCGAGCGTAAAACTGGGACGTATGATCGCCGGGTAATCGGTGTCTTTAACAATCGCCTCGGCTTCGGCCCAGGACTTGGCGAATCCACCACGCGGCATCGAAAGACCGGCTTCATCCATCGCTTGCTTGAAAAGCAGCCGGTCTTCGGCGACTTTGATCGCGTCGCGCTTGGCTCCAATCATCTCGACGCCGTTTTCTTCCAGCACGCCCGCCTCATCCAGCGCCACCGCCAGGTTCAAAGCCGTCTGGCCGCCGACCGTAGGCAACAGCGCGTCCGGCTTTTCTTTGCGAATGATCGCCGAAACAGTTTCGACCGTGAGCGGCTCGATGTAAGTGCGATCGGCCATCTCGGGATCAGTCATGATTGTCGCCGGATTCGAGTTGACCAGGACAACCTGATAGCCCTCCTGGCGCAGGGCCTTGCATGCCTGCGTGCCCGAGTAATCGAATTCGCAGGCCTGTCCGATGATGATGGGTCCGGAACCTATGATCAGAATTTTGTGGATATCAGTGCGCCTGGGCATCAGAAATAGCGAACGCTCTCAATTCTTGTGGTCGCCAGCGATTATACATGAACAGATTCTGAGCGCACGGGCGTCAGAACCGCCTGCGGTAGGGGCGGGCCCATTCGGCGCGGAGGGCCCGCAGGACCTTCATTGGCCCGCCCGCTACCGCAGGCGGTTCTGACTCACTTCCGGGAGCCGGCTGATACGAAAACTTCAATTTCGTGGACGATCAGGCAAACTCAGGGTATAGTGCTTCGCTATTCAGGTGCTTTGCTGTAAAAGCCTCTCAAACAAGGATCGTGCATGAGCAAAGTTGTACTGGTAAATCCGGCAAACACCACGGTCGGGTATAGCGTAATTACCCCGCGCTGGCTTTACGTCATCGCCGGCGCGACGCCGGTCGAACTGGTCGGCGATCCCGTAATCATCGACGAGCCAATCACACCCTTCAAGGCAGAGGAAGTTGGACCAGGCGACATAGTCGGGGTGGGTATTCACACCGGCAATTGCCGTCCCGGCTATCGTGTCGTTCGGGAAGCGAAAGAGCGCGGCGCCACCGTAATAGTCGGCGGTGTGCATCCCACGATTTTTCCGGAAGAACCTTTGCAGATGGGCGCCGATACAGTCGTCAAAGGTGGTGGCGATCTGATCTGGCGGCAAGTGGTCGAAGACGCGCTGAATAGAAAATTGCAACGCGTTTATGACGGTGGCCGGGTGCCCGGCGAGCAAATGGTTAAAGCGCGCTGGGACCTGCTGGATCCGAACAAGTACTTCATGGGTTCGATTCAAACGGTAGCCGGCTGTCCCGAGAACTGTAGTTTTTGTTCCGTGTGGGTGACTGAAGGCAGAACACCTCGTTTGCATCTGAACGATCAAATCATTGAAGAAGCCAACGAGCTGCACGCGCTCGGTTTTCGTTACATTTTCTTTGGCGACGACAATTTTACGCCCGCAACCATTGGGCGTATCGCGCGCGAGAGAAACCCGGCGACCAGAAAGTTGCTGGAACAGGTGAGGGAAGACCGGCTGCGCCTGTTCGATGAATACGATCGATCCGTGCCGGCCTCACTCTATGCGTTTACCCAGATGACCGCCGAGGTAATCAGCGACGATGGGTACCTCGATGCGATGCACGAAAAGATGCGGGTGCGCGGCGCGCTGATCGGCGTCGAGTCATTTACTGAGGAAGGATTAAAAATCGCGAACAAGACGTGGAACCCCGTGGGCCAGCGCATGGTCGAAGCGATTCAAAAGATTCAAAGCCATGGAATCTTTGTGCTGGCTTCAATTATTAACGGTCTGGAAACAGACACGGTAGCTACCCTGCAGACTATGCGGAGCTTCGCAAGTGCTTCGGGCACCGCCTTTGCGCAGTTTCCCATCTACAGCGTTTATCCGGGAACGAAGGACTATCACGAGATGGTCCAGGACCGAAAGAACCGAGATCGCCGGGATTACATTCCCAAGCACAAAGTGCAAATGGTCGGTGACAAATTCTGGCTCGATTTCGATCACGCTGAGGTAAACGTCAAGCATCCGACTTTGTCCGCGGCTGAGATTGAACGCGAGGTGCGGGCCAGTTGGCGCAGCTTCTACAGCCTCAGCTCTATTATTAGAAGGACACGCACGGGACCCCTGCGAAAGTTATCGCCAATTGGCAAGTTTGTATACGCCGTCACCTGTCTGGTCTTCTATACGCTCTATCCCGACGGCATCGCCGCCGACAATGCCCGGAAAACCAGGCTCAGCCTGTTAGGAAAACTACGTGTGCGCGTACTTATTTACGTGACGAGAAGGACCAGCGACTGGTTTGGCATCCACCCGCGTAAGACTGCCGTAAAGCACCAACAGGATATGTTCGCTCCTGATTCGCGTGGTCCCACTCTGGGCGCTGAACTGAATTGACATGCGCTTTATCAACCGCGCTCTCTTATCTCTCGCGTTCGCGCTCATAGCCCTGGCAATTTCTCAGACTTGCCTTGCCCAGG
Organism: Acidobacteriota bacterium; assembly: GCA_046728235.1. GTDB lineage: Bacteria > Acidobacteriota > Blastocatellia > Pyrinomonadales > Pyrinomonadaceae > UBA11740. The sequence goes on from JBKPEE010000120.1 coordinate 10,545, forward strand.
ACCGCCCAGGGCCCGGCGACAACCGGGTGCTTGATCCCGTGCCGGAGCGAAGCAACGTTTACCCGGCCGGCGCTGACGCTGACAGGGAAATTGCCGCTGCGCTAACGCGCGCAACAAAGGAAAACAGGCGCGTGCTGCTGGTGTTCGGCGCAAACTGGTGTTACGACTGCCACGTCCTGGAGCATGCGCTGCACGATGGCGACGCCGGAAAAATCGTCGCGGAAAAATTTCTGGTGGTCCACGTCGACATAGGCGAAGGCGAAAAGAATGCAGAGCTGGTGAAGTTATACAAGATTCCGCTCGACAAAGGCGTGCCGGCTATCGCAATTATCGATAGTTCCGGAAAGTTGCTCTACAGCAGTGGTGAAGGTGAATTCGAAGCCGCGCGAAAGATGATGAAGCAGGATCTGGTTGCGTTTCTTGAACACTGGAAGCCGGGACGCTAGGTTGGAATGAGGCATCGATTCCTCAGACCGCATCAGGGCTGGGTTCTTGAGTAACTCCCTACTTTTTGATAGTTTGCTCTCATCTTCCCGGCAGTCTCAAAAAAGATCATTTGGAGAAATACGCATGAAGCTCAGATTAACTATATTCATATTTATTCTCTTCGTTATCGCATCGATCACCTCCATCTCCTTTGCCCAGCGGACGCGTGACAACGACAAGCCAATCACCGGTGATTTCAAAATCACCATCAAGCAGACCATGGGCGGCGGTCAGGAAATGCAAAGCACGACCATGATCAAAGGCCTGCGTGAGCGCACCCAGATGAGTATGCCGGGCATGCCCGCCGGAATGGCTACGATTACACAATGCGACGTGAAGCGCACGATTCAGATCAACGATACCGCGCGCAAGTACCTGATCATGCCGATGGATTCCGGCGACAGCGAAACCCCGGCACCTCCGGGTGGACCTGTAAGCGGTGGGCCATCGCGACGCGGCGGTGTGATAACAATGACCATCAACACGGTTGACACCGGCGAACGCAAAGAGATGTTTGGCTATACGGCTCGTCACCTGAAACAGACGATGACCTCTGAATCGTCGCCTGATGCCTGTAATCCAAGCAACATGAGGATCGAGCGCGACGGCTGGTACATCAATCTCGAATATGGATTGAACTGCGGGACCGACAGGCCGCCGCAAATGCCCGGCATGCCAAACGGCGGATGCCGCGACACCTATCGCACCCGTCATACCGGCATCACGAACCTGGGTTACCCGTTGATCGAAACTACGATCGTAAACGGCACCACCATGACTAAGGAAGTGACCGAGCTTTCGCGCCAGCCGCTCGAAGCCGCTTTGTTTGATGTACCGGCGAGCTACACCCAGGCGAACAGCATGCAGGAAATGTACGCGGCTCCCTCAGTCACTGGCATGATGGCCAACGCCGGCCAGCAGGAAGCGAACCAGGGGCGACCTTCGCCGTCGAACATGCCTTCCAACATGTCCAACGCAGCCGCCGCGCGGCCGAAGGTGGGGATCGTTGAGTTCAACAATAAAGCGAAGGCTTCTGTTTCTACCGATGAACTGCGACAACAACTGATCGCAACTCTCACCGGCGACGGCATCGAGGCCGTGGCGCTCAACGCCAGCTCTGCCAGTGAAGCGGCCATGGAAGCAAAGGCGAAGGGATGCACCTACATTCTTTACACGGACATCTCGACCTTCAAAACCCCTTCAACTGGAAAGAAGGTCGGCGGATTTTTGGGGCGCGCGACCGGCGTTGGCGGAAGCGGCGACGCGGGCAAGGCCGAAGCCAAGTTTGATTTTCGCCTGGTCCCGGTGGGCAGCAGTTCGCCCAAGCTGCAATCATCGGCTTCGGGCAAAGAAGAGACCACCGACGCCAGCGTCAACGCAGCGCTGCAGGAAGAGGCGCGCGCGGTGGTGGGAGCCGTAGGCGGTAACTAATTACTTGGATTGGGAGGGCCGGCGTGACCTGACCGCGAGCCGGGTCCCAATCTCACTTTTGCGATGGGACGTCTTAAATCAACCTCTGCCGCCTCAATGAAGCGCGCGAATAACCGGCGTGACAATCATTCGCTGGAGGCCGAGAACACAAAACTCAAACAGGAAAACCGGAAACTGCTCGATCTCACCGAGTGGCGTTCAGCTTCGATAGCCCACCTCGCGCATGAGTTGCGCACGCCGTTAACTTCAATCCTTGGCTTCTCTGAAATTTTGCTTGGCCAGGAAGAGTTGACCGCCTCGCAGCGCAACTTCTGCGAGCGAATTCAAAATTCCGCGCAGCAGCTGCAGCGAACCCTGAATGATCTCGCCGAGCTATCGCGCAATGAAGCGCCGCCCAAGAGCAAATAGATATTGCGGTCAATCGGCGCGGAACGATCCACGAAGTCACACGAAAGAAACACGAACTATGTCCTTATTCGTGACTCTTCGTGTGAATTCGTGGATCGTAGTTGCGTCCGACTTTCGGACCCGGACTTGTCACTCAATCCCAGTCGAATTCCCGTGGTATCATTCGCCCTTCCCGCAGCTTACTATGTCAAGTGAAAATACCGGCGCGAGCATAAATATCCGCGAGGTCGCCACGATTGCCGAATACGATGCCTGCATCCGACTGCAGCGCGACGTCTTTGGTCTTCCCGATCTGGAAATCTCGCCGCGCCGCCATTTGATCGTTTCGCATCGTGCCGGTGGCTGGACGCTCGGAGCCTTTGTCGACGACAAACTAATCGGTTTCGTGCATCATCTGGCCGCCGTTAAGGGTGATTACATCTTTGGTTATTCGCACATGATGGCCGTGGCCTCTGAATTTCAGAACCAGGGTGTCGGGGCGCAATTGAAGTGGGCGCAACGCGAGCGCGCGCTGGCGGAAGGGCGCGACTATATAAAGTGGACCTTTGAACCGATGCGGGCGCGCAACGCGCACTTCAATTTGAATCGACTGGGGGTCGTAGTGCGTGAGTATGCGGTGAATTTCTACGGCACCGACTATTCAACCAACCCGGGAGAGCAGGGAACCGTCAGCGGTCTGGACAGCGATCGATTGTTCGCCAGCTGGGATTTGAACGCGCCGCGCGTCGCAAGCTTTTCGCGGCGCGAAGAATTCCCGCTGGGCGAACCGGTGCGGGCGATCGAGATTCCCGGCGATTTCTCGTCGTTGCTGAAAACCGATCCGGAAACTGCCAGGCGCGAGGTCGTCCGCGTGCGCGAAGAATTTGTCCAGGCCCTCAACGAAGGTTTGGTGTGTCGCGCTTTCGCGCGAGACGAGCAGCGGCCGCGCTATTTGCTTTATCGAGACTGATCGGGAGCCGTTCGTGTTTCTTAGTGTGAGTTCGTGGATCGTTTATTCGCTGACTCAAAAAAAACGATCCACGAATTCACACGAAACAGCACGAAGCAGCGAAAAATGGTGAGTGTTCGGGCGATCGAGTGAATACCTGGGTCACCAGAAGAACGGCCGCGCCACATCTATGTCGGTGGCAGAATTAGCCTTGCCAAAGAAGTCCACTAAAAAAACCATTAATGCTCTGCGTGACGAAATCCGTCGACACGACGAGTTGTACTATCTGCAGGAAACTCCCGAGATCTCTGATCGCGAATACGATGCGTTAATGCAACAGCTTCGCGAGCTGGAGACAGCGCACCCCGAGCTGGTAACTCCCGACAGTCCCACGCAGCGCGTTGCCGGCCGTCCGGCCGAAAGTTTTCCTGAGTTCTTTCATCGCGTGCCGATGCTGTCGCTCGACAACAGTTACAACCTTGACGAGTTGCGCGCGTTCGACGAACGCTGTCGCAAACTGGCGGGCGGCAAAACGCCTGAGTACGTCGCTGAGTTGAAAATTGATGGTTTGTCTCTTTCGGTTCACTACGAAGACGGGGCGTTTGTGCGCGGTGTGACCCGCGGTGATGGTCTTCGCGGTGAAGACGTTTCGTCAAACGTGCGCACCATACGCACCATTCCGTTAAAGCTGCACGACCGCGCAGGAAAAGTCGCCCGCGAAATCGAAGTGCGCGGTGAAGCATACCTGGGCCGGCGGATCTTTGAACGAATCAACCGCGAACGCGAGGAGGAAGGCGAACCGCGTTTTGCCAATCCACGCAACGCCGCTTCGGGCACGATTCGCCAGCTCGATCCGTCGATCACGGCGCGACGCCGGCTGGACATGTTTGCTTATGACGTCATCGCCGGCCGTCAGAAAGCGTTCGCGACGCATTGGGAGGCGCTGAACTGGGCCGCGCGCGCGGGCTTTCATGTCAACGAAAATCGCGAACTCTGCCGGAGCGTTGATGACGTGATCGAGTTTTGTAACCGGATGGAAGCCCGCCGCGACGAGCTTGATTACGAGATCGACGGCGTCGTCGTAAAAGTGAATTCGACCGCTCTACAGCAACAGTTCGGCGCTACCGGCAAAGCGCCACGGTGGGCCGTCGCTTACAAATACGCAGCGCGGCAGGCAACCACCAAAGTTAATGACATCGTGGTGCAGGTGGGGCGCACCGGCGCGTTAACACCGGTGGCTATGCTTGAACCGGTACAACTCGGGGGCGTGACGGTTTCGCGCTCGACCCTGCACAACGAAGATGAGATCGAACGCCTGGGACTGAAGATTGGTGATTACGTCCTGGTCGAACGCGGCGGCGATGTAATTCCGAAAGTCGTCAAGGTGATTGAATCAAAGCGCACCGGCAAGGAAAAGAAGTTTCGCATGCCGGGCGCATGCCCGGTCTGCGGCGGCCTGGTATCGCGGCCTGAGGGCGAGGCGGTATCGAGGTGCATAGCCGCCGACTGTGGTGCTCAGCTGATCGGCCGGTTGCTGCATTTCGCCTCGCGGCGCGCGATGCGCATTGAAGGTCTGGGCAGCGCGCTCGCAGAGCAACTGCTGGATCGTAAACTGGTGAAAGACGTCGCAGACCTTTACACGCTGACGCTTGGAAGTCTTGCCTCACTCGATCGCATGGCCAGGAAATCAGCCTCGAACGTGCTGGCGCAAATTGAGGAGAGCAAGTCACGAGATCTCTGGCATTTGATCTACGGATTGGGAATTCGTCATGTGGGAGAGCGGACGGCGGGAATACTGGCGCGTCATTTCGGATCGCTGGAACATCTGGCGGCAGCTACGGTCGAGGAGCTTGACGATATTCACGAGATCGGTCTAACCATGGCCCAGAGCATTCACGACTGGTTCGCCGATTCAGGTAACCGAGAGCTGTGTGATCGACTGACGCGCGCCGGCGTGCGCACGACCGTCGAGGATCAAACGGCCGAGCCGGGAGCGGATCAGCGATTCGCCGGCAAAGTCTTTGTCTTGACTGGCACGTTGCCGAGCATGACGCGGGACGAGGCGCGCGAGTTAATCGAAGCAAACGGTGGCCGAGTGACCGGATCGGTGAGCAAAAAAACCGACTACGTGCTGGCAGGCGCCGATCCGGGATCAAAACTTGATAAAGCAAATCAGCTGGGTGTGACAGTGATTGACGAGCCTGAGTTCAAGAAGTTGCTCGCATAGCTCGCCTTACCAGATAACGGGTGTTAGAGTGTTCGGTAGTTATTAATCAATGGAATCAACTGACAAAAACAAGTTGGAACTTGCTTACACTCTGTTTTGCGACGACGTACGCCTGGAGGTTGGCAACAAGCTGTCGTACATGGGTGTGTTTCAGACGATCATTGTGCCGCAATTACCGGTTTGGCTGCCGAAGCTGGCGGTGGTTAATCACTGGAAGGGAGATGGTGTGCATCTCTCTGAAGTGAGAATCCTGATGCCCGATCGGCAACAGGCCCTGGTCGTTTCACAGCCCGCGCGGTTTGAAATCAGCCACGGCTCTGCCGACAACATCAGCTTTTTTGTGAACGTAACGTTCCCTGTGTCGGGCGAGTATGTGGTGCAGACACTCGTCGATTCGAACCTCTTTGATGAACGGATCCTGACTGTCTCTAACCAGCCATTGATTGCTCCCCAGGAATCGCAGGCAGTCAATTAGTCCGAAAAAATAGCGGCCCAGTTTGAAGCAGTGTGACGGGCATCAGACCCGTGACACCACTTCAAACTGGCCCGCGATCGCCAGCAAAAGAACTATTACGCCGCCTTGATTTCGTAGGCCTTGATTTTGTAGTTGAGGGTCGTTGTTCCCAAACCCAGTAACTTTGCGGCCCGCGCCTGATTGCCGCCGGTGACCTCCAGCGCTCGAACGATCAACCGTATTTCGAACCGGCGCACCTCGTCAAAAAAATCGACGCACGATTTCAGGTTGAGATTCTCGGCCGTGGCCGAAGCTTCGGCTAAGCCGTTTTCGTGCTCGAGCAATTCAGCTTCTTCGATTAGTGCTGAAGCCATGGCCCGGATGTTGTTGAGACGTTCGGCGGCCGCTCCTTTCCGCGAAGGAAGGCCGCGCAGTTGGGGTTTGGATATTGAATCCAGAAGAGCTGCTTGATAAGTGCTCATGACGGGTTCCCTATATTGTAAAGACGGTGATGTGAGCTGACCGTTAACGAGTCCGGGGCATTAGTAGAGACGCAGAAGCGACGGATTTGGTTCCAAGTATTTTGTTAAGAGTTGTTAACTCATGGAGTTGCGTTTGATGCGGCGATGTGGGTGATTGGTTGGGTTTAATGTCGTGATGACTGCTTAGCCGCTTGCCTTAGCAAGTTTCGGAGTGCCGCCTTCTTTCTTGTCGAGATGTCCGACAGTTTCAGCGACCGTTCAGCCAGAATTATGTAAGCCCTCAAGGCGTCCGTGAGTCGTTGTGACGCAATTGCGTCGAGATGCATCTTCGCGGTTGCAAGGTCCCCGCGTTTGAATGTTCCAGTCAGCGCGCGCGCTGGGTTCTGATGAGTCAGGTTGGCCAACGTACTACCAATTAACGGCAGTAGCATGCGAGTGGCTTGCGAGGATCGAACGCCCGAGCGACTCATCATCTCAATCGCGATATCGACCAGCGCCGTGAGATTTGGTGACGCCATTAAGGCTGCGGCGTGATAGAGGGGCTTATTCCGCGTTTGCATGACGAAACTACGACCGCTGAGATTTCGCACCACTTGTTTGCCCAATCGAACGGCGGCTGCGTCCCCTTCCAGCGAAAAATAGACGGAAGAAAATGACCGAATGTCCTGCTGATGGCTGCTAATTGATACCAGAGGATGAATCGATGCCACCGGCACCCCGAGCCTTTGAATAGGTTTCAAAACGCGAGAGGTCAGCGCGCCGCTCGTGTGCATAACGGCTGACGGGCGTCGCAGCCGCGCGCTTTCACCGTCGCGCACGAAACTCAAAAGGTCCGCCAGTTGGTGTGAGATTTGCGGAACGAAGTCGTCGGGCGCCGCGATTAGAATCAAATTGGTCTCCTGAAGGAGGGCCCGATACGGATGTGGAAGGTCAACCCACGGCTTCGATCCGACAGCGACCACTGGTGCCCGCAGCAGTCTCGCCGCGCGCCTGGCACTCGACGCGGTGCGGGTGACCGCGATATCAATTGAGACACCTGCCTTGCGCAAAGCCGTACCAAGCGCCAGTCCGAGACGACCGGCACCGATGATCGAGATGGAGAGCTTTTTTCCCCGCCGTCGGGATGACGACGGCCCTGGCTTCCGCTTTCTGCGTTTGGTCGTCACCGTAAAGCGCCTTAGAGTCGTGGCCCGGACTCTAGCATGTGGCGGATCGCCAGGCAATTTTCGTAGGCTTTTGGCCGCCTCTGGCTTATAATGCTCTCCGAAGCTGGGTCAACTACGAAATATGCGGATCAAAGATTCGCAGCGCAACCTTCTGGAGCAAACTCGGCATCATAGCGGTGCGTTAAATCGTTGCAGTGCCGCTGCCTCGGGCGCTGCCCCCGGGAAAACCAAAGCGGCCGCTCCAAGATCGACGCGGCCAAACCGAGAGACGAAGCCCGAGTTCTCTCCCGGCCTCTTGAAGTTGGAGGTTCAAATGAAATTTCACCTCTCTCGCGCCGTCATTGCATTCGGCCTGGGAGCCAGTCTGTGGGTCGGTAGCGTCAGTTCATTCGCTGCCCCGCAGCAGAGCAAGGATCAGGGTCAGACCAAGGATCAAACGACTCAGCAAACTCAATCCAGCAGTCAGCAGAATCAGTCAACCAGTTCTTCCACCGACAAGACGAAACCGGCTGCGACTTCGCCAACAGCCCAGACGGCGCCGGCGAAGAAGGGGCCCCTGCCGGCCAACGACGATCCTGAGATGATTGGCAAGCGCAATATCAACAAGGGTCTCTGGGGCAAGCTGGCGGCGGGCACGGAAAAAGAAGTGAAGATGGGCCGCATGCTCGCGGCCCAGGTCGACAAGGAAGCAAAGTTTGTAGACGACCCGATCATTACCGAGTATGTGAATCGCGTGGGACAGAACATCGTGCTGCACTCTGACGCGAAAGTCCCCTTTACGATCAAAGTTGTCGATTCTGACGAGGTCAATGCGTTCGCTTTGCCGGGTGGGTTCTTCTATGTCAACAAGGGTCTGATACTGGCGGCTGATAACGAGGCGGAACTCGCCGGCGTTATGGCCCACGAGATCGCGCACGTCGCGGCTCGCCATGCGATGGAAAACGAGCGCAAGATGGAAGTGTTGGACTATGGAATGCTTGCGGGCATTTTGCTCGGTGGTCCAATCCTCAGCAACGTTCTCTACAACGGCGGCAGCTTCTTTGAGGGCATGGCGTTTCTGAAGTTCAGCCGCGGCGCTGAAGAGGAAGCCGATCGCCTCGGCGTGCAATACATGTGGGCCGCCGGTTACGATCCCGGCGCGATGGCCACCATGTTCGAGAAACTCGAGGCCAAGAACAAAAAGAAACCGGGCACGATCTCCAAAATGTTTCAGGATCATCCGGCCCCTGCCGACCGTCGCGCTTCAGCGCTCGCTTTAGCGGCCAGATTCCCGGAACGCGAGGAATACGTGATCAGCTCGTCGGAATTCCAACGGGTGAAGAACCGCCTGCTGAGAATGTCGAACGCGCGCGCAACCGCATCCGGCACGATTGGCCCGGGCGATGATGGCACGCCCGGCCGCCCGACGCTCAAGCGACGCCAGCCGACGCCCGACGATACAACGACGACGAATCCGGACGGAACGCCAAAGACGGATCCGAACAAACCGGCTCCGCCGACCTTGAGGCGCCACCCGGAACCGCAGGCGTCGCCGACACCGCAGCCATAAAGGGCAATACTCACGGATAGAATTAAAGGCTCTTCAGTAGCGATGCTGAAGAGCCTTTTTGTTTATCGGCTAGGCTTTGCCTCAACAATGTCTGGTCTGAAGTGTTCTGTTCGTGTTGCTTCGTGTGATTTCGTGGATCGTCCTATTTTTCCGAACGAACAGCAACGATCCACGAAATCACACGAACTACACGAAACTCATTACCACGTTTACCCGACTTTGAGGCAACGCCAACGGGCTATTCAAAGGAATCGTCGCTGCAAACAGGCGGCACTTACTGCGTCCTCGGCTCCGGCGCTGAACTCGCTTTCAGCGCGGTGTCTCTTTGCGCACCACATTCGTAAAGAACGCTCGAAAATATCCCCACATCGAGATGAAGGAAGAGACAACTACAACCCACAACATCGCGCGGCCGGCGGTGTATAGCAGCACCTGCCAATCGTTCCAGGTGGTTGGCTCAGGCCCGGTGAGATGTGACCATGCGGTGCGTAACTCGGGCACGGTCCAAAAGGTGATTGCCGGAAAAGGCCTTCCGAAATTCGAAAGGTGGGGCGATTCCCCGGGCGAGATTGAAAGAATCAGCAAACCGACGGTCACGACCTGAGCGACCTTCTTGAACTTGCCCATCTTCGAAGCCGAGATGACCACGCCTTCCGTCGCGGCAATCGAACGCAATCCCGTTACCGCAAATTCTCTGCCGACGATAATCACGACAGCCCACGCCGGCGCGAGGTGGTTCTCAACCAGCGAGATGAGCGCTGCCGAGATCAAGAGCTTGTCGGCAATGGGGTCGAGCAGCTTTCCGAGTTTCGAGACTTGTTTGCGGCTGCGGGCCAACTTTCCGTCGAAATAATCGGTCAGCGCGGCGGCCACAAAAATCGTTACCCCCAGGAGATAACGCGGAACGCCCAACCAGTTCTCTGACACAGGCGTTAGCAGTACCACCACCAACAGCGGCACGATAAAAATCCGGGAAAGCGTCAACGCGTTCGGCAGGTTCACTTTGGTTGCTCCACGACCGTCGCAGTCTAGGTTTCACGTTTTCGAGTGTCAAGAAGGGTCGCGTCCTAATTGGTGCGCACAGTCTGATCGCTTGCCGCACCTCGCGCGCTCGGTTAAGATAGCTGGTTCTGCGCGGCACAAGATTCTTCCCTGTGTGGTGCAGCTTCGGTTTCAGGGATTATGTCAATCGATCGCATCAGCGTCCGGGGTGCCCGCCAGCACAACCTCAAGAACATCGACATTGATATTCCGCGAGACAAATTGACCGTGATTACGGGCCTCTCCGGGTCTGGTAAGTCGTCGCTCGCCTTCGACACGATCTATGCTGAAGGGCAGCGCCGTTACGTCGAATCGCTTTCCGCTTATGCTCGCCAGTTTCTCGATCAGTTGGAAAAACCGGACGTCGATTCAGTTGAAGGCCTCTCGCCGGCGATTTCCATTGAACAAAAAACGGTCGCGCGCAGTCCGCGCTCGACCGTGGGAACTGTAACTGAGATTTACGATTACCTGCGTTTGCTGTTTTCTTCAATTGGCCAACCGCATTGTCCCCAGTGCGGCCAAACCATCACCCGGCAGAGCGTCGATCAGATTCTGCAGAGCGTGCTGGCGCTGCCGGAAGGTGAACGGGTGATGATTCTGGCGCCGATCGTTCGCGGGCGAAAAGGCGAGTTCAAAAAGGAGATCGCCAAGCTGGCCCGTGACGGTTTTATCCGCGCGCGTATCGATGGTGAGTTGCGTTCGCTTGATGAAGACATTCGTCTCGACAAACGTCGCAATCACTCGATTGAGGCGGTGGTTGATCGCCTCTTGATTAAACCCGCGATTAACGAGCGGTTGGCCGATTCAATTCGTACGGCTCTGAAGTTAACCGGCGGCGCGGTGCTGGTTTCGGTCATCGATGGCGAAGAGAAGCTTTATTCCGAGAAGATGGCCTGTGTGAATTGCGGCATCAATGTGCCTCCGCTCGAGCCGCGCTCGTTCTCGTTCAATTCAGCCTACGGCGCCTGTCGCTACTGTCATGGTTTGGGGACAGTACTTGAAATTGATCCCGCGAAACTAATCGCTGACCCGGACCAGCCTGCCGACCAACTGCGGTTCATGGGAGAGGGTGACAAAGCTGGCTCGGCTTACCTGCGCAGCGCGCTGCTGGCGGTGATTGTTCACCTCAAGGCTGACCCCAAAACTGCTTTTAAAGATTTGCCAATCGAAGTCCAGCAGGGATTTCTCCACGGTCTCCTGGCGCAACTGAAATTCCGTCAGGGGCTGTATTCGTACAAGAGTCCCTGGCGCGGCGCGTTGCCCTGGCTGCGCGAGCGACTCGACGATGCGCCTTCGGAAAAAGTCCGCCTCACAATTGAAGAGATGGTCTCGCCGGTAGTTTGCGCGGAATGCGGCGGCCGACGCCTGCGCGCCGATTCGTTAGCTGTACGCGTCGGCAGTCTGGGCATTGCGGATTACACCTCGATGACCATCGACGATGGGATTAAAGCATTCGATCGGGTCTCGCTCACTCAACGCGAAGAAAAGGTCGCCGGTTTGGTGTTGCGAGAGATCAGGTCGCGACTGCGATTTCTCGAGACCGTAGGCCTCGGATATCTCACGCTGGATCGGCCCTCAGCTACCTTGTCCGGCGGCGAAGGTCAGCGCATTCGTCTGGCGACGCAGATCGGATCGCAGCTTCGGGGCGTGCTCTATGTCCTGGACGAGCCTTCAATTGGATTGCACCCCCGCGACAACCGGAGGTTGCTTGACACGCTGGCTGCGTTACGCGATCTCGGCAATACGGTGCTGGTCGTGGAACACGATGAAGAGACCATTCGCCGCGCGGATTACGTGGTCGATCTCGGTCCTGGGGCCGGCACGCACGGCGGATCGCTGGTCGCGCTTGGACCGCCCGAGAACATCGCAAGCAACGCCAACTCCATCACCGGTCTTTACATCAGCGGCGCGCGAAAGATTCCGGTTCCGCCCGGTAGGCGAATGCCGAATGGGAAGTCGATTACCGTGCGCGGCGCGCATCATCACAATTTGAAATCGATCGACGTTTCTTTTCCGCTGGGATTATTGACCGTGGTAACCGGCGTTTCGGGCTCGGGCAAGTCGACTCTGGTCGCGGACATTCTTTATCGCGCGCTGGCCCGGAACCTGTATGGCTCGTTGGAAGAGCCGGGAGCGTTTGCGGCCATCGAGGGGCTCGAGCACATCGATAAAGTCATTGAGATCGATCAATCGCCGATCGGCCGCACGCCAAGATCGAATCCGGCGACCTACACTGGACTGTTCACGCCCATTCGCGAGCTTTACTCGATGTTACCGGAATCGCGCGAACGCGGATACAAGCCGGGCCGCTTCTCATTCAACGTAAAAGGCGGCCGCTGCGAAGCCTGCGAAGGCGAAGGGCTGAAGCGGATCGAAATGAACTTTTTGCCGGATGTTTATGTGCTCTGCGATATCTGTCGCGGCGCGCGCTACAACCGTGAGACGCTGGCGGTAACCTATAAAGGTAAATCGATCGCCGATCTGCTCGATACGACGGTGGAAGAAGCCCTGCCACTCTTGGAAACGATTCCGCAAATCAAACCGAAGCTCCAGACGCTGCTGGATGTGGGGCTGGGTTACATCAAGCTCGGCCAATCGGCGACGACGCTTTCTGGCGGCGAGGCGCAGCGCATCAAACTGGCAAAGGAGCTTTCCAAACGCGCGACCGGACGCACGATCTATATTCTCGACGAGCCGACGACGGGGTTGCACTTTGCCGATGTGCACAAGCTGCTGGATGTGCTCCAGCGTTTGGTGAGCGTCGGCAACACCGTAATCGTGATCGAGCATAACCTCGACGTTATCAAGAGCGCGGACTACATCATCGATCTCGGGCCGGAAGGTGGCGCGCACGGCGGCCGCGTGGTGGCCAGCGGCACGCCGGAGGAAGTTGCCGCCGTGCGGAAGTCGCACACGGGTAACGTGCTGCGGCCGCTGTTGAATGGGAATGTAAAGCGCAATGGCAAGAAGTGACAACCCATAAGGTCACTGATGGTATAATCGACGTGCTGCATGAAACGGGAATTGGACCAACGCGATCACCTGGGACGTCGAATTGACCGGTCTGCTTTCAAGATCTTCAATTCTTTCGCTGAGGCAGATGCCGCCGATAGAGCGTACTGGCACTCCCGCACTCCGGAGGAACGCGTCCGTCACGCAGAGTACTTGAGGCGACTCATTTATGGATCTCGCGCTACCGCCCGACTTCAAAGAGTTCTTAAGGTTACTACGCGCAGAAGGAGTTAGGTACTTGCTCGTCGGCGGTTGGGCAGTTATCTACCACGGTTATCCTCGGCCGACCAACGACTTCGATATCTGGGTTGCTGTAAACCCGAAGAATGCCGACCGGATCGTGAGGGCGCTTCGCAAATTCGGGTTCGATGTGTCGTTGCCCGCTGAAACATTTTTGCAAACGGACAAAATCGTCAGGATCGGAAGCGAGCCTAATCTCATTGAGATTATGACCTCCGCTTCTGGGGTTCGATTTGAAGATTGTTATCGGGAGCGACTTGAAACCACTCTGGACAACGAACCTGTCGACCTAATCAGCTTACAGAACCTGAGAACCAACAAGCGTGCGGCCGGCCGGCTGAAGGATCTTGCGGATCTTGAAGAGCTGCCGGCAGGGGAATAGATCGATCCTAAAAATGTCCATCTACAAAGACGTTCAGCCCATCAGCCTCGACAGCGTCCGCACCTACCCGCTCTCATCACGCCCCAGCAAAGTAACCGTCGCAGATTTTGCCAAACCGATCAGTGAAGGTGTGTCACTTGGCGATTATCTCGAATCGCTGCCGAACATTCTGGCGGTGCAAACGCTGCGCGAGCTTGCTTCGCAAATCAATCGAGCTCGCGATTTGGGCAAACCGGTCATCTGGGGAATTGGCGGTCACGTAATTAAGACGGGTCTCGCGCCAATCATTATCGACCTGATGAATCGTGGATTCGTTTCGGCGATTGCGGCAAACGGATCGGTGCTGGTCCATGACGCCGAGATCGCTATGATCGGTTCGACGTCCGAAAACGTCGATGCCACGCTGGGTGAAGGTGCTTTTGGCGGCGCAGAGGAAACGGGAAAGCTACTGAACCAGGCAGCGCGGGACGGCGCGAAAGACAACCTCGGCCTGGGAGAGGCCGTTGGTCGCGCTCTGATAGCTCTGAAACCAAAAAACGAAAGTGTCTCGCTGTTGTGCGCCGCCTACAACGCGCACGTGCCGTTCACGGCGCACCTGACCATCGGAGGAGACATTGCTCATTTTCACCCCTTCGCAGACGGCGCTGTCTTAGGCGCCACGTCGCACACGGACTTCAGACTCTTGACTGAACTGGTTCGCCGGATGAACGGCGGTGGAGTCTATCTAAACATTGGATCAGCCGTAACGTTGCCGGAAGTCTTTCTCAAGTGCGTCACGCTGGTCAGGAATCTGGGACACGAGCTGGGCGATATCACTACTGCCAACTTCGATTTCATTCAGTCATACCGGCCATCAACGAATGTTGTGCGCCGTCCGACCGCTGGGGGAGCAGGCCGAGGTTTTGCAATCACCGGCCATCACGAACTGACAATTCCACTGCTGGCGGCCGAACTTATCTGTGGAGCAAGATAGCCGCAGCTTCCCATAAGAGTTTTGCTCCGGCCAGCACCAGCACGACCGACAACCAGCGCCTGATACCTGCGACAGGCAGAACTCTCGTTCCCAGCAGGGTCCCGATCCAACCGCCGATCACTGCGGCCGGGGCCCAATAAATTATTTCTCTGGGCACCAGGGCCAGCGATGACACATGGCCCAATAATCCGGCGATTGAGTTGACGAGAATGAAAGCGACCGCAACACCGGATGTCTCTTTGGTTCTGGCCCAGTGCATCATTAGCAGGACCGGGCTCAGAAAGATGCCGCCGCCGACTCCGGTCAAACCGGAAAGCAAACCGATCGCCGCGCCAATTATCAACGCCGCAACGAGTGGGGCCTGGGTTACTTTTCCCTGATCGGCTCGCCGCGCGCTGAAAAACAGGCGCACAGCGCTATAGAGCAACACGAGGCCGACGATGGACTTGTAAATCGGAACGGGTAGCGTGAGCGCGCCCCCGATAAACGAGGCTGGTATGGAAGTCAGAACAAAAGGCCAGAAGATTCGCCAGGAAAAAAACCCGGCACGATAGAAGCGCACAGTGCCGACGACGGCAACCAGAATGTTGAGCACCAGCGCCGTCGGTTTCATCACCAGCGGCGAGATGCTGAACAAGGCCATCGCCGCCAGGTAACCCGAGGCCCCAGCGTGTCCAACTGTCGAATACAAGAGAGCGACAACAAATATCAACGCCGCAAGTGCAATAATCAGAGTTGCAGTCATTAGCGAAAACGGATTGGTTGCCGGATGAAACCATAATGTTTGTTCATGCGCAAACTCCCCCGTCCACGTCCGCCAGGTTACCGGAACGATCTGCGAAATCACACGAAAAGTTACGAACAGAGGCAGTTCGTGTTTCGTGGGTGTGATTTCCCGGGATCGCACGTGGATTCCATTTTCCCGGGCTCCAACTTAAGCATGGCCGAATTCTCAGATCAGGGTCGTTCACAACCCCCTCGGTTTTTGCTCAGACTCGCGCCGCGTTATAATCCGTCTTCCCCAAACGCTCGGTCAGTACAATGAATCATAAGCAGCGTCATCACTTCAAAAAGCTCCTGCTCACCGAGTTGCGACGGCATGCGCAGAATATCAATGAAGAGCAGGCCCGAGCGTTGGAGATTGCCGACGACGATGTAAACGAAAGTTCGGACCTGGCTTTGCGGGGTGTGATTCAGGAGCTGGCTCTAAAATTGAGCGACAACGAATCGCAGATGGTCGCCGACATTGATCAGGCGCTGATGAGAATGAAAGAGGGTTCTTACGGGATGTGCGTTCGCTGCGGGCACGAAATTGACGAACGAAGATTAGAGGCCGTGCCCACCGCGCGTTATGACGCGGCATGTCAGGCGGAGATTGAAGCGGCGCGCGGAGATGGCGCCGGCCCGTCACTGTAGACGTCCGTCAACGTTCAATGACAAATTACCTTGCCTTGCCGACCGGCGACGGCGCGCCCGCGGAAATCAACGCCGTGATTGAGATTCCCCGCGGGGACACCAACAAATACGAGTACGACAAACAACTTCACGTATTCCGGCTTGATCGAAATCTGTACTCGCCGGTCCACTATCCCGGCGACTATGGGTTTATTCCGAGCACGTTAAGCGAAGACGGTGATCCGCTTGATGTGCTGGTACTTGTCGATGCGCCCAGCTTCACTGGTTGCGTGATGACAGTGCGGCCGATCGGGGCGCTGCGAATGATCGATCAGGACAGCGAGGACGAAAAGATACTGGCCGTCGGCCTGAATAATCCCATCTACGAGAACGTGAACGGATACCGGGAGCTATATCCGCATCTCTTGTTAGAGATCGAACACTTCTTTTCAGTTTATAAGGAATTGGAAGCCAAGCGCACGCGCGTTAAAGGCTGGGAAGATGCGGCGAGGGCTCGGGAGATTGTGACTGAATCCCAGCAGCGATACGCGAAGCAGAAATAAGGAAACCGCGCTTTTGGAGTGCGGCGACTTGTCGCCGCTTTAAAAGCGCTGACAAGTCAGCGCACTCCAAAAAGAGGCCATCACTCAGGTGGTCTGCCCAGCTGATCTCTTACGATAATCCTCGCCTTCGATCTGAACGGTACGACACATCTCATAGAGTCGTGAGCGTAACGGCACGCCGATACGGTCCTCCAACAACTCGCTCGTGTCCTTTTCATTGCTCCGTTTGTCGGTGTAGTTCGTCGTGAAGATTGTCAGCCGCTTTTCGTTGTAACGCGTGTTGATGATTTGCATCATCGTGTCGCGAACCCAATCCGTAGGCTTTGAAGCGCCGAGTTCATCCAGCACCAGTACATCCGCATCGAACACTGGTTGCAGTACGGTCAGCTCGGATGTTTGAGAGACAGGGTTGTAGGAATCCTGAATGCGTCGCAGCAGCGCTCCGAATTGATAAAACAAACCAGGAACCTGGTAACGGTCAATGAGCTCGCGCAGAATTGCTACGGCCAAATGTGTTTTGCCCACGCCGACCGGCCCTACCAGCAGGATCCCGCGGCCGTCGATAATCAGAAAATCATCGAGCACAATTTGCGCTTCGCGCTTGGCTATCCACATCGATTCGGAAGTGCCGGCGTCGTAATTAGCGAGCGTGCAGTGCTGGTATCGCGGCGGTATCCGGGCATTACGAAACAGGCGTTCACGATTGTCGGATATCTGGCAATCGCAACGGCGCGCGGCTTCGCCGGGAACGATTTCCATGCCCGTGCCGAAGCAGCGCGGGCAAATCGCATTGTCAGGTTCAGTTCGAATAGGTGGTTCCTGCTCGTCTGTCGCCCTGGCCGCGTCTTTCACCACGCGCAATCGTTTGGTTGTCGATTTCTCAGGAGAACTCATGGCTTGAAAACCGGATTATAGCATCGTGTCGTCAGCGCGGTTGATTTCGCGGCGCTCGCAGATGTTATTTGTTTGGGGTGTTTCGTTTGGATAGCGCCAATAGGGCGGAATCTTCATAAGCCGGAGCCGCCTGAAGGCGGTACTCCAAACTATCACGCCTGAGGCGATTCTCCAGCCAGGCGTAGCAACCAGATCTCCTCGGAAGCCATCTCAATTATCGAGGTTATGCTGAAAGTGCCGCACGTCGCAGCCCTGATGCATGTGGCACTCAATAACACTCGATACCTCCTGTGATTCGCCGCCCGGCACTGCGTCTGCCGGGCGGTTTTTTGTTGGTGACCGTACAAAAAGTGGCACGAGGATCCCAATCGTGACATGAACCACGCGTAAGCTGCGCGTGTTGCACAGTTGTTTCGTCTACCGCCTCATGTCGCTGTTGAAAACAGTCCATGGATGTGACGGCATGTCGCGCATGATGTCCTTTGCCCAACTATATTCAGGGTGTGCTCTGAGAAAAGTTGCGGCCACAAAACCGTAACCGCAGGGATGACCCATGGCCGCCCAAATTTGCATCTTTGAGGCCATCTGGCTGTCGACTGCCTTGGCTTGTACCGTCCCGCCGGGAAAAAATCTGCCCCAATCCCATTCAGGAATTCCGCGGGCTGAACGCTCGACACAACCACAAAGACTGCGCTCGTTGGGGCCCTCCTTATTTTCGAACGAGTCGTAGGTGTCGCCCTCCATCTGCTTTACGGTTTCGATCGTGATGTCGCCTTTCGATTTTTCTACCAGCGTTTCCCATCGGGCCTTGCGCGCGAGCGGCGAGCCACCGCGATTGCTGAAGTCAAAATTGGTTTCAATCGTGGCCAGTTTTTGATCGACGGGAAAGTTCGAGCCGACATAATAACCGTCTTTTGTACGGCGCACGCTGTGTTCCTTCAGGCCGAGTTCGAAAAGAGCAATCTCGCCCGTTTTGTTGTCGCCCAGCAACCAATCGTTCGCGTAACCGCCGTTATTGCCATCAAGCATGATACGAACGTAGTCATCGATCGAATTGCTGTATTGCATCGCTTTGCGCGCGCGATAGAACTCGGGCTTGCCGGCCGGATCAAAAAGAGTGAACCCGGTAATGGTGGTCTCAGTAATCATGATGCCGGCTGAGTTGATGCCGAAATCATCATCGCTGGCAATCACTCCCGGCAACCCGTCCATCAGGATGCGATTGCCGCTGCGCGGCTTAATATCAAAGATGATGTTCCAGCGTTCGCCGATAATGTAATTGGTCCACGTGTTATGGCCCATGACGACGCTATGATCTTTGGTATAGCTGCCGGTGGCGACAATAGCGCTGCAGTTGCCCGGTGCATGCGTGGTCGGAATCCGGCCTTGTTTTTTGTCCAGCCAGGGCAGGTAATAATAGGGGAGCTCTTCCAGCGCATTAAGGCCGACGATGTCCCAGCGATCCACCTTAACGCCGGCGTCGCTCGCGCCCTTAACTATGCCGTCCAGCTCGCGCTGATACTCCCCATCGATTTTCGGCCAAAGAATGTCCTGCGAAGCCTGGCGATAAAAATTCCAATCGCGTTTCGTCTCATGCTGCAGAAACGGTTTGGTGACGCGCAGCAGATCTTCGATCTCTTTTGCCAGCAGCTTCCCGTGCTGATAGCCGATCTGCTCGGGCGACCCTTCGAGGTGAACATATATCCAGCCGTTTTGCTCGAACCGGTAACTTCCTTTGGTCCGATCATCTTCGGAAACGGTAGGCTTCCACTGGGCGAACGCGATGGCGGTGATCGAGAGCACCGCGATAGAAAACGTAACGAGGAAAACAAGACTGCGCTTCATTTTGGCGTCCTTTCATTCACACCGCGGCTTTAGCCCGGTGTCCGATGCACAAAATCAAAGTGAAACCGTTTAAACGATTTCCGTTTCGGGCAAAAGCCGTAGTCGCCGCGCGAAAGCGCCGGCGAGAATGAGAATTTTCTTTGACTCAAGCAGTACCACCGAGTTTACCCAACACCTCGCTGCAGCGACGTGAAATTAGAATTGTTTAATGGAGCAGCCATTCCGTGGCTCACAGATGATGCTTCCGAGTTTCTCATTTTATGGATTTGTCTGTTAAAGTACACCTTTTGTTTCGGCAGTCGAGGCCGTGTCTGTGCAGGTTATGAAGGAAATAATTGCAACTGAACGCGCTCCCCAGGCAATTGGCCCTTATTCCCAGGCGGTCCGTGCCGGAAACATGGTTTTTGCATCAGGACAGATTCCCATCGATCCGTCGACCAGGGAATTTGTCCCGGGTGGCATCGCCGAGCAAACCGAGCAGGTGCTAAAGAATCTTAAGGCCGTATTTGAGGCGGCCGGCGTCGGTCTGGATCAGATCGTGAAAACGACCGTATTTCTCGCCGACATGAACGACTTTACCGCGATGAACGAGGTATACGGGAAGTACTTCGGACAGAGTCCGCCGGCGCGCGCCACCGTCCAGGCTGCGCGCTTGCCTCGCGATGCGAAGGTCGAAATAGAAGCGATTGCTGTATCCGCGTGAGCGTCAGGCGGCTTTTGCCACTTTGCCGGCTTTGATGCAGCTGGTGCAAACTTTCATGCGGCGCGCGCCGCCCTGAGCCGTTTTCACGCGAATTGATTGCAGGTTGGGATTGAAAACACGCGGTGTCCGATTGTTGGCGTGCGAGACATTATTGCCAAACTGTGGGCCTTTGCCGCAAACTTCACAACGTTTTGCCATGATGACTGATCTCCTGACGGGCGTACGACGCCACAGTGTGGATCGCCGCGATCAATTGAAACGAAATTTATAACAAACGACTTCAGTGTGGGTCAAGGCGCCGGTTTCCGGTCAGCCCCCGTCCTCCGCTGCAGAATTAAACAGGTTTTGAGTAACTAAGGAGTAAAAACGAAAGTGAATAGAAGACAAAAGAGTTTGGCAATGCTGGCAGCGCTGGTCTTCAGCGCGTTAATTTTGGCCGGCTGCGGCTCGACTGCGGAAACCCCCGATAACACGGTGGCGGCCACGGTGAATGGGAAGAAAATCATGATGTCTGAGGTAGAGCGAATCATCCACCAGCAGGCTCAGGGCAACGAATCGCAGATGTCCGCGCATGATCTGGCCCAGGCGCGCCTCACCGTCCTTGACCGGCTGATTCAGCGCGAAGTCCTGTTTCAGCGGGCGGAACAGGAGAAGCTGCTGCCGACCGACGACGAAATCACGTCTACGATCAACAAGCGTAAGCAGGACAGCGGCGTGACGGATGAAGAGTTCCAACGGCAACTCAAAGATCAGAATCTGACGATGGAAGCCGTGCGCGAAGAAACGAAGAAGGATCTCGCGATTGATCATCTTCAGGACAAGTATTCCGGCAAAATCACAATCAGCGATCGTGAAGTCGAGGATTACTACAACGCCAACAAACAACAGTTCGTGAACGCGCGCGGCGTAGGGCTCGGCATGATCATGGTCGACCCCGCGGACAACAGCCAGCAGGGAGTGGCAAGCGACGACGCCAAGAACGACGTGGACGCGAAAACCAAGATTGATAACATAAACCAGCAGCTGAAGAGCGGGGCGGATTTCGCCACCGTCGCCCGTGCGCGCAGTGAAGATCCGACTTCCGTGCAGCGCGGCGGCGATATCGGCTTTGCCACTGAGGACGATCTCAAGAACAACGGATTTCCGTCCGATCTGGTGGGCAAGTTCTTTGGACCGATGCAGGTTGGTGACCGAACCGATCCGATCCGCTTCCCCAGCGGCAAGTGGTACATCTTCAAGCTGGAGGAAAAGCGCTTACAGACTGAGAACCTGACGCTCGAGAGCCAGGGCGTACGCCAGCAAATCACGGTTGAGCTGACCAAACAGCGCAAGGAGATTCTGGATTCGGCGCTGCTTGAGGTAGCGCTTTCGGAAGCCAAAATCGTCAACACTTTTGCGGCGAATATGCTGTCGAACCCGGCGAACCTCGGCGGCATGCGTCCGGCTGCTGCCAGCGCCGCCAATCCGGGAACTAGTCCGGCAGCCAAGGGTGCTGCTTCGCCGGCGAACTCGCCAGGCAAGAAATAGGCGGACCTGTTCGCCATTATTCTGCGGGCGCGGTCTCTGCGATAGTTTGGCGGCCGCGCCCGTGTTGTGTTTTTTGGAGTGCGGCGGCTTGACGCCGCTTTCAGTCATTCATTGTTAATTAACAGCTGCGACAAGTCGCAGCACTCCAAAATGCTGTTTCGTCTTTCTGAAGTCCACAAATCATACAGCGCGCAGGATGTCTTGCGCGGCACTTCGTTCCAGATCAATCCCAGTGAGCACGTTGGCCTGGTCGGTCGCAATGGCGCCGGCAAGACGACGATCTTCCGTCTGGTTACGGGCGAAGAGACTCCCGATCGCGGCGAAGTTGTCCGCGCGCGTGGGTTGAAACTTGGTTTGCTGGCCCAGCATGTTCATTTCGCCGTCGGGTCGACTGTCCATGAGTCGGCGCTGGCGGCGTTTGGCCGCTTGCAGCAGATTGAACACGAAATGCATGAGCTGGAACATCGCATGGCTGATGCCGGCGCTGATTTGGAAAAGGTGCTCGCGCGGTACAGCGACCTGCAACATGAGTATGAACGCGCCGGCGGGTTCGAATATTCAGCCAGGGCGGAAGCGATTCTTCAGGGACTCGGATTTGATCGAGACAGCTGGCAGATGGAGACTGAAAAACTGTCGGGAGGCCAGCAGAATCGTTTAGGTCTCGCCAGACTGCTGTTGTCTGAGCCGGACGTTCTGTTGCTCGACGAGCCGACAAACCATCTTGATGTGGGCGCGGTTGAATGGCTCGAGGAATTTCTGCAAAGCTATGCGGCCGCGTTCGTCATCATTTCTCACGACAGGTATTTTCTTGATCGCGCTTGCCGGCGCATGATCGAAATCGAAAACGGGCAAGCGGCGACTTACAAGGGCAACTATTCTGATTATCTTGTCGAGCGCGAGGAGCGTCGCGAAATTCAGCAGCGCGCTTTCGAGAACCAGCAAAGGTTGATTGCCAAGACCGAGGAATTTATTCGTAAGAACCTCGCGGGTCAAAAAACCAAACAAGCCAAATCGCGCCGCACTATGCTGGAGCGTTTGGAGCGGGTCGACGCTGTCCGCGCCGATCAGGCAGCGGGAGATTTCCGGCTCCAGGACATTGAGCGCGCCGGTACGCACGTGCTGACGATTAAAGATGCGGCCGTGGGATATGGCGAGCACGCGCTGGCGCGAGACATTTCGCTGATTCTGCGGCGGGGCGAGTGTCTCGGCATCATCGGGCCGAACGGCTCGGGCAAGACGACTTTCCTGAAAACGATTTTAGGAAAGCTCCCGGCGTTGTCGGGAGAGATTCGCTGGGGCAGCAAGGTTGAAATTGGTTACTACGCGCAGCAACTTGAAGACCTCGACGATCGAAACGAAGTCGTCATGGAGTTGCGGCGGGTTGCCCCTGCGTCTGCGACTTCAGGTGAACTGCGATCCTTCCTGGCGAAGTTTCTTTTCTTTGGTGACGATGTTTACAAGCACGTGCGCGATTTGTCAGGCGGGGAGAAGGGAAGACTGGCCCTGGCGAAATTGATCTACTCAGGCGCGAACGTGCTGGTGCTCGATGAGCCGACAAACCACCTCGACATTCCCTCGCGCGAAGCGCTGGAAGAAGCGCTCGAAGCTTACGCCGGAACAATCGTTACGATCAGTCACGATCGTTTCTTTCTGGATCGAGTGGCGACGCAAATCCTCGCGCTTGACGGCGCCGGCAATGTCGAGCATTACAATGGCGATTACACGGAGTATCACGACTGGAAGGCAGCAAAGTCAGAACCGCCTGCGGTAGCGGGCGGGCCAACTGCAGACATGTTTGGCGTGTCCAAAGCCCGAGCGTCAGCGAGCGCGACGTCAGGCAATCGGATCTCGAGACATGGTGCGAGAAAGAGCAGTAGTAAATCAGTGTCGTCCGCCTCAGCAGAGACATCGAAACATATTAAGATCATTAAGAAGCCGCGCGGATCTGAAGTAATTGAAGCTGAAATTGCGGAAGTGGAAAAGCGGCTCAAGGATCTCTCGAACGAGATGGCTAAGCCTGAGATAGCGCGGGACATCACTAAACTCGTCCAGGTCAACGATGACTACAAGCAGGCGGAAGGCCGGCTGGCAGAACTGATGGACGAATGGGAGCGGGCTGAAACTGCCGTAGTTTCAGGCAGCAGGAAATCTTCACGACGGCGGTAACCGGCGAGATGCGGCAAAGCCTGTCAAATTAAGGCAGTGTCACGAGCCATTCGCTTGACACTCGATCGACCGTTTGTTACTTTCGGCTCCTCGCCAAAGTAAACAATTCTTGAGCGAGTCTTACCCTTAGGCACGTAGCTCAGTTGGTAGAGCACTACCTTGACACGGTAGGGGTCAGCGGTTCGAGTCCGCTCGTGCCTACCAATCTTTTCAACAAGTTGCGGCGACTGCGCGGCTTTCCGAAGCCACGATTGTGTCCTTATTGTGGCGTAACTCAACCTGGGCACGATCAAATGTGTCGTTGATTGCGGCAGCACGGTCGCTCAACCGGATGTGACTATACCGGTCGAGCATACGCTTTGAGACGTGACCAGCAATCGCTCTCACGGTTTGTTCGCTAACGTTTGGGTTGCTCAGCAACTCAGTGATGCTGTGATGCCGCAGATCGTGAAATCTCAACCCAGGCATCCCTGCTTTGGTTGTGAGCTTACGCCATGCTGTACGCCAACTCTTGAGAGGTTTGGTAGGATCAAACTGCGAAAGCCTCTGTTCAAGTACCGCCTTGCCCTGAAAGCGCGCCACCGGCTTAAAGCTCGCGAAGACGTAATGCTCAGGCTCGACGGTGCCGAACAATTCAGAGCGTTTGCGGAGTTGGACTAACACGTCAAACGCATTTTGAGTGAGCGGAATAACTCTGACGCCGGCCGCTGTCTTGCTCTTACGGATTATCAACGTGTCATTCAGCAGATCCACGTCAGACCATCGCAGTCCTTTGATTTCACAACCTCGCATCGTTGTATTGAGTGCCAGGATTGTGGCGAAATAAGCAGTTTCCCACTCGGGCTTGAGAGCGGCGGCTTCCAGAAGTTTTGACTTCTCGTCTGGAGTCAGAGCACATCCGATCGTCACTCTCAGCGAAGCTGGAGAGCGATATTTGTAGCTAAAACGCCGAACTCAACTGAGGGTGACAAGTCAAGCAAAACTAGATCACCAGGTGAATGAAATGGGAAAGATTCACGGTTGATAATTGGCAGCGAACTTGAGCAGCGGCGAACCTTTCTTCCTCAGAGTTTCCAGATAGACAACTTCGTTATATGGGGTCCGGGTGTGCCAGCACTTCCAGATGACACGGATCCATTTGAAAGCCAGAGCGCGGACGGCGGCGTGATGGTCTTTGCCTTTGGCGCGCTGGGAGTAGTAGTAAGCGCGGGCCCAGAAAGAGTCCTGGATGGACTGGGCGGCAAACTCGTGAAAAGTCTGGCGAAAGAACTTGGGACAGAAGTAGCGCCAGCGGATGCGAAACTGTTTGCCGCTGCGTTCGATCACCGGAGCCACGCCGGAGAAGCGGAGCAGGTCATCGACGGATGGCCAGCGACTGCGATCGGAACCGAGGGCGGCCGTCAGCCTTGCAGCATGGATGAGACCAGCGCCGGGCAAACCC
>JBKPEE010000121.1:0-8053 GCA_046728235.1 Acidobacteriota bacterium
TGTTCGGGTGACTGGAGGTGCTCCGCTGACTCATCTGTTTCCTCGTGCTGAAGTTCTCGCGCAAGCTGATATCGCGCGCATCGGGTTGCCCGAATCACGCGCCCAAACAATTCGATCGCTGGCGCAGGCGGTCAGCGAAGGGAGAATCAGTTTCAGTTCAGTGGGTAATGTCGAAGAGTTTGAGACGCGTCTTTGCGAATTGCCGGGGATTCTGAATTGGACGGCGCAATACATCGCGATGCGTGCGCTGGGAGATCCCGACGCGTTTCCTGCCGGAGACCTGGGTTTGCTCCGCGCTGCATCATTGCAAGGCGAACGCGAGCTTGTGCATCGAGCCGAAGCGTGGAGGCCGTGGAGAGCTTACGCAGCCATGTATCTGTGGCAAGGAGAGGGACAGCCCAAAAATCAGGAGCATAAGTTTGTAGACCATCATGTTCGTAGGCTCACGCGATCTCTGCCTCTTGAGCGAACGAGGACGTAGAGGAATGTCAATGGTGACCGAATTACAACTAGACAAGTCTGACAAACCTACACTGGAGCGACTGAATCAGGAGTATGTCGCTGCCTTCATGAATGCCGATGTTGAATGGTATCGGGAGCACTTGGCGGATGACTTCATCTGCATCGAATCAGATGGCTCGCTGATCCATAAGCAAAAGTTTCTCACGAACGTCGGGAAAGGCCCAGATGTTGCTGATTACAAGCTCGCACAGGTCGATGTGCGTATTTACGGGGAGACGGCGCTGGTGCAAGCCACCGGACTGTGGACTCGTCAGGATGGATCGAAAGGAATGAGTCGTTACATAGACGTCTATGTGAGGGAAGAGTCGGAATGGAGGGCAGTCTCAGCGCAAATCACCAGAACGTCGAGCATGGGGCCTCGCGGACCTTACAAACGCCCGAAATAGAATCCAACCATCTTGCTCTTTGAGATTCATTCATCGATAGGCTAACGAATAAGTAATGTTCAAACGTCAGCTCATAATCTTTATTGTTGGCCCGTTAGTCTGCGCGCAAATTGCCACAGCGCAGTACACCAAGACGAGGCCAATTTCGCAGCCGACGATTTTCGCGCCGGGCGTGATTTCAACTGGTGACTATGAAGTCTGTCCGCAGTTTTCTCTTGATGGAAAGACATTCTATTTCGTGAAGAGCACGCCCGACGCGAATTTTTGGACTATCGTTTTCTCACACCTTGCAAACAGTAAGTGGACTGCCCCTCAGGTCGCGCCGTTTTCAGGTCAATACTCAGATGCGGACGAATTCATCACTCACGATGGTAAGCAGATGTTCTTCGTCTCGAAACGTCCTCTGTCGAAGGCGACAAGAGAGCCGCGCAAGTTAGACATCTGGGTGATGGATAGGACCGCGACGGGCTGGAGCGGGC
Organism: Acidobacteriota bacterium; assembly: GCA_046728235.1. Classification (GTDB taxonomy): domain Bacteria; phylum Acidobacteriota; class Blastocatellia; order Pyrinomonadales; family Pyrinomonadaceae; genus UBA11740. The sequence continues at coordinate 1,388 of JBKPEE010000121.1, forward strand.
CGCGCAACCTGGGTCCGTCAGTTAACAGCGACGAGAGCGAATACTTTCCGACTCTGACGAATGATGGAACGCTCTACTTTGGTTCGCGGCGCGCGGGCGGCAAGGGCGGTGTTGACTTGTATCGTTCGCGCTTCGTCAACGGCAAGTATCAAGAGCCGAAAAACTTGGGCGATGCCATCAACACAGAGTTTGACGAGTATGAGCCGTTCATCGCGCCCGATGAGAGTTTCCTAATTTTCATGGCGGGCGGAAGACCTGAGGGGCTAGGCGGATTCGATCTCTACATCAGCTATAACCGAAACGGACAATGGACGAAAGCGAAGAATCTCGGTGCGCCGATAAACTCTCCTGCTGACGAGCTGTCACCGAGAATCACGCGGGATGGAAAATACTTTTTCTGGGCGAGCGCGCGCAGCACGATCGACAAGCCTAAGGAAAAGAGTTGGAGCTTCGGGGAATTATCGAACGCCTACCACGGCCCTGGGAACGGTCTGGGCGATATTTACTACATAGATATTTCCGCGTTGAAGCTTGAACGATGAACTGAAATCGTCGTCAATTCATTGGAATAATGGGAATCGGTTTTAGGGTCTTTCGGGCGGCTTCCAAATATTCGGGACTCCATTAAATTGGCGTGTCCATCCGAATAAGCGCCTCTGCAAGACGCCGCACACCTTTACGAATCTCCCTGGGCTCGTACGCTGAGTACCCGAGCGTAAGCGCACCGCGTCTTTGTGGCTCAATATAGTAATTAGATAATCTTCCAACTTCGACTCCATGTTCGATGGCGCTTCTGGCTGCGTCAACGTCACTGACCCCTGGGGGCAGCCATCCGACCAAATGCATTCCAGCTTCATCCGGGTTAACTTCTAACAAGCCCGCCAACTTACTCTTGATCTCCTTGACTAACACCTCCTGGCGTTCTGCATAAGAGGTGCGCATGAGTCTGATGTGTCTGGCAAAATGTCCGCGGGTGATGAAGTCGGTCAACACTGCTTGTTCAATTGTCGGTGAGTGCCGGTCGAAGATCGCGCGCGTTTTGATGAAGGGGTCAACCAGATCAGGTGGGGCGACAACGTAGCCCAGACGCAAGGATGGAAACAGAACTTTACTGAAAGTGCCGATGTAGATCACGCGCCCCTGGGTGTCCAAACCTTGTAAGGACGGAACTGGTCGGCCTGCATAGCGATACTCACTATCGTAATCGTCTTCCAGGATCCAAGCGCCTGCACGACTCGCCCACTCAAGCAAAGACAATCTGCGCGCGAGACTCATCGTCATTCCCAGCGGGAACTGGTGTGAAGGCGAAACACACACCACGCGTGCGGCAGGACAGCGTCTGATTCCTTCTCTGACATCCAATCCTTCGTCATCAACCGGCACCGGAACAAGCCGAGCTCCGGCACCCAGCAGCGCGCCCCGCGCGCCAAGGTAGCCGGGATCTTCAACCCAGGCGGAATCGCCAACGTCGAGCAATACCTGTGCAGCAATCTCCAGTGCCTCTTGAGAGCCAGCCACGACTATGACCTGCTCAGCGTCACAACGAACCGCGCGTGAGGTCCGTAGATAAGCTGCGATTGCCTCTCGCAATGGCCGATAACCTGCTGGGTCCCCGTATTGCAGCAACTCGTATGAGGCGTTGCGCCAGCGTTGTGCAGTTAACTTGCCCCAGATGGCGAAAGGGAACAGATCGAGCGCAGGTATTCCGCTGCGGAAGGCTCGCGGTTTGTCTGTGCGCGGCGTCGCTGTTACCGGTGTCAAGGCAAGTTTCTCTCCTCGACTTGAAAGGATGCGCCTCCGGGATGTTGGTTTGGCAACGCGGACAGCTTTGGCCCGTATCTGCAACAACTCTTCGGGTAGGGCGCGCGAAACGAAAGTACCGGCGCCGGTGTGACCTTGGATGTAGCCCTCTGACATAAGCTGATCAAAAGCGTTCAGCACTGTCGTCCGCGAAAGGCCGAGTTCGGCAGCCAGGTCACGCGTCGAGGGCAGGCGCGTGCCGGGCACTAGTTGTCCGTCGAGGATGCCGCCGCGAAGTTCATTGTAGAGCTGTTGATAGACCGGATCGGTGGAAGAGCCATCGAGGTTGATGACCATGTTCGGTAAAGATGTTGAGCGTTTGGCCACCGAATCAATCTCCAGAATTGGTATCTTCACTCTAAGTGAAAATGGTGCTTGTGTCCATGCCACTTTAGACGTCAAACTTAGAGCTTTGCCGGCAGGGTTCATCACGCGTTCGGAGGATAGTGATCACGGAACGATCACAATTAAAGTGCCATCCCGAGCGATCAGAAGAGCATGGAAATTATCGAGCGGTTAACGAACAGTGAGCACGAGAAGGTTTTTTTCGGGTTTGATTCCGAGAGCGGGTATCGCGGCATCATCGCTATACATAGCACCGTGCTCGGACCTGCGGTCGGTGGCACACGCCTTTGGAATTATTCGAGCGAGGAGGACGCGCTGGCGGATGCGCTCCGTCTATCTCGCGGCATGACTTATAAGAACGCCTTGCCTGGTTTGCCGCTGGGAGGTGGAAAATCGGTGATCATTAGTGACCCCAAGCCTGCAAACCGCGACGCGATCTTCCGCGCTCACGGCCGTTTCGTTGAAACACTCGGCGGGCTTTACATCACCGCCGAGGACGTGGGAACAAGTCCCTCCGACATGGAAATCGTGCGCACGGAAACCGACCACGTTGCCGGCCTTTTGGATCAGTCGGGCGATCCTGCACCGATCACCGCGCGCGGCGTGTTTCGTGCGATGCAGGCGTCGGTAAGGTATCTCTGGAATACTGACAAGCTTTCAGGAGCTGCGGTCGCGATTCAAGGCTGCGGTCATGTTGGTTACTACTTGGCAAAGAATCTCGCTGCCGCCGGGGCCAGACTGATCGTCAGCGATCTTGATGCAGAAAAGGTTTCGCGTCTCGTGGAAGAATTCAACGCAGTAGCGGTAGGGGCTGATGACATTTTCGGCGTGACCGCTGACATCTTCGCGCCTTGTGCCCTTGGCGGGATCATCAATGATCGAACGATTCCGCAACTTCGCGTCCGAATCGTCGCGGGAGCCGCCAACAATCAACTCTTAGAAGAACGACATGGTGAGATGCTCCGGAAACGGGCAATTCTCTACGCTCCTGACTATGCGGCCAACGCCGGGGGAGTCTTCAACGGCTGTATGGAGCTGCTGGGCTGGGATCCCGAGCGCGCATCGAAAAAGGTAGATGAGATTTACGACACGATCTTAACGATCTGTGAGACCGCGAACGCCAAAGGCATTCCAACTAACAAAGCCGCCGACAGAATCGCGGAGAATCGGCTTCGGGCAGCTGGAGGACATGCCAGGCGGAAAGCAAGTTTGTGTTAGGCAAATGGCAAACCTCCTACAGCTCGATCAGATGCGCGAAGCACGAGGACAAGATCTGCAGATACGACAGGCGGCGCCAGATGACGCCGCCGCCATCGCGTCCCTTCTCCGTAAATCATTCAGAGAATACGAAACGCTCTACACCGCCGAAGGGTTTGTGGCCACCGTGGGCACACCCGACATGGTTAAAGCTCGCATTGACGAAGGCCCCGTATGGGTCGCGGAGGAGAATCAAGCAATCGTGGGAACTGTGTCGGCAGTTCTCAAGGGAGACAGACTTTACATTCGAGGAATGGCGGTCGATCCAACGGCAAGAGGTAGGAGAATTGGATGCAAGCTTCTGGACCGCGCCGAGGAGTTCGCGATTGAGAAAGGACGGAACTGCTTGTTTCTCATTACGACACCGTTTCTATCCCAAGCAATAAAGCTGTACGAAGACTACGGTTTTCATCGCAACAGTGAAGGGCCGGACAATTTGTTCGGAACGCCTCTGTTCACGATGATCAAAACCTTGAATGCGCCAGCGCTGCGCAAGACGGGCGTCTCGGAAGAAGCACCTGAAGATGGTCAGGAAACACAGCAAGGGATTAAAGATTGATAGTGCAACAGACCCAGCAAACAAGTCTTCAGATTGTCGCATCACCGACCTCGGCGCCTGGTGATTTCGATTTTCTTGTCGGCAAGTGGAAGGTTCGCAATCGAAAACTTAAGACCCGCCTGCACAACTGCACCGAGTGGATTGAATTTGAGGCGTTCGCCGAGTGCAAAAAGATTCTCGAAGGCTTCGGTAATACCGATTCCTTTAAGACCAGTTTCGCTGGTATGCCGGCAGAGGCGATGACCTTGCGCTTGTTCAATCCCAAGACTCGGCTCTGGAGCATTTATTGGGCCGACAGCAAAGTCATTGTGCTCGATGTTCCCGTGATCGGGTCATTCGACGGCAATCAGGGAAAGTTCTATGCGCGCGACGTCTTCGAAGGCAAAGTCATTGTCGTTCAGTTCGTCTGGGACAAGAGTAACGCTGAGTCTCCTGTCTGGAGTCAGGCATTTTCTGCCGACGATGGAAAGACCTGGGAATGGAACTGGTATATGAACTTCTCCAGAGCGAACTAGAGGTGACGCAACGTTTCAAAACAGAAGGAGTCCTTCGTGAGTACACAGCAGCCACAAACTTGTTGTCCGGTCGTTGAGCTGCGGCAATACACGCTTCATCCTGGCCAGCGTGAAGTCCTAATTGAGCTTTTCGACCGCGAATTCGTCGAGAGTCAGGAAGCACTCGGTATGGATGTAATAGGACAGTTTCGCGACTTGAACAATCCGAACCGATTTGTCTGGCTAAGAGGTTTTCGCGATATGCCCTCGCGGGCGCGCGCGCTCGAGGATTTCTATGGAGGACCGGTCTGGAAGGCGCATCGCGAGGCTGCGAATGCGACGATGATCGACTCAAACAACGTACTGTTGCTGCGACCGGCCCGCCCAGGTTCGAAGTTTCAGGTTAGGAATGGTCGTCCGCGAGTTGGCGCCAAAGAGAATGACAAGAGCCTCATCGTCGCCACCATCTATTATTTTGATTCGCCAGTTACTGACGACTTTCTCGCCTTTTTCGAGGACACGCTAAAGCCGACGCTGACTGATGCCGGCGCTTCGATCCTGGCCTACTTCGTGACCGAACATAGCCAGAACAATTTTCCACGACTGCCGGTGCGAGAGGGAGAGAATATATTTGTCTGGTTCTCAAGTTTCCCGGATGAGGCGAGTTACATGGAGCATCAAGCCGCTCTCACAAAATCACAACGGTGGCTCGACGAGGTGTCGCGAAACTTGGAGCGATGGTTGAAGAGAAACCCGGAAGTTTTGAAGCTATCACCAACGGAACGATCGCGGTTAGGAGGACTTGGATGACGCCGTGAAATATCTACAAAGGTTGAATAACGCTGTCGAATTGCTGGTCAAGCAGAAAAGCTTTACGCAAGCAGTGAACGAATTGAGCAAGGTGGCATACAGATTTTAACGACACCCTGAGGAACCGCATGATAAGCGATGACCGCAGCAAGAAAGCGAAGTCAGGCATGGCGCTCGGAGTCGCGAACCTCGGGATTGTGCGGCCTCCTGTGGTCTACCTGTGCGCGATCGCCCTGGGCCTGCTGCTGAATTTTGCGTGGCCAATTCGGCTCGTGTCTCGTGCTGTGAGCGTGCCACTCGGGGCTGCGGCGGTGTTGGTTGGCATCGCTCTGTTCTTCTATGCTGTGCGCACGTTTCGTACCGCTGACACACCCGTTCCGGGCAATCGTCCGACGACGACGATGGTGCGGACGGGACCCTATCGTTGGAGTCGCAATCCGATTTATCTATCTTTCTCGGTGCTCCAGCTCGGAGTTGCATTCTGGGTCAATAGTCTCTGGCTACTTGTCACCCTCATTCCAGCTGTGGCTCTGATGTCCTTTGTGGTTATCCCGCGAGAGGAGCGATACCTCGAGACCTCCTTCCGGTCGGACTACTTGGCGTATAAGGGTTCTGTGCGGCGCTGGCTGTAGGCAGCTCCGCTTCCTACGTTGACGCGATTCTGCACGCGACATTCTGCTATCATCTTTCGTGTGCAAAGCCTTGGGAATGAATGAGCATCAGCACGACACTCTTAGAACGCGCCGAGATTCGATTCCAGGAAGCGGCAGACGCGCTGCGACGCTATGTCGGATGCTTTTGGGTTGTCACCGCGGAGTGTGACGCGACAATCCGCGTGGTGCCGGACGGCACAACCGCCATTTCCATCCAGCGGCAGAACAGCGGGTTTTCCGAATGGTTCTTGCGCGGTCCGCTGCTTCGGCCGGATGAACGACGATTCACGGCACCGACTACGTTGGTCGGTGTGCGACTTCGTCCGGGCGTTGCGTTCCTGCTGAGCGGGATTCCCGCGAATTCGATGGTGGATCGCCGGATCGGTCTGAGCCAGTGCGCGGCGTTCCGCGAGCTCGTGACGATTGACCCATCAGAACACACATCCGCGCAGTGCATCGATGCGCTCCAGCACTTTCTCATCGATCGGCTCGAGAACTCGAACGTGCATGACGTAGTCGCCACAGCACTGGCTGAGATTGACCGAGAGCATGGCTGTCTGCCGGTGGCAGATGTCGCCGCCCGCTGCGGCGTCAGCCCACGTCACCTCAACCGTCTGATGCGCCTCTGGTTGGGTTATGGACCGAAACGCTATGCAGGCATCGTCAGATTCCAAGCGACGCTGATGCAGATGGAGCATGCGCCCGAGCAGTCGGTCGCACTCCTGGCATCCGAGAGCGGATATTTCGA
>JBKPEE010000122.1:0-23028 GCA_046728235.1 Acidobacteriota bacterium
GCCGGGCTGCCGGTTGTATTCGTCGTCGATCAAAACGGCCGAGCCGTGGCCCATCCCGATGCGGCCGTGGCTTTCTCTGAACGGCCGATGACTGATCTGAAAGTTGTGCAGGACTGGCTGGAGACCGGCGCGCAGGTGCAATCGGCATTGGAACCCTTCTCGCTCGAGCACGATGGAAAGTCCACCCGGATGCTCGGGTCGTACGCGACGGTGGAACTGGATCAGAGTTCAATGCTCGGCGTGATCGCGATCCAGGACGAGGCTGCCGCCCTCACTTCCGTGGGGGACATGCGTAACCAGACATTGTTTGTTAGTTTGCTGGCTGCCCTGCTGGCCCTGGTTTTTGGTTTCTATTTCGCCCAGTTGCTGACGCGACCGGTGCGGGAGCTGGCAGCCGGCGCGCAACGCATCGCCGCGGGTGATTTTTCTCAGCGAGTCAGGGTCCTGGGGCGAACAGAGTTAGGCGAGCTGGGAAGCTCGTTTAATCAAATGACTGATCAAGTCGAGCGTTTCATCGGCGATCTGCAACGTTCGGCTGAAGAAAACCATGAGCTGTTTATCGGCACGGTAAAGGCGCTCGCCGCGGCGATTGACGGTAAAGATCCTTACACTCGTGGACATTCCGAGCGCGTTTCGCGTTTCTCGGTCGCGACCGCGCAAGCGTTAGGTTTGACTGAAGGTGAGATTGAGAAGATCCGGATCAGCGCTTTGCTGCACGATGTCGGCAAGATCGGCATCGACGATCGGGTTTTGAAGAAACCGTCGGCGCTTACAGATGAAGAATTCGCGATCATGAAATCCCATCCGCAAAAGGGATTCAAGATCATGTCGCAGATTCCGGCGATGCGGGACTTTCTGCCCGGGATGTACATGCACCACGAGATGATTAACGGCGAAGGATATCCTCAAGGTCTGCAAGGCGACCAGATTCCGATGCAGGCGCGTATCGTCTCAGTAGCCGATACCTTTGACGCGATGACGACTGAGCGTCCGTATCAGCGGGCGATGGATCTCGAGGCGGCCTTAAGCCGGCTCAAGAGTTTCGTCGGCACGCGTTATGATGCTCGCGTCGTGGCCGCCTTTGTGGCCGCCTGCGAAGCGGGAAAGATCCGCCCGGGCGTCACGCGAGTCATTCGCAAGCAAAGCGAGTTTCGCAGTATTCAACCTCTACCCATCTCCTCTACACCCGATTCCGTCCTGGCCGTGAGTTAAGTTTCCGTAAAGTAAACGCCGAAGGCGTTGGCAAATTCCAGCCCAGGGTTGCGCGCGCTTTTGGAATGCGGCGACTTGTCGCCGCTCTGAAAGCGCTGACCAGTCAGCGCACTCCAAAAAGGGCGGCAGCGCGCAACCCTGGTCTGGAATTAATTAACATCTTCGCTGTTCACTTCTGAGACGCGACCGCTTCTGCTTATAATCACAAGTCAACGATGAAGTGACCGAAAGCCCGAAGGCAAGTTGCCTAAGGAGCGCTGCCGCCGCGCGCGCCTCTGACACAATCGAAGCACAATGGCATTCTGGCGCCGAAAAAAGGATGAGTTTGTTTCGCTCGGCTTGAGTCGTGCCGCAGCGGCCGCAGACGAAACTGCGGTTCCGCCTGAGCCTCAGGAGACGGCCGCGCCGGAACCCGTCGCGCCGCCCGCTCAGACGGCCGCAGCTACACCCTGGCAGACTTCAGTGCTGGGCCTCGATCTATCGATCGAACAATTGCAGGCACGTGAAGCGGCGCTGGAACAGGAGTTCTCTGCGCGCTTTCGGCGCGCGGTCGCGGCCACACGCGAATCGCTTTCCGAAAGGATCGATACGGTATTCGCCGGCGCCAAACAGATTGATGCCGCGCTGCTGGACGAGTTGGAAGAGGCCTTAATCGCCGCGGACATCGGCGTGCCGACGACCATGCATGTGCTGGAGACTGTGCGCCGGGGCATCAGTCGCAAAGAGATCGACGACATCGAAAAATTGAAGCAGGCGATAAAGTCTGAGTTGTTGTCGATTCTCCAGGCATCCGAAAAGCAGGGTGTCGCTTCTGAAAGCAGCGTTCCTGACGACATCGCGCCTTACGTTATGATGATTGTGGGTGTCAACGGTGTCGGGAAAACGACCACGATCGGAAAATTGGCGCAACGAATCAAAGCTGAAGGCAACGACGTTTTGATTTGCGCGGCGGACACATTCCGCGCCGCCGCTTCCGACCAGTTGGCCATTTGGGCTGAACGAACGGGCGTTCCTTTGATTCAGCAGAAGCAGGGCACTGATCCAGCCGCGGTGCTGTTCGATTCCATGAAAGCGGCCAAGGCGCGCGGCTCAGACGTTTTGATCGTCGATACCGCCGGACGCTTGCACAACAAATCAAATTTGATGGCTGAGCTGGAAAAAATGAAACGCGTTGCGGGCCGGGAAGTTGCAGGCGCGCCGCACGAAACTCTGCTCGTGGTGGACGCGATAACCGGGCAGAACGGATTAGAGCAAGCGCGACAGTTTCTGAAAGTTGCGGGCGTGACCGGAATTGTGCTGACGAAACTTGATGGCACTGCGAAAGGTGGTATTGCCGTCGCGATCGCAAAAGAACTGGGCTTGCCGATTCGCTACGCCGGCATCGGCGAGAAAGTTGACGACCTCGTCATCTTTGATCCGGAGCAGTACGTTAACAGTCTGTTTAACTAAGCAGCCAGCAATCTCTGTTGTCACCACCGTCTTCGTGCCGTAGGCACAAGATGTTTATGGCTCGATTTCGCATTTCTTATTTGCGCTCCCTTCGGAGCGCAATTGCATTTATTGCTAGCAGTGTCCTTTGCCTCAAAAGTCAGATCTAGCTCTCCAGTCAGAAGTGTTCCGTTCGTGTTGCTTCGTGTTATTTCGTGGATCGTCCTTGTTTGGCCAACGAAGAGAAACGATCCACGAAATCACACGAACTACACGAAACTCATTACTACGTTTTAATCGACTTTTGAGGCAAAGCCCCGCAATGCTATAAACATTGCGTCGCACTGCGGCCAAACAAACTGTGAACGACTATCTAGCATTCGATCGGCATATGATGACGCGCGCGCTCGAACTCGCCGCGCAAGGCGTCGGTCAGGTCAGCCCTGGGCCGCTGGTCGGCACCGTCATCACCGATACCGCCGGCGACGTCGCCGGCGAAGGCTTCTATCTTTACGACCAGACAAAACATGCCGAAACAGTCGCGCTGGAACAGGCGGGCGAACGCGCGCGCGGCGGCACTGCCTACGTTTCGTTGGAACCACACTCGCATCAAGGTCGCACTCCGCCGTGCACCGACGCGCTGATCAAAGCAGGTATCAAGCGAGTGGTCGCACCGATCGAAGATCCAAATCCCAAAGTTTCCGGGCGAGGCTTTGCGCACTTACGTCAAGCCGGCATCGAGGTCTGCGAGGGGGTGATGGCTGAAGCAGCGGCCGCTTTGAACGAGTCATACATTCATTTCATGAATCTGGGGCGGCCGTTTGTGCATTTGAAGATGGCCGTGTCGCTGGATGGAAAAGTCGCGACCGCGACCGGTGATACGCGTTGGGTGACCGGTGAGGAAGCGCGCGCGCGCGTCCACGAGTTTCGCCATCAGTATGACGCGATCATGGTTGGCGGGCGCACAGTGCGGGCGGATGATCCCCTGCTGACTGATCGCTCGGGGCGGCCGCGGCGCCGGCCGCTGGTGCGGGTTGTCATAGAACAGTATTTGCGGCTCTCGACAGAGTCTCAACTGGCGCAAACTACCGACGCTGCGCCGGTGATCATCTTCGCGCATGAAGAACCTGACTCGGAAATACTCGAGGGGCTGAAATCCCGAGGCGTGGTGGTGATCAGCCAGCAAAGCTCGGCGCTTGATCTCGCCGGCGTGCTGGAAGAGTTGGGCCAGCGATCGATTCAAAGCGTACTGGTCGAAGGCGGTCCGTTACTGGCCGGCTTAATGCTCGAGGCGGGTCTGGTTAACAAAGCCACTTTCTTTGTGGCCCCGATCATTATCGGAAGTCAGGATGCCTTGTCGGCGGTCGGGGGCCCCGGCGTTGATAGCATCTCAGAATGTATTCGGCTGACGAAGGTCCAGGTCAGGCAGCATGGCCCGGACGTGGAAATCACAGGTTACCCCGCGGTCGCCGTCGGCCCGTAGCTTGCGCCTTCAGGGAGCCTCAGTGTCTCCTCATGATTCAGCCAAGAATTTTCCCAAGCGCCGGTTCGGGCAGAATTTTCTGGTCGACCAGAACGTCATCGATCGAATCGTCGCCGCCGTCAATCCTGAACGCGACCAGGCAGTTCTCGAGATTGGTCCCGGTCAGGGCGCCTTAACCTCTCGCCTGATCGAACGAGCTGAACGAGTGGTGGCGATCGAATTTGATCGCGACCTGGTTTCCACACTGCGCGCCCGGTTTGCTTCCAGCTCGAACTTCGAATTAGTCGAAGCAGATGCTCTGACGTCAAGTTACTGTGAAATGATTCGTCCCGCAGAACGCGCCCGCGTCGTCGCCAATCTTCCTTACAACATCGGCACAGCAATTCTGCAGAGACTAATCGAACAGCGTCATTGCCTCCGCGACATGACCCTGATGTTGCAACGTGAAGTTGTCGGACGGATCACTGCGGCGCCTGGCTCGAGTGAGCGCGGCTTTCTTTCCGTTTTTGTCGAAGCATATTGTGAGACTGAAAAGTTGTTCGATGTCTCGCCTCATGCTTTTCGCCCGGCGCCGAAAGTGTGGAGCACTGTGTTGCGTCTGCGTCCGCACCCGCAAATCGCCGCGGGAGTGAAAGACGAAAACCTGCTCTGGCAAGTTGTCAGTGCAGGCTTTGCCCATCCGCGCAAGACGATTCTCAACAATCTGCGTGAAGCGCCGGAATCGATTCAGGATTTATTAAAGAGGCGCGGCGGCGCCAGCATCGTGTTATGCGAGGCGTGTATCACGCCTTTGCGACGGGCTGAGACATTGACCCTGGAAGAATGGGCGATGCTGGTAAATGCGATGGTTTAATGACGGCGCTAAAGACTCTGTCGGGAAAAAGCGCCGTAGACGCGAAAATGTTTATAGATAAGGAAGCTCTTAATTTTCTGCTTCGGAGAACAACAAGAGGAACCTGTGTGGGCGTTATAAACATTTCGCCGCGCAGCGCCTTTGCCTCAAAATGTTGAACCACCTGAGTACTGGGAGCGCGGGCGCCCTCGCCCGCAATGAGCGCGTAGCGCGAACCATCGTCAGCCCGATTTTGCTTGGAAACCTTCGCGTGCTACGCACCCGGTGCGGGCGAGGGCGCCCGTGCTCCCAGTATTAACTAGCTCTTTAAGCCGTAGTTTGAGTTTTGAGGCAAAGCCCCGCTCCGCGGCTTTTCTCCGACAGACTCTAAAGGCGACTTAGAGAAGAGCGCCCTCTCAACGCCGGGTTCTCACAATTACTCTTACTCCGTCCCTTGGTCTTAGAGACATCGCCGGGTAAGTCTCCACCGGATGGTTCGGTACGAGTTCAAGCCTGAACTTCTGTCCGATTGTTGCCAGTACCAGAATCATTTCCATCATCGCGAACGACGCGCCGATGCAGGCCCTGGGACCGCCGCCGAACGGAAAGTAAGCGTACTTCGGGAGTCGCGCTTCAAAATCTTCGGTCCACCGCTCGGGCTTAAAGGCCGCAGGATCATCAAAGAATCTCCCGTCGCGTTGCGTTACCCATTGAAACATGAACACCTGGGTTCCCGCGGGTACTGGAAATCCCCCGATTTCGCAATCGTTAATCGCTTCGCGTCCCAGGCCGTAGGCGGGCGGGTAGAGTCGCATTGATTCCTTCAAAATTTGTTCCGTGAATTTCAGCCGCGGCAGATCCGCCATCGTCGCTTCGCGTTTGCCCAGCTCTTCATCCAGCTCCCGATGAAATCTCTTTTCCACCTCAGGATTCCGGCCCAACAAATACCAGGTCCAGGCGAGCGTTAGCGCGGTCGTCTCATGTCCCGCCAGAAACAGGGTCATCACTTCATCGCGCAACTGCTGGTCGTTCATTTGACTGCCGTCTTCGTCGCGCGCTTTGAGCAACATGGCCAGCAGGTCACCGTCATCATTCGCATGAGCGCGCCGTTCGGCGATGATGCGATAGACGAGGCTGTCGATCTGACGCGCCAGTCGATGAAACTGAAGGTGATCGGGCGTAGGCAGCCGGTTATTGAGAATCCATTTCAAGGTTGCCTGCGACGCAAATGGCTTAACCAGCTGCTTCAGGATGTCACCAACATGGTCCACGTCATTCGAGACGTCGGCACTGAACAGGCAGCGCACGACAATCTCCAGCGTCAGCCGCATCATGTCACGGTGAACGTCACGCGTTTCGCCGTCCTGCCAGCTTTCAGTCAGGCGATTTGAGTAATTCACCATCGTGTCCGCGTAATTACTGATGCGATGACGATGAAAAGCGGGCGATGTCAGGCGCCGTTGCCGCTTCCACTCTTCGCCCTCACTGGTGAGTAAGCCATTGCCAACCAGCCGCTGAAAGAAATTCGATCTCAGCGTCATCGCTTTCATGAAATTCCTCGCATTCGTGGCGAGCACATACTCGATTTCATTTGGATGATAAAGAAACAACGCCGGCACATAGAGGAAGCGCGTCCAGACAATGTCGCCATAATCGCGTTGCGCGCGCTCGATAAACGAGAGCGAGTCGCGGTTGAATTCCCGCATCACTCCCATGAGGCGCGTACCCTTCGGGCCGGGCGGGCGACGCTCAGGCTCGACCTTTCGGCCGGCGGCCATGACACGCGCGAGCTCGCTGATGGAAGGATTGGATCTCATTAGCAGAGTATTATCTGTTTTGTTACTACGGCGAATATCTCGCCCTCGCCCCGTTTCGTCAATCTGCCGGCAACCAACGGACTCTGACGGGCCGTTTTGGTTGCGGTAATATGAAACTCTGCGGCTTTGGCGTTAACGTTAAGGGTTAACCTTCCATAAAGTGAAAGAAGTTACGGCCAGTCGCAAGGAGGTCGAAAATGTCCGCACATCAAGTGCATGTGAAATTGATCCTTGGGGTCATGTTTCTGGTTATCGCGCCGGCATTATCCGCGCAAACTACAGCGGATTTGAATAACAAATTCGGGGCACCAGATGAGCACGGATATTACGTTGTGCGTAAGGGTGTACGTCTCAAGGTCAGCACCGAAAAAGAAAAGGTTCGCGAAATGGTGATTGAGCCGGACGATGCGAAATCAGAACTTTCCAGCAGCTTCATACCGGCACCGACGGTAAATGAAATAGTTGCCGAGCTTGCACCTGTTTCGTTACGTGGAAAACACATTCGGTCGATAGTATTCTACGCCGGCGTTTCCTCCATCGCTGTGGAAGAATACGAGCACGTTACTATTAGCACTAGCTATACCGAACGAGGAGGAACCGGCGGAATTATATCGGCGAGCATTCGATGGAAAGAATGAGCGCCGGCGGCGTTTTTTTTTGCACGGCAGCGTAAGACAAGTGACGGCGCAAATGGTACGTCTCAATGAATCTTACTGGGCGAAGACTACGGCGCATTCAGGCCCACAGGGCGGTTGACTATGAACTGTTCAAATTGAAAAGGAGGGAGACAATGCGATTGATGACTTGGACGCTGGTTGTCGCTATCACTCTGGGATGCCTTCTCGGAACTTCCAGGGGCCAACAACAGCCGAAAAGAAAAGCGGTCCTTGTCCCCGCCGATCATGTGCTAACAACTATTGCCAATCAACCCGATTGTCCTCTGAAGTTCGATAAGGTGGCAATGATTGTTTACGTCGACGCCGAAGGTGGCGGAAGCGATGTCTATGAACTACGTAATCATGGTTCGAAGGCCATACGTGGCTATACCGTGGCGGTTTGGACGTCGATAGGTACCGGAAACATCGTCGAACAGAAAAGGGTAGGAACTGGGCCAGTACTGCCCGGGGAGATAGCACCTCAACCTGTCCGAGGACGAGAAGTCGAGATCGTTCCCATAACCGACGCTCTCCGAGACAAACTTAAACTTGGTGGGCCAATGACAGCCGTCTCTGTTTTCATGATCCTGCGGGTTGAGTTTGAGGATGGCTCGATCTATTCAGACGAGCCGGCTTTCACAGCATTGCAACAGTACTTCGAAACCATCGGCGCAGGTTCAGAAAACGCTAAGTCGAAGTGACGGTCATCGATCTGAGGTAATTAGCCTGTCTAAGACCCCGGTTTGTGGTTGTTAATAGTGATGTGCCTGCCTCGGATGTCAGGCCTTCGATTCTTCGATTCGCCGTAATCACGTTGCGCGCGCTCGATGAAGCCCAGTGAGTCGCGATTGACATCACGCATCACTCCCATGAGGCGCGCACCCTTCGGCCCAGATGGGCGACGCTCACTCAACCTTTCGGCCGGCGGCCATGATACGCGCGAGCTCGCTGATGGAAAGATTGGATTTCACGGCACCGGCTGCAATAAGTCAGTATAAATTCCCGGCTCATTGCCGGGAATCACCATCGCGCCGACAGCTTCCTGATAAAACTCGACTGGACCAGCGGCGCCTACGATTCCATAAACGTAACCCAGTTCGCGCAGGCCGCACAGCGATGCGATCAGTAACGCCTTCCCGAGACCGCGCCCGCGTTCATCCGCGGCGACGCCGGTTGGCCCAAAGAACGCCTTGCGCGTGCACTCGTAACCTGCGAAACCGATAACCCGGCCGTGGCGCGTGGCGATAAAGACGGTCACGGGTTTGCCCGCAAAGCCGACTGAAATCTCATCGGCCCACGGCACAGAGAAATTGGTTTTGATAAATTCGCGGACCGGTGTGATTTCAAACGGCTGAGCGCGTCGAACGATGACGCCCCGAGCTTCCAATTCATCAACCAAAGGCTGAACCGCAGGAAGATTCAGCAGATTCACAAGCAAGTCAGCCATGAACAACTACGATCCACGAAATCAGGCGAAAAGTCACGACGCGCGGGCCGAAAGCGAGGAGTGCGGAGCACATCACGAAAGATGCTTGATGGTTCGTGTAGACGTTTTGAATTCCGTCAAATAAACGGACCCATCGACACAAGGTCACGAACGAGCGCGCGGAGCGCGCGAGAGCATAAAGCCCGGGGCGCAAGCCCCGGGATCAGAGGCAAGGCGTCCACCGAGCTCGCGGAGCGAGCGACAGCTCATGATTAAGAGCCTTGCTGCAAAAACGAGCCATCTCTCATGACGAATTTGAGCGTGGGCGTGGTTTGTTAACGGCTGTCGCCCGCTCCGCGGGCTCGACCCATTTTTGCTATCGATCCTGGGGCTTGCGCCCCAGGCTTTTATGCTGCCGCCCGCTCCGCGGGCTGGTGAGTCAACTATATAGTTGCCATTTAAACAGTTTCAGCTTTGGGAAGAAGCACCAACTCGCCGCGCTAAAGCAGCCGCGAGAATGAGAATTTCCTCAAACTGACCCACTACCTACAACCAAACCTCTATTCGAAGTGGTTGTGACGGACTGTTTCACGTTAAGATGTACCCGCTTTTGAAGTTCCATGGAAGATCATCAAGCCGCAGTAACAGATCCACTAAAAACTGAAACCTCCGGCGCCGACGAGAAGTCGATGATTGGCCATCACGTCGGTCCCTACCGGATCGAGCGGGAAATCGGCCGCGGCGGTATGGGTACGGTTTACGAAGCCTGGCGCGCTGACGGCGAGTTTCAACATCGCGTCGCGATCAAACTAATCCGCAGCGGCGCGGATCGCGAGTTTGTGCTGCGGCGTTTTCGTAACGAACGACAGATACTCGCCGCTCTCGATCACCCGAACATCGGACGACTGCTCGGCGGCGGCACGACCGAGGACGGCAATCCGTACTTTGCGATGGAGTACATTGAGGGCCAGCCTTTTTACAATTACGCCGATGCTAACAATCTAAGTGTCAGCGAACGGCTCGAGGTAAAGATCGATTGCCTCACGAATGTTTTGGAGCGCCTCTTCTTTCGTTTTGCCTTGAGACCAACAACTCTTCAGCGAAGGCACGTGGGCCACGAAGTAGCCGTCTTCGCCGGGTTCAATGATGACCTTGATGTTCACGGTTGTTGGGTTGCGCTCAGAAAGCACTCGCAGTGACAGTATAGCATGCGAAGAGAATTGCTCAGTCTAACGTCTGCTGCGTTTCTGCCGATCATCATCACTGGCATCGTCCCCTGCAGGCAGAATTGATGCAAGATTGTCTTCAATATCAACCCGAAAACGAGCAGCTATTTGAGCTAGGTGAATGCCAAAAACGCCACGAAGTTCTCCAAGTGCTGCATTGAATTCCCAGCTAGCCCAATGACCTTTTTGCCAAGCCTAGACAACAAGATCCGAATCCCGAGCTTGAATATGATCGAGAAATTTCCTACAGATGCTCTCATTCCGCGAAGTGAAGCGGTTAACGGCGAGTCTTCCCGTGCCTTGCTCAATTCATCCGTCAAAAAGTGTCTTATCTCGATTATTGGTCGCACGCAATGTTCCGGTACTTCAAGTGACTCAGGGTTGTAAAGAACTCTTCGATCCTCAAGACAAGTAATAATCCTTTTCGCTTTCGAAACTTCTGGTTCGGGAGGGCTCCATGATGCTCCTACAGGCCCAAGATTCAGACCTGTGAGACGGGTAATGATTTCTTTGAAACGCATGTGCTGAGGCAGTCGTTGTCTTGAGCTGGGCACGATATTACAAGGCGAATATACAGTCAAAGAAATCAAGCTCGTGCTATACTCTCTCGTCCCGTCCAGAGAGTTGAGCTAACAATCGACAGTGGCTAATGTTCTCGAAATAATTCCCCTCGGCGGCATCGGCGAGTTCGGGATGAACTGTACCTTGCTGCGCTTCGGCGACGAGATGCTGGTGCTTGACGCGGGCATGGGTTTCCCGGAAGAGAGCGTCTATGGGGTAGACGTCTGCATTCCCGATTTTGAGATCCTCGAGGAGTACCGGCAGGAAATCACCGCCATCATTCTTACGCATGGCCACGAAGATCATCTCGGCGCGCTGCCCTACATCCTGAAAAAGATCAACGTTCCGGTTTACGCGTCCCACTTCACGCTGGGCCTGGCCGAAAGCAAACTGGAAGAGCATGGAATCCTCGGCGACGTGCTGCTGCATCGCGTGGAACCGCGCGACGTCGTAACTCTTGGCTCATTTACGATTGAGTTTATTCGCGCCTCCCACAGCCTGGTTGATTGTTTCCATCTGGCCATCAGAACCCCGGTCGGCACGATTATTCACACCGGCGATTACAAAGTTGACGAGACACCCGTAATCGGCGAGGCGATAGACCTGCGAACACTGCGGCGTTACGGGCAGGAAGGTGTGCTGGCGCTGCTTTCCGATTCGACCAATGCCACGGTGCCGGGGCGGACGCCTTCCGAACGGGCCGTGATTCCGGCTTTTGAAGAAATCTTTGCCGAGGCAACTGGTCGCATCATTGTGGCGGCGTTCGCTTCTTCTATTCACCGGCTGCAGATTGTTTTTGATGTCGCGCAACAATTTGATCGCAAGGTCTGCGTTTTGGGCCGATCCATGCAGAAGAACGTCGAGATCGCAGATCGCCTCGGCTATCTCGATATTCATGACGGTTTGCTCGTCGGCATCAATGACACAAAATTCATGGCCGACCATGAGATTGTCTTTCTGGTTACCGGTTCCCAAGCTGAGCCGCGCGCGGCGCTCTATCAAATGGCCACGCAGGTCTACAAGGGAATTACGATTGAGGAAGGCGATACCGTAGTGCTCTCGGCCCGCATCATCCCCGGTAATGAACGCGCAATTTCAAAACTGATTGGCTTTATGTACAAGCGCGGCGCGAACATCATCGAAGAGAAGCGCCGGCTGATCCACGTCAGCGGCCACGCCTCGCAGGAAGACATTCGCATTATGACTGAAGCGGTGCGGCCGAAATTCGTCGTCCCCATCCACGGCGAATATCGCATGCTGTTTCGCCATAAAGAGTTTGTGAAGAACCATCTCGATATCCCCGAAGAGCGGATCGTTCTGATCGAAAATGGTGATGTACTCGAACTGGATGGCGAGCGCGCGACCATCGTCGATCGCCGCGAGGTGAAGCGCACCTTCATCGATGAAACTGGTTTCGAAGAGATCGAATACGAGACGGTGCGCGAGCGAAAGAAGATGGCCTACGAGGGCATCGTTACGCTGGTTATCACCATCAATCGCGCCAGCGGCGAGTTGGAGGCACCGCCCAGCATCGTTGCTCATGGAGTGCGCGGAATAGACGGCGGCAACGGCTTTATAAAATCCGCGCAACTCGCCGTCGCCGAGGCTTTCTCCAGGGCCTCGCCCACCCAACTCTCTGACGATACGTTGCTCAGGGAATACCTGCGACTGGAACTTAAACGGTTCATTCAGAGCCAGACCGGCTCACGCCCAGTCATCACACCCGTGATTCAGGAAATCTAGCGGTTGGCCCAAGTCGCCTTCTTGCTGCTCTAAACTCTCTGTCAGGTGGTTTTATAGCATCTTGCAAGCCCTGTTTATCAAACACTGCAACCCGAAATGGTTCAAATGTTTTCTCGCCTGCGCAACGGCATTTGTTGTATCTTAGATGGTGGCCGTAATCCCTGCGGCCTTATCGCCTGAGTTCCCCCGCCCGACATTGAGCTCAAGCCGAAGAGACATTCCGCCCACAAAATTATTCAAACGAGAATCGCCTAAACCTCAGCCATGGACTGGGAGCATAAAGTCGTTCTAATCACAGGCGCCTCATCCGGCATCGGTCGAGGCCTGGCACTTGAACTCGCCCGACGAGGAGCTTCTGTGGGGCTGCTCGCCAGACGGGCCGAAGTTCTGGAAGAAGTTGCTCGAGAGATCGGAAGATCGGGTGGACGCGCGGTGGTCCTGCCCACTGACGTTACGGACAGCCATGCCGTCCGCGCGGCTGCGGTTGAACTACGGCGTATGTTCGGACCGATCGATTTGCTGATTGCCAACGCCGGCATCAGCGTCAATACGTTTGTGCCCGATCTCTGCGAGAAAAGAATCGCGGAGCTTATCAATGTAAATGTAATTGGCGTGGTTAACAGCGTCTCGGCAGTGCTCAGTGAGATGGTCGCGCAGGGCCGCGGTCATCTGGTGGTCAATTCCAGCCTGGCTGCCTATCGCGGCTTGCCTAAGTCCGCGGCCTACTGCGCGAGTAAAGCTGCCATCTCGAGTTTCTTTGAAGCTTTGCGGATCGACCTGAAAGGTTCAGGAGTTGACGTAACCATTATTCATCCGGGATTTGTCCGGACGCCTTTAATCACGCACATCAGCCGGACCCCATATTTAATGGAAGTGGATCAGGCGGTGGCGAAAATAGTTAACGCCATCGAGAAGCGTAAGAAAGGCTACTCGTTCCCCTGGCAGTTGGCGACCCTCGCGCGCGCGTGCAAACTACTTCCCATTCCCATGTACGACTGGTTTGCGGCGCGAAACTCATTTCGCGGCTAGCGCGAACGATTCACCACATTACCCGAAAAACACGAACATTGATTTCGTTCGCGGAGTTTTGATCTGTACGTTGCTGCGTTTCGTGATGGTTCGTGTGACTTCGTGGATAGTTCTTTTCGGCGGCGTAACGGACGATCCACGAAATCACACGAACTAACACGAAGAAAAACCTGAAGAGGAATTCGAGTTTTAATTCTCATTCCTCACGGTATACTCTGCCGGCACGGGTGCCGATGCAAAATCGGGCGGTCGCGAGACTAGAGCGCAACCGTCCCGGTTGCTGTTTAAGAGAAGTGCGAGCGAGGTCATTGTCGGGCTCTGCGTTTGAGATTGCGATCATGGATTGGTCCAATAAAGTAGTTCTGATCACGGGCGCATCGTCCGGCATTGGTCGCGGTTTGGCGCTGGAGCTGGCCCGGCGCGGAGCAAAGCTTGGATTAGTGGCGCGACGGCGCGAACTGCTGGAAGAGCTCGTCTCGGAAATCTCATCCAGCACCGGCAAGAATCAGGCGGACGTTTTGTTGCTCCCCGCCGATGTTTCTGACCAGCAATCGATGCGCGACGCCGCCAAACGCTTGCTGGCGACGTTTGGCCACATCGATGTCCTGATCGCCAACGCCGGTATTGGCGTGACCAACCCGGCCGCGGAATTCGACGCCGCGAAACTCGCTGCGGTGATCAACGTTAACGTGATCGGCGCGGCCAATTCCGTACAGGCGGTGCTTCCTGAAATGGTTGCGCGTGGCAGTGGTCAGCTGGTGGTCATTTCGAGCCTGGCCGCATATCGTGGGTTACCAAAGTCGGCCGCCTACTGCGCCAGTAAGGCCGCTGTTTCCGCGATGTTTGAGAGCTTCCGTTTGGATCTGGAGCCGCGCGGCATCGACGTCACCATTATTCACCCCGGTTTCATCAAGACGCCTTTGACCGCCGGCAGGCACGCCCGTTTGCCGTGGCTGATGGAGTGCGAGACGGCGGTGAAAAAAATTCTGGGAGCCGTTGAAAAGCGAAAGAAGTCCTATGCCTTTCCCTGGCAGCTGGCGTCGATTGTCCGTCTGGGAATGATCATGCCTAACTTCATTTATGACGCCATCTCACGTCGCAACTCTTTCCGGGAGTAAACAATAGAGGTGCTTTGAACTTTGTACTTTGTGCTGAGGACTCTTATCATCCATTTTGCAGTTGAACGCAAGCCAGAGTTCAAAGTACCAGGCACGAAGAAGAGCTTTCGGTTTTCAAATCAAAGAATCGCAATAAAATCAAGAATCTGAAATGACATTGCTTCAGGCAATTCTGCTCGGCATCGTCCAGGGCCTGACCGAATTTATTCCCATCAGTTCAACCGCGCATCTCGTTCTTGCCAGCCGCGCCATGTCTCTCACGTTAACTCCGGAGCAGCTTACGGCATCGATCGCGGTCATTCAGTTGGGAACGCTCATCGCTGTGCTCATCTATTTTACCGGCGACATCTGGACAATCTCCATCGCGTTTCTTCGTGACCACCTGGCGGTATTTACCGGCGGCAAAACGAACGGTCCGCGGCTGTCGCATGAAGCGTGGCTCGGCTGGCTGGTAGTCATTGGATCCATTCCCGTCGCCGCCGTCGGTTTGCTTTTTAAGAAACAGATTGAAGGGACGTTCACGAAAAACCTCTGGGTCATCGCCACCATGATGGTCGTGATCGCTGTCCTGCTGGCATTTGCTGAGTTAATCGGTCGCAAGAATCGCACGATGGAAGATTTGAGTTTGAAGGATGCGCTGGCCATGGGCTTCGCTCAATGCCTCGCTTTGATTCCCGGATCGAGTCGCTCGGGCTCAACCATCATGGGCGGCCTTTTGGTGGGTGAGGCGCGCGAAACTGCGGCCCGGTTTTCCTTCCTGCTTTCGATACCTGCGGTCGCCGCCAGTGGCCTGCTGGAATTGAAAGAAGCTTGGCACAAGTTGCCTCCGGGTAGTTTGACAACCCTCGCAGTCGGGACTGTGGTCTCGGGAATTGTCGGCTATCTGTCGATCTGGTTTTTGCTGCGCTATTTGAAGACGCACACAACCGCAGTTTTCATCGGATATCGATTAATTGTCGGTGGCGCGATTCTGATTATGCTGTTTGCCGGGCGGATTAGCGGGTTGTGAGATTTGGAGTGCGGCGGCTTTGCCTCAAGAGTCCGATCTGGCTCTCTTGTCAGAAGTGTTCCGTTCGTGTTGCTTCGTGTGATTTCGTGGATCGTCCTTGTTTCCCGAACGAAGAGAAACGATCCACGAAATCACACGAACTACACGAAACTCATTTAATCGACTTTTGAGGCAAAGCTGTGCGGGGGCAGAGACGGCGACTTGTGGGAACGGCGACGCTGCTTTGGATGCCGTCTCTTATCAAAGTCAAAGCCAAACCAAAGCGCCGTCAAGGCCGGCGCACTCCAAATTAGCTCTTCTGCCTGACACCAAGTAAACTCCCAAGCATGACCGCCGCGCCTTCCCCTAAAAAGAAAAGCCGCAAGTGGATAGTACGCGAGCAGAATGATGCGCACGTCCGACGGGTCGCATCGGATGTGGGTGTGTCGCCGATCGTCGCCGCGTTGTTGATTGCCCGCGGCTACGAAAGCAAAGAGGCGGCCCAGTCGTTTCTCAAACCTTCGCTCGACCAGCTGCACGATCCGCTCTTGATGCTCGGCATGTCCTCCGCGGTTGAACGTCTGATTCAAGCGATCGATAACCGGCAACCAATTCTGATCTATGGCGACTATGACGTTGACGGTACGACCGGAACCGCGGTGTTGTTGCGCGCATTGAACATGTTGGGAGCGACCACGGGTTATCACGTGCCGCATCGATTCACTGAAGGATATGGCATCCGCCGTGAGGCGCTCGAACAGGCGGCAAGTGACGGGTACCAGCTGGTAGTGAGCGTAGATTGCGGCATCACTGCCCATGAACCGCTTCACTGGGCGCGCGCGAACGGCCTCGACATTATTGTTACCGATCATCATTTGCCTGATATGGACGAAGGCGCGCCACCTGCGTTCGCGGTGCTCAATCCAAACCAGAGCGGATGCAACTATCCGGACAAAAACCTGGCCGGCGTCGGGGTCGCCTTCAAGCTGATCCATGCTTTGTTTCGCGCGCGCGGCCGCGCAGCGCAAGTGCCCGGCTTTCTCAAGATGGTGGCCATCGGCACCGTAGCCGATGTGGCCAAGCTCGTGGGAGAGAATCGCACGATTGTGGCGCTCGGCCTTTCTGATCTGCCGCGAGCCGTCAACCCCGGACTGCGCGCGCTAATCGACGTTGCTGGTTGCGGAGACGATGGCGAGATGACCGCTTACGACCTCGGGTTTCGCATCGGGCCACGCATCAACGCCGCCGGACGAATGGATGCGGCGCGCGCCGTCGTCGAACTTTTCCAGGCCACTGAGAAAGAAGAAGCGCGACGGTTGGCGGAACATCTCGATACGCGCAACCGCGAGCGCATGGAAGCTCAACGGGAGATCTTTAATCGCGCCGTCGAAGAATTCGAGAATGGCCCCGACCGCGCCATCCAGACGCATGCGGCGGTTATTGCGGGAGATGGTTGGCATCGAGGGGTCATTGGACTGGCGGCCTCGAAAATTGCCGAGCGTCTCAATCGGCCTTGCGTGGTCATCTCGTTAGACGGCGACCTTGGCCATGGTTCGGCGCGCAGCATCGAGGCTTATCACTTGTATGACGGCCTGACATCGTGTCGCGATCTGTTTGAGAAGTTCGGCGGCCATTCACACGCGGCTGGCCTTTCGATCAAGCGGGAACGGATTGCCGAATTCCGTCGTCGCTTGAATGAGCACGCAGCCTCGTGTTTGACTGAAGCTGATCTGGTCCCGGCGATCCATATCGACGCTGAGGTGCCAGCCAGAGAGCTTGGGTTTCAGCTTTCACAGGAGTTGCAGGCCCTGGAGCCGTTTGGCGCCGGCAATCCGCGGCCGGTCTTCATGACACGCCGGTTCCGGGTCGTGAGCGAGCCGCAGATCATCAAGGAGCAGCATCTTAAGCTGCGGGTCTCTGGCGAAGATAATCGCCCGTTGGAAGCGATCTGGTGGCGAGGAGTGGAAGAGCTTGAAGCAACACCGCAACTGAATCAGCGCATCGATCTGGCGTACGAGTTCGAGGCGAACCGGTGGCAGGGCGACATTCGTTTGCAGTTGAATGTGAGGGACATAAGGGATTCGGTAGTTTCCTAACTATTTATCTTCATAGGTCGCGAACTGGAATGGAATTTAAGTACGATCCACGAAATCACACGAAATGTCACGAAGAAGGCAACATTCTTGTTTGTTCGGGTGGCTTCGTGGATCGTCTTTTCTCTGACGTGTTCGGAGTACCGCCTTTAGGCGGAATCAATCCGAAGCCGCGTAAACGCGGTACTCCAAACTTAAATGTGCCTCCGTGTCTCTGTGGCTAACCATTTATGCAGGCAGTAACTCGGAAAAAGCGAATCACGGCCGTTGACCTGCGGGCGCGGGTGCCGGCGATTGCCCGGGGCCTGGCGCTGTTCCTGCTGGTCGCCGGCGCGATCTTCGTGGGCGTCTCTTATTACAAGATGCGCAACAACTCGCGCTTTCGCTTGCGGTCAGAGACTCCGGCATTGTCAAAAGAGATTGTTGCGGTCACCACCGGCTATGACCAGAAGGTAACCCGGAACGATCGGTTATATCTATGGTTGCGTGCCGCACGCGATGTCACTTACGCGGACGGCCATCATGAGCTCGAACAGATAAATGCGCAGCTTTTTCCGCCGACGGGTGACAAACCTGATCAGATTGTCTCAGACCGGGCCATGTACGATCAGAAGACCGCTATGCTGCAGTGTAACGGCAACGTGCAGATTGAAACGCACGATGCTTTGAAGGTGAAGACTGACGCGCTGCAATTCAATACAGACACCAAGCTGGGAGAGACCTCGTCGGCAGTTGCCTTTGAGCGCGAAAATGTGTCCGGACAATCGACCGGTGCTCTGGTCGATAATGAAAAGAAGCGGCTGGAGCTGAAGAGCAACGTAGTGGTCACCGTCGCCCCGCAGGAATTCACCGATAAGAAGAAAGACGCCAAGCCTTTGCAGGGCGCGCGTTCCCGGCCGGTGATTATTCATTCGGGCCAGGCGACATTTGAGCAGACGAGCATGCGCCTGACATTTTCGGGGGGCGCGACGGCCGAGCAGGAACAGGACATCATGAGCGGTGACACGCTCACCGCAATGCTCAACGATAAGAAGAAGCTCGAGAAGATCGAGATGCGCGGCAACTCTTATCTGCGCTCGATGGATCCCGGTCATGCGGCCGAAGCTCATGCCGTGGATATGGATTTCTTTCTCGACGACGATCAGCGTCTGACGAAAGCTTACGGCGCCCGCGATGTGCGCGCCCAAAGCCTGAATGCTGATTCCGATCTCCAAATCACCGGCGCCAATGCCTTGACAATCGACTTTCAGGCGCAGGGAGATCAGAGCCTGCTTAAGGAAATGCGCACCGATGGCGGTCGCGCCATCGCTACTTTGTCTGCGCCCAAGTCGCGCGCGAATGACCCGCACGCTGCGAGCAAGCGGCTGACCGCTGACGCGATAAAAATGGATTGGCGGATGAACGGCAAAGATCTCGAGAAGGCGGAAGCCGTCGGCGATGCCGAGTTGTACGTCGAGCCGCTACAAAAAATCGCTAAGAATGATCGCAAGACGCTCACCGCGCCGCGGTTCGACTGCGATTTTTACGAAAGCGGAAACATTGCGCGTTCGTGTACGGCAACCCAGGGCGCGAAGGCCGTCTTCGAACCCTTTCAGCCGACCGACAAAAGAGGAACGCAAACCATAACGGCGCAGAAGCTGGCCGCGATGTTCGTGCGCGAAACGCAAGACGTGGAGCGAGTGGACGCCACCGGTGACGCCAAATTCAATGAGCTTGATCGGAACGGAACTGCGAACAGCGTTTCGTACACGGCTGCCGACGAAACGGTTCGTTTGCGCGGTGGCGACCCGACGGTGTGGGATTCGCGCGCACGCACGAAAGCGAATGAGATTGATTCGAACAACGGAACACACGTATCGGTGTGTCGCGGGAGAGTCGCGACCACTTACTACAGCCAGGAACAGACAAATGGGGCAACGCCGTTTCGCAAAGTGAAGAGTCCGGTTTATATGTCCGGCGATCGCGCCGAGATCGATCACGACACGGGCCGCGCGGTTTATACGGGCTCAGCGCGCCTGTGGCAGGACGACAATTATGTGCGCGGCGATTCCATTACTCTGTATCGCGCAGAGCAGCGAATGGAATCGTGGGGCCACGTACAAAGCGCGCTGTACCAAGCAAAACAGAAGACGGGGAATTCGAACACGGTCGTGCCGGTGTTCGCGACGGCTGACTTCATGCGTTATTCAGATCCTGAACGACTGCTGCATTACGAAACGAATGTCGACATCAAGCAGGGGACCGATCGCATGACTTCAGGGATGGCCGACGTTTACCTGCAAAAGGACGTCAACGAAGTCGAGCGCACGGTCTCGCAGCGCAATGTGGTTGTGGTTCAGCCGAACCGTCGCGGCACCGGAGACTGGTGTCAATATACGACGGCCGACGAAGTGGCCGTGTTGACGGGCAATCCCGCGCATGTTGAAGACGCCGAGCAGGGAACTACCGAAGGCAATCGACTGACGATGTATCGCCTCGAAAACCGCGTGGTCGTGGATGACCCGCGCGAATCACAATCGGGACGTGTGCGGTCGACGCATAAGATCACGAAACCTTAATAAGGTCGGGAGTCCCGACTTTAATCGGTTCTCGAAAAAACCCATGACCGCCTGAAGGCGGTACTTCAAACTGTGAAACCAATCACCCAACCGGATTCACTCGGCCACTGGGGCCGCTACGGCGGCCGTTTCGTGCCTGAGACTTTGATGGCGCCGCTGGAAGAACTCACGGCGGCATATGAGTCGGCGCGCGGGGATGAAGCTTTCCAGAATGAACTCGACGAGCTGCTGCGAGATTATGCCGGACGGCCGACACCGCTCTTTTTCGCGCGGCGTCTGACTGAGTACTGTGGCGGCGCCCGCATCTATCTCAAGCGCGAAGACCTGCTGCATACGGGTGCGCACAAGATTAATAACACGCTCGGGCAGATCCTTTTGGCCCGCCGCATGGGTAAACGGCGCATCATTGCTGAGACGGGAGCCGGCCAGCACGGCGTCGCGACCGCTACGGTCTGCGCCTTATTTGGACTTGACTGCGTCGTCTATATGGGCGCGGAAGACATGCGGCGCCAGGCGCTCAACGTGTTTCGCATGCAGTTACTCGGCGCCGAAGTCCGCGAGGTTGATGCCGGATCCCGTACTTTAAAGGACGCCATCAACGAAGCGCTCCGCGATTGGGTCACGAACGTCGCGGACACTTACTACCTGCTGGGCAGTGCCCTGGGACCGCACCCGTATCCGCTGATGGTGCGCGACTTTCAAAGCGTGATTGGCCGCGAAGCGCGCGCGCAGATGCTGGAAAAGGAAAATCGCTTACCCGATTGTTTGATTGCCTGCGTGGGTGGCGGATCGAATTCGATCGGATTGTTTCACCCGTTTCTGGGTGATGAATCCGTCTCTATGATTGGCGTTGAAGCCGGCGGCATGGGTGCGGAGTTAGGTCAACACGCCGCCCGCTTCAACGCGAATGGCGGCGGCCGGCCAGGCGTGTTGCAGGGGACGATGAGTTACGTTCTGCAGGACGAGCGGGGACAGATTGCCACGACTCATTCAATTTCGGCCGGACTCGATTATCCTTCGATTGGCCCGGAGCACGCGTTCCTTCACGACGAAGGGCGCGTCGAATACACCTCCGTATCTGATCAGGAAGCCTTCGACGCTTTTCAGATGCTGTCGCGGATGGAAGGGATAATACCAGCGCTCGAATCAGCGCATGCCGTGGCCCATGCGCTGAAAGTCGCGCGCCAGTTGACACGCAGTCAGATCGCGATCGTGAATCTGTCGGGTCGGGGCGACAAGGATGTTAATACGGTCCGGGAACGATTAACCGCAGAGGACACAGAGGAAGACCAGGGATATTAGGCTACGGCGTCCTCTGTGATAGATCAATTCTGAGCCGAATCTCAGCCACATTTGCATCACTCAAAGAGCACGGCGAGAAAGGCTTCATCCCTTTCATTACCGCCGGTGATCCCGATCTGCAAACCACGCGAGAAGTAATTATCGAACTGGCCGGCGCCGGCGCCACGCTGATCGAATTGGGGATTCCGTTCACCGACCCCATGGCGGATGGACCCGTAATCCAACGCGCTTCAGAACGCGCGCTGCGGCACGGCTTTGGAATAGAGGATGTACTGCAGGTCGTCGCTGAAGCCCGGCAGCAGACAGACGTGCCCATCATTCTGTTCAGCTATTTCAATCCGCTGCTGCAGTTCGGGACCGAACGGTTAGGGCGCGCCGCGAAAGCCGCGGGCATTGACGGCATCCTCGTTACCGACCTGGTTCCTGAAGAGGCGAGCGAATTCGCTTCGATTCTCACGCGAAACGATCTCGACATGATCTTTCTCGTCGCTCCCACCTCCACTGATGAGCGTCTGAAACTCGTGGCCGAACACGCCGGCGGCTTTATCTATGCTGTCTCACGCGCCGGCATTACCGGCGCGCGCGAAGAGATGAGCGCCGAAGCCGAAAACCTCGTACGGCGCGTACGCCGGTTCTCAGACTTGCCGGTGGCCGTGGGCTTTGGCATTTCCAAGCCGGAACATGTGACGGACGTTTGGCGTTATGCCGACGCGGCAGTCGTGGGATCGGCAATCGTCAGTGAGATTGAGCTGGCAGATTCCGCGCGGAGTGCGGTTGCGCACGTCGGCAAGTTGGCCCGCCGGCTAATCGGCAATTGACGCATGGCGGTAATTTGCAAACTACGCTAATTGGTTATGCTTCTCTCAGTTCCTGCGATTTAGGAAAATTGTCGACGGAAGTGAGACCTTAGAGTATCCTTACGCGTTCGCCCGACGAAAATTCTTCTGTTGCACCCGTGAAACACTGTTCCATTCCTGCTTGAGTTGTGTTATCCTTGGCCATATTGTCAGAACCGGGAGCGGCCCGGGGTGGTGGCTGCGACCGGGTTGAATGGTGGCCTTAGCGAACTCACAACTTGACCGGAAGAGGAGCAGAAGAAAGAGATGCCCATTATGGCTGAAGACCGAATTGCAGATCGCAGCCGCGCCATTGAAGCCGCGCTGCTCAACATCGAAAAGCGTTTTGGTAAGGGATCGATCATGCGCTTAGGCGAGCGCGATGTTTCCGATGTGCCGGCGATATCGACAACTTCGCTGTCGCTCGACGCGGCGATTGGCGTCGGCGGCGTGCCGCGCGGCCGCATCGTCGAAATCTATGGGCCGGAAAGCTCGGGCAAGACGACGCTGGCCTTGCATGTGGTGGCCGAGGCACAGAAGGCCGGGGGCGTGGCCGCTTACATCGACGCGGAGCATGCAATGGATGCCGATTACGCCGCCAAGCTGGGCGTAAACGTCGATGACATGCTGATTTCGCAGCCTGATTCCGGGGAACAGGCTTTGGAGATTGCCGAAGCGCTGGTGCGTTCGAATGGTGTCGATGTGATCGTGGTTGACTCA
>JBKPEE010000123.1:0-8965 GCA_046728235.1 Acidobacteriota bacterium
ATAACAAACTCTAAAAATTCGTGTAGAATATTCTGTTCAGCTTATTTTGGAGTGCGGCTAATTGTCGCCGTATTCCAATGTTCCTTGAGTATTAATTGGAAATTGAAAGGGTCTAAGGAAAAAGCGGCGACAAGTCGCCGCACTCCAAAGCATGGCTGAAACACACGAAATCGTGGGACGTGGCAATCGCGACGGCGCGGCGCTGTTCCAAAAGTGGTTCACAGATCTGAATCGCACCGCGGAATCGGGCGGTCAGGCAGCCTATGTCTTCGTGATGGGAAGTCTCGCCGAGTTGCTGCGCGCTTTTGATTTGCCGATCGTGATGCCGGAAATCAATTCGCTGCAAACAGCCGTGCGGCGCGTGGCGCACGATTATCTGAATCAGGCAGAGGACTATGGTTACTCTCCGGACATCTGCGGCTATGTCAAAGCGGACGTGGCTGTCCAGTTACGCGAGGGCGAACATCCCATGGGCCGCATTCCCAAACCCTCGCTGGCGGTGCTGACAAACGCGTGTAACACCTATATCAAGTGGGCCGAAATTTGGGAGCGCCTGTACCAGATTCCGATTTTCACTCTCGACGTTCCTGGCACTCGCGCGGCGGGCAAACAGACCTGGCCCGGCGATGTCGACTTCGAGAACGATTGCCGGTACGTACTCAGCCAGATCCGAGAATTGATTGCCGTCTGTAAACGCGTTACCGGAAAGAAATTCGACATCGATCGACTGCGCGAGAACCTCGGCCATGCGAATGTGATGAGTCGTTGCTGGCGCAAGGTCCTGGAACTCAATCGCCACACGCCTTCAGTATTCAACGCGCTCACCGACGGCACGATTTACCTCGGGGTCTCGAACGGCTTCCGCGGCACCGCCGAGGGGGCGCGCTACTTTTCTGACCTGGTTGAGGAGATGGAATTCAAAGCTGCGAACGGAATCGGCACAATGACCGATGAGAAGTACCGGCTCGTGTTTGTCGGCGTTCCCTGCTATCCCATCTTTCGTCGCTTCAATGAGTTGTTCAGCGAATGGGGCGGCACGTTTGTGAATTCAACTTATCTCTGGTTCGCCGCCGGCGGAGTAGGTGAAGGCTACGAATATGATTTGCAACACCCGCTCGAAAGTCTGGCAACCGGCCTTCTGATTTATGTCCGCAACGCGATGGACAGCATGTTCTATCAGGAGCAGGCGCTTGCGGAAATGATCGATTCATTTCAGGTTGACGGAGTTATTTATCACCCGATCAAAAGCTGCCGCACGGTCTCAACCGGCCTGGCGGACAATCGCAGAGCGCTAATGGCGTCGCGTGACATTGCGACGCTGTTCATCGAATCAGACATGATGGACCGTCGCGTCGTTTCGGAAGCGCAATTAAAGAACCGCGCCGACGCCTTCTTTGAAGGACTGGCATCGCGGCGATTGGCCGCACATTAGAAAATCAGACGTGGCACGGACGTCTCAGTCCGTGGATTCACGCGCAGGAGCAGCCCATGGCATACGCAGCGGGTGTTGACGTTGGATCAACCCAAACCAAGGCAATCATCATCGACGAAGCGGGCGAGATCGTCGGCCGCGCGCTCATTGACACCGGCGCGAACGTAATCTCAGCGGCTGAGAACGCCTTTACCGAAGCGCTCTTCGCGCAACATCTCGACGAGCGCGAAGTCGAGTACGTCGTCGGCACGGGCTATGGCCGCTATCGCGTCACTTTTGGCAACTCGCAAATTACGGAGATAAGTTGTCACGGCCGCGGCGCGGTGCATATGTTTCCCAATACGCGCACCGTGGTCGACATGGGGGGCCAGGACACCAAAGCAATTCGCGTTAATGCCAACGGCGAGATCGTCGACTTTTGTATGAACGACAAATGCGCCGCGGGTACCGGCCGGTTCCTCGGCGCAGCGTCCGCGGCCCTCGACATTCCGCTGGACGAGTTGGGCGAGGTCGCTTTGCAGGCAGAACGCGCCGTGAAGATCAGCACCACCTGCACGGTCTTTGCAGAGTCCGAGGTGCTTTCCTGGCTCGGCAAAGGCAAAAAGATCGAAGACATTCTCCTCGGCGTGCATCAATCGATTGCCGCACGCTCGATCGGATTGTTGCGACGCGTCGGAATTGAGCCTGAAGTCACCTTTACCGGAGGGGTCGCCAAAAACGTGGGCATGATTGAAGCCCTGAATAAGGGACTGAACTTGCAGGTAAACGTCAGCCGCGACTCGCATTTCATGGGAGCACTGGGCGCGGCGCTGTTCGCGTTGGATCATATTCGCTCGAGTCGCATTCCCGTCGCTGTCCACGAGGCTGCATAGGATCGACCATCTTATGACTTACACAATAGGTATTGACGTCGGCTCAACTTACAGCAAAGCCGTAATTGTGTCCGAGGACCTCCGCATCGCGAGCAAGATACTGGCAAGCACCGGTTTCAAACTCGCGGAGGTATCGCACAAGTTGTTCGATTCAGCCGTGGACCGGGCAGGATTAAAACCCGACGACGTCTCATATATCGTCGCTACCGGCTTTGGCCGCCACATGGTGCCGTTTAGCCATATAACGGTGACTGACCTTACTGCCAGTGCCCGCGGCGCTGCGTTTTTGTTCCCGGGCACGCGCACGGTGCTCGATGTTGGCGGCCAAACAATGAAAGCCAGCCGCCTCGACGACCTCGCCAAGGTGAAAGCGTTCCGCCTGAACGACAAGTGCGCGGCGGGCACGGGCGCGTTCATTGAAAAAACCGCGCGCTACATGGGCTACTCAACTGAAGAGATTGGTCCGTTGGTGGCGACGTCGAAAAATGCGGTGCCCATTTCCGGCGTCTGTGCAGTTTTTGCTGAGTCTGAAGTAATCAATCAGCTGTCGCTGGGAGCGCCACCGGCAGACATAATGCACGGGGCAATCTCGTCGCTCGTCGACCGTTCAGTTCAGTTGATGAAGCGTGTGCAGATGGAGCCGGAATACACACTGATTGGCGGCATTCTTCGCTTCAATACGATGGCGCGGGTGGTACACGAAAGATTGAACGCGGCGGTAAATGTGCCGGAAGGCGAGATGGTCCAATACGTGACGGCCCTGGGCGCAGCCATCCTCGGCCAGCAGCGTTTAGTGAAATTGAATCAAAACGGGGGCTTGAATTAGCGGTCACCGTCGTCGCTTTGCCAATTGCTTCTCGACCACCGCAACCAAACGCCCGCGATCGAAAGGCTTGGCGAGAATTCCCGTGGCCCCGGAATTCAGCGCCGTACGTTGGTGCGCATCATCAGTAAACCCTGAGCAGAACACAATCGGCGTGTCTTTATCGAACCGTCTAATCTCGCGGCACAGATCGACGCCCAGTCCATCTACCAGCTGGTTGTCGATGAGGTAAAGATGAAAGTCATGCTGCTTCGCCGCTACTAAACCCGCTGCAATGGTCTCGACAGAGATCACCTGATACTCCGAGAGCATTAGACTGACCATCTCCCGGTTGTCGGCGTCATCCTCTACGTGCAGAATTCTTTTGGACTTAGTCGCCTTCACCGCGCACATACTGACCCTATGGGCGAGCGACGCACTTTATATCACAATCTGGTTTCATTTAACCTGCCGGGCTGACAACTTCCGAAAAAGGCTTTTTGATGAATAACAGAATTTCCGAACAACCGCGCTTTTCTTGTCGCTTCGTGAATAGTATGCTCGCGCTCTTGGTGAAACTTCGGCGCGCCACGGTACGTAGACAGAACTTCGAATCTACTGTCGTCGCTCAACTCTTTAGATTTCATTCAAAACACCGCAACTGCATTTCCTTGAGGAGGATTCCCTTGTCCAAGACCACTGTCGCGTTTCGCCTCTTTCCAGCGATGATTATCGTCGCTGCGTTTCTGGTCCTGTCCGCTTCAGCCGTGGCGCAGACCAGGCTGCTCCGGTTCCCCGACATTCACGGTGACCGGGTCGCCTTTACTTATGGCGGCGATATTTGGACTGCACCTGCAAATGGCGGCACCGCGATTCGCCTGACTGCACACCCTGGCATCGAAGTATTCGCAAAGTTTTCGCCTGACGGAAAATGGATCGCCTTCACCGGTCAATACGACGGAGACGAACAGGTTTATGTGATTCCCTCGACCGGCGGCGTGCCGCGGCAGCTGACGTTCTATCCCGCGAAAGGTCCGCTCACTCCTCGCTGGGGTTGGGACAATCAGGTCTACGGCTGGAGTAAGGACGGCACGCACATCTTTTTCCGTTCGCTGCGCGACTCATGGACGCTGCCGATCGCGCGGCTTTTCACCGTCTCGATCGATGGTGGACCGGCCGAACCTTTACCGATGCCGGAAGCAGGTTCCGGGGATTATTCTCCGGACGGCGCGCAGATGGTCTATTCACCGCAATCGCGCGATTTTCGACCAGAGAAAAGATATGGCGGCGGCGAAGCAAACGTCCTCTACACGTTTGATCTGAAAACTAACGCAACCAGGAGAATTACTGAGGGACCGCGCGCGACTCGCGATCCCATGTGGCTATCCGACGCTATCTATTACAACTCCGATCGCGACGGCCATTTCAATCTCTACGCTTACAACGTCGGCAGCGGGAAGACGGCGCAGATAACTCACAGCAAGCAGTGGGATGTGCGTTGGCCCAGCTCAGATCATCAGGGTCGCATTGTTTATGAGATGGATGGCGAGTTGCAGATCCTAGATACGAAGAGCGGCAAGAGCTCGCCGATTTCGATCAACGTTCCGGATGACGGCCTGGCCCGCCGGCCCAGCCGCATCTCTGCCGCGAACAATATCGAGTCTTACGAACTCAGTCCCAAAGGCGAGCGCGCTTTGTTCTCAGCCCGCGGCGACATCTTCACGGCGCCAATCGAAAAAGGCCCGACCCGCAACCTGACGCACTCATCAGGCGCGCATGACAAATGGCCGGCCTGGTCTCCTGATGGATCGCAGATCGCTTTTATTTCTGACCTGAGCGGTGAAGAAGAGCTTTATGTGGTGCCGCAGGACGGATCAAAGCCTCCGCAGCAAGTAACCACCGGCGGCAGCGCGATGCGCTATCAGCCGGACTGGTCGGCTGACGGCAAGCGCATCGCTTTCAGCGATAAAGACGGGAGAGTTTTCGTCGTGACGCTGGCCGATAAGAAGATGACTGAGATCGTCAAGACGCCGCGCGGCCAGATTCGCGATTACACCTGGTCGCCGCGGGGAAACTTTCTCGCGTTCAGCATGGCCACCACGGGAAATGGCTTTGCGCAGGTCTATGTCTGGAACGCCAACGACAATCAGGTGCACCGCGTAACTGAAGGCACCTTTAACGCCTTCAATCCGACCTGGGATCCCCAGGGCAACTATCTCTACTACATCAGCAACCGCGAATTCGCGCCGCAGATCTCCAACATTGAATTCAACTATGCGACGAACCGCGACTCGTACATTTATGCGATGGCCTTACGCAAAGACGTCAAGAATCCCTTTCCGCCTGAAAGCGATGAAGTGACTGTCGCCAAACAAGCTGAAACTTCCGGTGGCGATCAGCCGAAACCCGCGGAACCAAAACCTGAAAGCACACCGAAGCCGCCTGCCGACCTGTCGATCGATTTTGATGGCATCGCCAAGCGCGTGGCCCGGGTGCCCGTCGGCGCAGACAACTATGGCGGTGTGGTAGCGAAGGCCGGACATCTGTTGTATGTGGCGGGGCCGGCTTTCTACTACGGCCGCCAGGGCGACAGACCGGCCCAATTGAAGATCTTTGCTTTTAAGGATCGCAAAGAGACCGTTCTGGCCGACGACATTCTCGGCTATGCCATCTCTGGCGATGCTGCGAAGGTGCTGGTTCGTTCAGCCCAGGGGTTTGGGCTTTATGATGCGACGCCGCAGGGCGACAAGAGCCGTAAGCCGGTCTCGACCACCGGCCTCGTAGTTGACCGGGTCCCCGCCGAAGAATGGAACCAGATCTTCAATGAGGTCTGGCGTCGCTATCGCGACTGGTTCTATGTGCCGAACATGCACGGCTATGACTGGGTGGCGCTGCGCGAACAGTACAAACCTCTGCTGCAATACGTCGCGCATCGTTCCGATCTCAATTATGTGATTCAGGAAATGATTTCGGAACTGACAATTCAGCACACTTATATCGAAGGTGGCGACTTTCAGATTCCGCCGCGACCCCGCGTGGGTCTGCCCGGCGCCCGTTTCGAATTGGATCGCCCCTCAGGGCGTTATCGGATCTCGAAGATCTTTGAAGGTGAAAATGAAGAGGACATCTATCGATCACCCTTAACTGAGATCGGGGTGAACGTGAAGGTCGGCGATTACGTGCTCGCGATTGACGGCGAAGAATTGAAAGCCAGCGACGATCCTTACCGATTGCTGCGAAACAAAACTGACAATCCGGTCTCGCTCACAGTCAATAGCACACCAGTGATGGAAGGTTCGCGCGTGGTTTCCTACCGGCCTATTACTGACGAAGGAAACCTGATTTACCTGGATTGGGTAACCCGCAATCGCAAACGAGTCGAAGAAGCGACCGGCGGCCGCGTCGGCTATATACATATTCCCGACATGGGCGCCAACGGCATTCGCGAGTTCATCAAATGGTTCTACCCACAAATCGACAAAGAGGCATTGATTATCGATGTGCGGGCGAATGGTGGCGGAAATGTTTCGCGCATGCTGATTGAGCGTTTGCGGCGCAAGCTGCTGGGCATCAATTACGCCCGCACGGATGATTTCGGTAATACCTATCCCGACGGAGTCTTCCTGGGTCCAATGGTCGCCTTGCTGGATCAGAACTCGGCGTCAGACGGCGATATCTTCCCTTATATGTTTCGCGAGGCCGGACTTGGACCATTGATTGGCAAGCGATCCTGGGGCGGCGTCGTCGGCATTAATAATCGTGGGCCGCTAATCGACGGCGGCAATATCTTTGTTCCCGGCTCGGCGCTCGCGAACAGCAAGGGCCAATGGGTAATCGAAGGTTATGGCGTCGATCCGGACATAGAAGTCGACAACGATCCGCAATCAGAAATCGCGGGCCGCGATCCGCAACTGGAACGAGGCATCGCTGAGTTGATGGCAAAGATTAAAGACCATCCGACGAAGCTGCCATCCAGGCCGGCGGCGCCGGTTAAGACGATTAAGTAGCAACCAGTCAGTACCATCCGCGTCAGCGGATGGGATAAAACGCGAAGTATCTGGCACAACGTCGACCACTGCGATTCGTGAAGCCTGTGATCATCGTAAATGGCTCTTACACATCCTCAGCGTACGCAGGCTATAGACCATTTTGTTAACGGTCCAAGGTGGCGACCTGCCCTCTTTGACTGATGATCTTAAATAAAAGCAGAATGGCGTTGCTCAACAATGAATCTTGCGGTTTTATCCCATCCGCTGACGCAGGTGGTACTGACTGTTGGCTAAAAATAAATGTGCCAGCTCGAAGGTTGCGATCGCGGGGGACGCGCTTCGGCGGCCGAGCTGGCACTGGCAGGCGGTATCGATGTTCAATGTCGGACGGCTCTTTCAACCGGCTGACTTTGGGGTCAACCCCGACCCGACGAGGAAATTATACTCTCGCGGAAATATCAGTCAACGAATTTGTTTCGACCTGGCGGGATCAATTTCACCAGTCCCCCGGCTTTCGCCCTGCATTCCCCAAAAAACGGCGAGTTTATGGACATTTGACAGCCTTTGAAGCGGTTCCTATACTGCAAATTCCTCAATCGCCAATGGCCAGGTAGCTCAGTTGGTAGAGCGCGGCCCTGAAAAGGCCGGCGTCGGCGGTTCGATTCCGTCCCTGGCCACCATTCTTTTCAAACACTTAGCGACACTCAAAAAGCGTGTAAGAATTTCTCGCGCGTACAATACGCGTACATCGGTTACTTCAGATTTCACTTTTGGCGTCGCTCGTTAGCTTCTACCATCTGAATAACGCAACGGAGTTTAGGTCCGTTGCGCTGCTAGTTTTCGGTTGGATTTGCTAGGGATTTTTCGTTCCTTGTACGCACGACTCCCTCATCATCAATTAAGCTGTCAACCCCTTGAAGCTCAGAAGTGAATCGCAAGCGTAATCCTCACTGCCTCAGCGCGCGCAGGCGAGGAGCGGCTGTCATGCTGCCACACGTAGTAGAAATCCAGGGTTTTTTGCCGCCGTATGTTGAGAAGGGCGCTGGTGCGTTTCTCGAAACGGAACTCTAAGCCTGTGGTTAACCGGACACGATTGAAACTATTAAAGCGCGTGTCATAGTAGATCTCACCCGAGCTATATGGAATGAGCGATCGGTTTCCGAAAGTAAAGTCGCTTTCAAGTCGCAATCGATTGCGAACCGCATCGAAAAGTCTCCGTTGATAAATCGAAATTCGTCGAGGTGTCGAGCGTGTATCGCAGCCGAACTATGGAGGAAGTCGTTGGTGGTATGGGTGCCCTAAGTGTGATCGTCGGGTCTCACGATTGTACAAGCCAGTTAACGAACATTGCTTCTTCTGCCGACACTGCAGGAGAACCTTCACTCTCCCATGCCGCTGTTCGCGGCGATATAACAACGCCCGTGACGTTATAACGACGCGAAGCATCCGACTGGCGTTTGCCGAGTAGGGTTTAGGCAGACTGGGTTTCAGATAATGAGTTGTTCGCATTGGCCCACCACTTGCCGTGAATTGGTAGACCGATCAAACCGGCAACCCGTGCGCAAGGAAGGACCAAAGGCCGTTAATGGGCAGCACGCGCTCGACTTCGGCATGCGGCCGGGGAATCACGTGGACGCTAATCAATTCGCCGGGACCTGGTTAGCTTGCGAACAAGCTGCAGGCGCAACCTCACCAGGTTGCGCCATAAGCGTCAGAGAGGACTCTTCCAATTGGCTGAACAATTTGATGTAACTGTTATCGGCAGCGGCCCGGGCGGATATGTGGCCGGACAACTCGGTTTGAAAGTAGCAATCGTCGAAAAAGACAAGCGCCTGGGCGGCACCTGCACGTTACGTGGCTGCATTCCTAC
>JBKPEE010000124.1:0-14546 GCA_046728235.1 Acidobacteriota bacterium
AGTTGGTTGTTCGTTGACGATCGATTGATCAGCTTCGACAAATTCTCGAAAGCACGACTTGCAAGATCGAATCGAGAGCTTGACTGGCGCTCTTGGATGAGACCCGAAGTTCCCATGCTGTCAACCAATCTCTCCTCCCCAGCGGCCAATAAGAGCACAACGCATGTGGGGGCGTGTCTGTAAATCACAGAGACTATGGGACTTGCGAGTGAACGCCTAATTGCTGAGCCAAGCGGGCGGCAAACCCTTTAGAATCAGGCAGTTACGATGATGCCGGACCTCAAGAATAGGGTCGAAATCCACCGTAGACGTGGCATCTTATACGATCCCTGCCCGCTTGCGCCAGTGGTAGATGCACTCTTTCATAGGCAGAACATCCTGGGAGGTAATAGGCTCAAGGCTTTTACATTCTTTCAATTTCTTAACATGGCTTATACTTTAAGTTCTGTTCTTGTTGGTAACAAGTTGGTCACCGGAATCGGCTCTGACACTCGTCAGGCACCTCATCAGGCTTCGCTTTCTAATTGCGCAATAGCCTCGTCAAGCCATTCCAGGCGAGCTCGCGTGGTTTTCAATGCGCCTCTGGCGACCAGATAAGGGTATAGGTCGTTCACTTTTTGAGCGCAGTCCGTTTCAACGATCTTCATTTGAGATCGAATCTTGGTTCTGGCAGTTGCGAGAAACCGATGTCGAGCTGTTGGTGGTAATGCTTCCAGGAAGTCCATTCTGGTACGCAAAGGGTCTGGCGGCACCGCAAAAACCCAATCTGAGTCAGGTTTCAACCACACACGCAAAGCGTTCTTACCTGTCATTGTTAGCGTATAGTGTTTACGTTGCTGTTTGTGGCCTCTTGTCTGGTTCTCTGAACGAATGAACCCATGGCGCTCCAACCTCTTGAAGAGAGGATAAATCGCGCCGGCGCTCCCGCTCCAGAACGCGCTCGGTGAGGCCTGGAACACCTTGCGAACAGTGTAAGGGGTACAAGGTCCCTTGGCCCAAACGAGTCCGAGCAACATTAGACAGCACTGACATCTTCTTTAGTGAGGCCGCGCCGGTAGGGAATATCGGTTACGATGTTCTCCGCCGGTTTGCGCTGACATTCGATCGAAAGAACCATCGTATTCAATTTGAAGAACGATCAGGTGCCCCAATGACTCCGTCCGTGCGACCTCGAGCACAGCGCTACGGAATACGTTTTCGCGGTTTTGATGTAACTCCGCTAAAGGTAGTAGACGTGGATCCCGGATCGCCCGCCGACCAATCCGGAGTGCGTGCCGACGATTTGATTGTTGAAATGGATGGCACACCAATAGAAAAGCTGAGTGTTGAGCAGAGGATTCAAACGCTAAAGAGTTCACCGTTGGTAGTTCGTGTTAAGCGAGATAGCAAGCTCATGGAAATTAAGATGTCGCTTGAGTGAATTGCAAGATTGCCATTGATGTTCTATTCAATTCTGGGTTGGGGTGAATCGATGACTTTGGTTAGCCGGCTTTCGATTCAGACTAATCGCATTCCTGTTTACTGAACTCGGAGCAGGTGATCTTCGACTCGCGCTAGCGATCCACAAACGGAAACAGAGGCGTGACCGTTCGTCCACTGAGAGGCGATTGGCATGGCCAAATCCTATGACCGGAGGTATTGGTTGCCTAACGGGTGGGCAGGAGCAAAGCCGTCATAAACAAGAAAGGAAACGCTTATGAAAAAACTGCTGTCGATATTTGCTACGGTGACGGTCCTGACATGTTTGTGGGGACCCAAATTGCCAGTAGGGGACCCAAATTGCCAGTAAGTGACGCGGCCCAGCAGCACGGCTAATGAGTTCACCAACGGGCGCCGATTCGATGGTAAGAAATTCGCCGAGGGAAAGTTCTATGTTGTTAACGGCACCTTGACCTTTAGAAAACCAGACCACATTGATCGCAAAGCCTTATATGACATGGTTATTCATAACCTTCAAATCTTGAAGAAGCACCGTGTCCCAATCGCTATTGGGAGCGATCAGTATGGGGAGACTTCTGTGCCTGAGGCTTTAAAACTCTATAAGTTGAAAGCATTTGACAACCTCACATTGTTGAAGATGTGGTGTGAAGAGACGGCTGCTACGATCTTTCCGAAACGCAAGATCGGCCACTTGAAGGAAGGATACGAAGCCAGCTTTCTGGTTCTCAGTGGGAATCCCCTTCAAGACTTCAACAACGTGCAGAAGGTCGAAATACGAGTCAAAGAAGGCGAGTTGTTGTCGTTGAGTGTGGTCCAACGATCAGCGCCATCAGGAAGAAGTTCGTAGCCTTTGGGAGGTAGTGGGGTGATTTTGTGTTGTTGGCTCCGACTGGGCGGTCGAATGTTCATAGTTCGGCGCCGCAAGCTGCGGAGCAGCGGTAAGAGCTCCGGCCCAAGGCGAGGCTTCGCGAGCCTTGGGTAACAGGCCCTCTCAATTACATCGAGCCGCGAAGCGGCGATCGCGACGAGAGTGACTCTAAAATTGACCGATTGGTTCGATCTTTCGCCCGCTCCGGGGCTCGGGACAAATCCATCTGACGGTTCCCAAGGCTCGCAGAGCCTCGCCTTGGGCTTAGCTCTTACCGCTGCTCCGCAGCTGGTTTCATTTTCGTCGTCAGAACTTTTTGCCATTCCCACCAACACAAAATTACCCATGACCCTTTGGGAGGTCTAATTGACATATACGGCGAGTTGCAAACTGAAAATGAGGAGGCGTTAATACGATGGCGCGGATAGAGGGTGTGAGCAGGCGTGGTTCTCTTCTGGTTCGCATTGCGTTCTTCCTGACTCGGCGTAAAGTGGGGCGCGTTGTAACGCCAGTGCGCATCCATGCTCTGCACACACCACTTCTTTATGGTTACGGGCAAATGGAAATGGCACAAGAGAAAGCCAAGCGGGTTCCCACCGCGGTTAAGGCGCTGGCCCAAGTTCGGATTGCGATGCGAATCGGCTGTCCTTTCTGAATCGACATCGGCTCTGCCGTAGGCAGAGAGCAGGGGGTGTCGGAAGAGAAGCTGCAAGCGCTGTCGGACTATGAGAACTCTCGTGTATTCGAGGCGGGAGAGTTGGCCGTCTTACGCTATGCCGACTCTTTGACCACGACTCCAGTGGACGTTTCTGACGATGTGTTCGCCGCAGTGCAAGCAATTTATGATGATGTGCAAATTGTGGAGTTGACCTCAGCGGTCGCTTGGGAGAACTATCGGGCACGTTTCGATCATGCCCTGAAGATCGAGGCAGAGGGTTTCTCCGAAGGGTCGTTCTGTCCATTGCCGATCATAGAGTCGGCACGCAATGAATAACTTGAAGGGTTCCGGTTACAACACGCAACTGAGGAACAGATCAAAGAAGAGCACATTAAGCACAAAGGAAAGTATCCCGAAGATCGTACTCAGCTCCGAAAACTGATCAACATTGGTGGACGCTTCGTTGGCGAGGGTTCGCTCGTGACGCTAAGAGCTTATATCTTTGGCGCTGACTACTCGAATACTAAGTACAGCACCTATGGGGATAGGCAAGGCGCCGGGGAAGCAGTTAACTGTGACAATGGAGAGCTCGACTGGAATGACATACACATCGCGTCAAGTGAAACGGCTAGTTCTGAGGCGTGAAAGGACATTGTGAATCCTAACTGTGATTACAAGAGGCTATGTGTGCTAACTAACAGACGGCTGACAATGCCATCCGGTATAAGCCTTTAGTTCGTCTTACCGTCAGGCTAATTAGTGTGCTGCCGGGCGCGACCTGATCAACTCGGCTCTAATAGCACAAGCCTTTTTTGGCTATTAAGCCTTCACCAAGCGGAAAGGAAATTCCAATGAAAAGTATATACAAACTGATTCTCGCTTCGCTCGTCTCGGTTCTGTTCCTGCTGGCTGTTTCAGTCTATGGACAGGTCCACAAATATTTCACCCCAGGCACGGTGTGGGGCGTAACTACGATCAAAATCCATCCGGGAATGGATCAGGCTTACCTGGAATACCTGGACACGCAACTGAAGAAAGAATCAGATATTTCCATCAAGAATGGCTTCATGAAATCCTACAAAATTTTACGCAGCCAGGATGATGATAGTGGGTGGAATATGCTGATCCTGCGTGAATACGAAAGTTTTGCCTCACTTGAGAAGAATGAGGAGAAAGCAGACGAAGTGCTTCGTCAGGCTACTGGAATTGACGACCAAAAGGGTATGCAAGGGTACACGGATCGGTCGAAAATTCGAGATGTCATGGGCACGAAGTTCATGCGCGAAGTGATCCTTAAATAACGCCCCTGGACCAACGAAGATGAACCGCGCCGTCGAAGAGATCCACCAGCGTCGGGCTCGCGGATGATGCCAAGCGAAGATTCATTAGCGAGCATCTCGACGCTTTTGCGTCACACAAACGTTAGCCGTTCGTCGTTATCCCGGTATTCTCGTGGCTGTCGGTCTTTTCTCTTTCTGTGCCGTCAAAGGCAACTATCACTGTTTCCGAATGCTCGCGTGGTTGCACTGGTAGAAAGGCTCAGAATCGGTTGGCTCGTATTGGCGTTGCGTTTGTGCCTGCGTCGGCCGCTGCTCCTCCGGGTTGCAATCGACGCGAGGCTCCTGAATCATGGCGCCGTGCCGTTGCCGACCTCCAATAAACGGTGGCGCAACCGAACAACGCGATTGGACCGGAACCGCGTTTTTCACCAAACCGACGAGCGGAAAAAGCCATATCAGTATTGACTTCCACAGAGAACGGGAATAGCTTTTCTACGTTTCTAGACAGCGGCTGATTCTCCCGCATTACTAAACCCCCAACGCGGTCGATCAGCTCCATAACCGGCACCGGCATGCAGGCGTCCGAACCCGCAGCCCGTGGGAGCCGGTATCTCATTCATCTAGCCCCAGACAGTTCTCACCTTGCGTTCCGAAGACCCGAAAAGAAGGGCCTC
Source organism: Acidobacteriota bacterium (assembly GCA_046728235.1). GTDB lineage: Bacteria > Acidobacteriota > Blastocatellia > Pyrinomonadales > Pyrinomonadaceae > UBA11740. The sequence goes on from JBKPEE010000124.1 coordinate 4,921, forward strand.
ATACCGGAAAGGGAATCAATGTTTCAGGATCAACAAGACCGAAGCTTAAAGGATTCCAACCCGATTTCGAAGTGCTGAATTCGGACGTTTCTGTTTAGCGCAAATGTCTTAGTACTTCGAAGCACGCTTGGTTGAACCCTCACAGTTTCAGCGCAAGATGAATTGGCGCAAGGACGGGGGTATTCGCTGCGCCGAGCGAACTGAATGTCGACGAAGCCGGCAGAATATCCGGAACTGAGCGCGCCGAACTTTTTGCGCCGCATTTGACTTGATGTCGTAGATACCAGAAGAAAGGAGACCTAACATGCAAGACACAAAACTCCAAAATCAGCCACCGCATAGCAGTCCGAGCCCACCGCAACGGTTCCATGGCGTACTCACGATACGAGGTCTTGAAGATGTACCGCGGTCTACATTGTACGAGGGACGCTTCGGGAGAATGTTTCGCAATCTATCTCCGTTTGCGCCAGATGATGCAGATCTGCTGGCGTTGGCAGGACTGATGATCGAGACCGATGCAGAAGCTGATGATCCGAATCTGGACAATCCGGATATTCCGGCGGGCTTTACCTACTTTGGTCAGTTTATTGACCATGACATAACATTCGATCCTAATTCCAAGCTCCAGCGGGATAACGATCCGGACGCCCTTCATAATTTCCGTACGCCTCGTTACGATCTCGACTCTCTTTATGCGGATGGTCCGGATAACAATCCGTATCTATATGCGGCAGATGGAGTTCACCTGCTGGTAGGTAAGAATGAAGCTGGTGAAGACGACTTACCGCGCAATAACCCACCAGACCCGACTGAAGCCAAACGCGCACTCATCGGCGATCCGCGCAATGATGAAAATGCCATTGTTTCTCAGCTCCATCTGGCGTTCATTAAGTTCCACAACAAAGTTGTGGATAGCCTGCCGGCCAATATGTCCAATCGTTTTGATGAGGCACGCCGAATCGTGCGCTGGCATTATCAATGGGTCGTCGTGCATGATTTTTTGAGAAAGATCCTCGGCGGCGATGATGTTATTAACGACATTATCAAACTGGAGAAGTACAAAGTTCCGTTTGGAGGCGGCACTAAGGATATTCAGGGAGCTTTGGATGTTGATCTGAAGTTCTATAAGTTTAGAAACCAGCCGTTCATGCCTGTAGAGTTTTCGGTCGCCGCCTACCGCTTTGGCCATAGCATGATACGCACGGATTATGAATTGAACGAACAAACCGAAGATCCTGACGATGTCGATATCTTTGGCGAAGAGGGCGAAGATCTTCGTGGTTTCCAGGAGCGGCGAGCAGGGCTTGAAATTCAGTGGGCACGCTTTTTCGAATTTAGTGGCACGTCGCTGAAGCCTCAACACTCCCGCAGGATCGATACCAAGCTTGCCGTGGGTCTCGGAAACTTGCCGTTCATCACCGACATTTTCAAATCACTGGCTCAGCGCAATCTCTTACGGGGCAAAGCGCTCGGACTTCCTTCGGGACAGGCTGTCGCGCGCGCCATGGGAATGACAAAAGACAATGTAATCTTGACGCCTGCAGAATTGAATCTACCAACGAATGCACCTTCACCGGAGGGGCCGCGCAATCTCGCAGCAGCTTTCGGGGATAATACACCGCTGTGGTATTACGGTCTCAAAGAAGCGGAAGTCCGTTGTAATGGCAAAAAGCTTGGACCAGTGGCCGGTCGGATCGTCGCGGAGGTCCTTATCGGTCTGCTGGTTGGTGACCCTTCGTCCTATTTAAGCACCGAACCGACGTGGCAGCCCAAGCAAGGGAAATTTGGAGCTCCGCAGGACGGGAAGTTTTTTATGTCCGATCTGCTGCGTTTTGCGGGGGTAAAGATTTCTTAATTTAGATGCTTGAAAACTGCGTAAGGCGACTAGCCGCTAGAGATCCCAGTCGCCCTACTCGAAGGCGGCAATCTAAACTAATCGGTCACACGAACGGTCGCACCGCTGGGGACTGCCAGCACTGACGATTTTCGAAACCGTCTCGTCCACAAACGATGTGGTGCTCGATCAAGCTAATCGAATCGGATCGTTCGCTTATCCGCGCGGGAGGCAGATCCGATTCTAAGAAATATGGCCAATATTAGTCCACTGCATTTTTAGCGTGGCTCTAAGTCTATTAGATTGAAGGCTTGCATGGGATTGTTAAATTGCTGAGCCAAGCGGGCGTAAGCTCTAAGTAAGCTGCAGTCTACAATGACAGTTCTTTATTTCGCAACGGCCTAACGATCTCGCGCGTAGCGTTCCCGACGCTCCGGCCGTTCTCAACGTTCCAATTACCCGTCAAGATCCCGTCAACCTTAGCGCCTCGACTTCATTGACTCGTGGCTGAGGGCGCATTAGGCTTCGGCACTGCGGAATAGAAACCATAAACAATGAAACTCGAAACTCTGAAAACACCAAGTCTCGTACTCGACATCGGGAAGGTTAAGCGCAACGCCGAACAAATGAGCCAGCGGATCAAGCAATTTGGTGCCGACCTTCGACCGCACATCAAAACTCACAAGTGTATCGAAGTTGCTCGCATTCAAACTGCGGGACACTCCGGCGCCGTGACGGTCTCGACCCTTGCAGAAGCACGAGCATTCGCAGCGAAAGGATTCTCGAAAATCACCTACGCCGTCCCAATCGAATCAGGGAAATTTGCCGAAGCGATTGAAATCTCACGAGACTGCGAACTGTCGTTGATAACGGACGATGTTGATGTGCCCGATCAGCTGAACGACGTTGCAAAGCAAGCGAACATTCACTTGAATCTCTTCCTGAAGGTCGATTGTGGATATCATCGGTGCGGTGTAGAACCTACCAGTCACGAAGCCAAGGAGATTCCTCAACGAATATCAAACGCGTCAAACTTGCGGTTCGCGGGAATCCTTACACACGCTGGTCATAGTTATAGTTGCCGGACAAAACCAGAGCTGTTGGCCCTCGCCAAACATGAACGCGATGTTATGGCCGACTTTGGAGAGGCGCTGCGGAAGGAAGTCGGCCAGGTGCCGATCGTGAGTATTGGCTCAACCCCAACTATCACAAGTGTCGATCATCTAAACGGCATTGATGAAGTAAGGCCTGGAAACTACATCTTTTTTGACGCGTTCCAGGCGACGTTGGGTAGCTGCTCATTTGAAGACTGCGCGCTTACAGTCCTGGCTTCAGTGGTGCATCGTGACAGATCTCGGCGAAAAGTGATCATTGATGCCGGAGCGATCGCGCTGTCGAAGGACCGTGGTCCGGTGGGCCTCAATCCGGATTGCGGCTATGGAAAAGTACTGGGCCTCAATGGCGAGGATCTAAATCTAACGGTCAGCGAAATATCGCAAGAACACGGCGCCGTAATTGCGAATGATGAGAATACCTTAGACCGTCTGAGAGTTGGGTCGCGCGTTAGAGTGCTGGTCAATCATTCGTGTCTAACCGCCGCTCAACATTCCCTTTACAACGTGCTTGAGGGCGAGAACATTGTGGACCACTGGAAGATTCACACCGGCTGGTAGTAGCTCCGGAGAAACGAATCACTTCGAAGATGTGGAGCAAGCAGGGTAAGAGGTCAGGAGATCACGCGTCAGCAGAAGCTGGCGGTCTCTTTAACTTGAAAACGTCAGCGGACTTCGGAGGCATCACAGAATAGTTAAACCCAGCGCTATTTGTTTCGTTCCACTGGCAGAAGATTGGTGGTTCGTTCTGTTACACTTGGGGGGACGTTGAGCGCTTGTTGATTGATGAGACTTGTAGTCGTTTGATTCGGCTCGAATGCTGTTTGACTGGCAGTTGAAGTTTCCCTCTTTATTTGGGCCAGAGCAAGGAAGATAAAGCCGGAGGTCATCCCGATGAGAACCAATAATCCAGGAATTCCAAACCAGATCGGCATTCCACCTGTGACCATGGCCCAGATGATCGCCCCGCAGACTGTGCAAAGCGCCAGACTAATGGTACTCATGACTACAATGCTGCCGATGCGTCTGAGTTTGAGCTGGGCCAGGTTTTGATCGTCGACGTGGGTCGCTTGGGGCTCCAGGAGCTCCACTAACTGGTCCAGCTGAAATCCGCAGGCACGGCAGAATTTCTGTTCTAAAGAGCCGTCTTTACCACAACGCGGACAGTACATTCTCACTCCTACATGGTCATTACTTACAATTTACGGGCACAAGACGATTTAGTTCCCCAGTACGCCCAGTTGGATCCACAGGAACATATATTCAGCCGGTTCAGCGCCTTATTTTATTCTAGCAGGGGTAACAGACCTTCCGACACGCAAAAGATCGCGGCGGCAAGTGTCATCACGAACGCGACATAGCTGACAAGTAGAATCATTCTTGCCTGGCGAAGCGACAACGTGATTATCCGTCGAGGCTGACGGAGTGTGAGTTGCTCATTTTTCATGATGTCCGGCCCCTCAGGCTATTCCAGCTGCGTACTTGAATGGTGGGCGACGCACATCGCAGCCTAGGACGGAAGCTTTATTGGCAGTTAACGTATGCTGGAACAATTCGATCGATCGCCGTTTGCCAAATTGATTCGGGGCTAGCTGGTTTGCTACGTTCGTCGTCATGTCCGAGCGTTCCCCCGAGCCTACACATGAGCAGATACGCGAATTGCTCGACTCTCTTTACCGCCTGGAGTCGGGACGAATCCTGGCAACTCTGATCCGTTTGCTTGGTGATTTTGATCTTGCCGAGGAGGCGATGCACGAAGCCTTTGCGGCTGCGCTGAGCCTGTGGCCGAAGAGTGGCGTACCCGGCAACCCGCGACCATGGTTGATTTCGACGGCCCGCTTCAAAGCCGTTGATACTCTGCGTCGACGCGCGAAATTTGATGCGTCTCAAGACGAGCTCGCACGATACCTCGAAGCGCAATTGAGTTCGGCGGAAAGGTCCAATGAAGAGGACGGCCTTGAGGAGCAGCATTTTGAGGATGATCGGCTGCGCCTGATTTTTACGTGTTGTCATCCATCCCTGGCGCCGGAAGCTCGCGTTGCGCTCACCTTGCGTGAGGTGTGCGGGCTGACCACCGAGGAGATAGCAAAGGCCTTCCTCATCACTCCGCGTACGCTGGCGCAGCGCATTGTGCGCGCCAAGGCAAAGATTCGAGAGACGATTCCGTACGAGGTGCCGACGCCGCAGGAATTGCCGGAGCGACTGGGCGCGGTGCTTCAGGTCATCTATCTCGTTTTTAACGAGGGTTATTCGGCTGCGGCTGGGAGGGAAGTGACGCGGGCCGAGCTAACCCGCGAGGCGATTCGACTGGGCCGGTTGCTGACCGAACTCCGGCCAGAGCCGGAAGTCATCGGACTGCTTTCTCTGATGTTGCTACAGGAATCCCGTCACGCCGCGAGAACCTCTGCGACCGGAGAGCTGATTTTGCTGGAGAACCAGGATCGCTCGCTCTGGAACCGCGAGCAGATCGCCGAAGGGTTGGCCTTGTTGGAGAAAGCCCTGAAGTCCCGCCGCTTCGGCTCTTACACACTGCAGGCTGCGATTGCGGCCGTTCATGCGGAGGCGGAATCGACCGCTGTGACCGACTGGCGTCAGATTGTTGCGCTTTACGACCGATTGCTACGAATTCACCCTTCGCCAGTTGTACGGCTAAACCGTGCTGTGGCAATTGCAATGCGCGATGGTCCAGAGGCCGGTTTGACGCATATCAACGCGTTGTTGGAACATGGCGAATTGGCAAATTATTACCTGGCGCATTCAGCCCGTGCAGATATGTACCGCCGGCTTGGCAGGACATCTGAGGCCCGGTCCTCTTATGAGAAAGCTCTGGCGCTGACCCAACAGGAACCGGAGCGGCAATTCCTGCAGGAGCGGATTCGGCAGTTGAAATAAAAATTGGGATAGCTGTCGATTTTCGGTCTCCCCCAACGACTATAGGACAAAAGAACGATGAGCTACGGTTCCTGAGTGAACAGGAAACGAGCCATCGGAAACAAACCACAGAAAACAAGGAGAAGAGTCATGCCACAATATTTGGTTGCTAACTACCTCCCCGACGACTTCGACCCGTCCGCCGTAACCGAAGCGATGATCGAGGAGATTCACGCGCTCAACCGCGAGATGATTGCTGCTGGCGTGAGGAAGTTCGCTTGCGGAATTTCCCCGGCCGCCAACGCAAAGACGGTGCGGAAGCAACCTGATGGTATGGTGCTCGTCACCGATGGGCCATACACCGAGACCAAGGAGCACATGGGCGGTTTCTGGATACTGGAAGCCGCCGATATGGACGAAGCACTCGCGTGGGCGCGCAAGGGTGCCGTCGTCTGCGATGCGGCGGGCGAGGTGCGGGAGCTTCTTTTCTTCCCGGACCCGAATGCAGCAACGGAATAGTTTGGCAGCAGCGAAACAAACCAAATGAGAGTCCGCGGAGCGGACGCGGCATAAAGCCTGGGGCGTAAGCCCCAGGATCGCGTCAGAGAAAATGATCAAAGCCCGCGACGCGGGCGGCAGCCGAATCATCTGGGCAAAATTTTGAACGCTGGGGCTATCACCCGCTTCGCGGGTTCGAATGACATCTTGGTACTTCACCTGGGGCTTACGCCCCAGGCTTTACGCTGACGTCCGCTCCGCGGACTAAAAACTCGGCGACACCCGTAAATTTAAACAAAATCAGATAGGATTCGAAGGATCGAAATCATGAGAAAAATTACTGTACTTGAACACATTACCCTTGATGGCGTCATACAAGCAGGGGGCGGGCCGGACGAGGATACGAGCGGCGGTTTTGCGTATGGCGGATGGCAAGCGCCCTTTGACGACGAGGCGATCGGAGCAGCCGTGAAAAAGATGTTGGATATGCCGATCGACCTGTTACTGGGGCGCAAAACTTTCGATATTTGGGCGGCGTTTTGGCCGCAACATGGGGACATATGGCCCCGCGTCAACACGGCGACCAAGTACGTCGCCTCGAACACGATGACTTCTCACGAATGGCAACCCTCAGTGTTTCTAAACGGGGATGTTGCGAAAAAAGTCGCCGAACTCAAGCAACGGGAAGGACCCGATCTGCACATTTGGGGAAGCGGTAATCTGCTCCAGACGCTTATGAAGCATGATCTGGTCGATAATTTCTGGTTGATGATCTATCCGATAACTTTGGGCGAGGGAAAACGTTTGTTTGCCGAGGGCACGATCCCGGCCGCGTTCAAGGTGACGGAAAGCATTGTCGGTTCGACTGGCGTCATTTTCGCGAATTACGAGCGCGCCGGTGCAGTCCAAACCGGAACAATTCAATAAACATTCGCGCCGTCTTGGGCGCACGTTCGCCGGCAGTATTACGATTTGCAAATGTCGCTTCTTTCGGCGCGCGCCGACTATGGGATGAACGGTCCGGCGCTCAGCCCGCCTTCAAACTCTAGTAAGCACTGGTACCTTGACGGGGCAGGACACTCAAATGAGAAAACTAATCTTCGCAATCAACATTACCCTGGATGGCTGCGTCGACCACACCAAACAAGTTGCTGATGACGAGACACATGAATATTTTACGGACCTCGTGCGTGAGGTTGACCTGCTAGTCTTTGGGCGTATCACCTACCAATTGATGGTCCCTTTTTGGCCTGAAGTCGCAAGAAGTCAGTCTATGACTCGCGCATCGAACGAATTTGCTCAAGCATTTGATTCCCTTAACAAAATTGTTTTTTCACGATCGTTGGACAGCGTCGAAGATAGAAATACGCGAATTGTTCGTACGAACCTTCACGACGAAATACTTAAATTGAAACAAGAACAAGGCAAAAATATTTTGCTCGGGGGTGTAGATATTCCTTCACAGCTTATAGAGCTTGGTCTGGTTGATGAATATCGTTTTGTCGTTGGGCCAATCGTTGCGGGAGAAGGGAGACGGTTGTTGGAAGGCGTTAGCCTGCGGGAGAGATTGCAATTAAAACTTGTTGAGTCAAAGATTTTTAAATCAGGATGTATTGCGCTTCGTTACTTGAAACAGTGACAGAAAAATCTGTGTTGCTGGCTCCCACCAAGGAGGAGAAGAACAATGAAATACATCTGTTTGGGATACATCGAGCCAGGAACATTCGAAGGGATGACCGAGGACGAGCGACACGCGGTGCTCGACGAATGCTTTGAGCACAACGACCATCTGCGCGCCAACGGACATCTGGTTGCCGAAGTGCCTCTTCAGCCTCCGGAGACCGCTGTGACCCTGTACTGGAAGAACGGCAAAGTCGCGACGACTGACGGCCCCTATACGGAAACCAAGGAACAGCTCGGCGGCATTCAGATCCTTGAGGCGCGAGACCTCAATCATGCGATTCAACTTGTCTCACAACTACCTGGCTTTAAGTATGGACTTGGACCGATTGAGATACGGCCGGTCGTGGATTTGAGCGAAACCATACAGGAGAGCGAGCGGCGACGGCGAAAGGACACCTCGCGATGACGGCGGCCAGGAGGGCAAGAGTCATCATGGCCTTAGTGCTGGTAGTGAGCACCGGTTTCCTTGCGCCGAAGCCGGCGGCACAGTCGGACGATCCTGGTCCTGGGACGGCAAGGCTATGAAACAGCTGTCCGAGGAAAGAACGGGTTTGTCTGTATGGTGGAATTGTCGAAAGACGCGACCGTTGATGAGATCAACGCCAGCATGAAGGAAATATGCAGAAGGCCCCATGAAAGGAATTCTGGACTACTCTGAAGAACCGTTGGTTTCAAGCGACCTCAAAGGTGACGCGCACTCATCCATATTCAGTGCCCTCGATACGCTGGTCATCGGTGGCAACCTGGCCAAGGTCGTCGCTTGGTATGACAATGAGTGGGGCTACTCAATGAGAGTGGCAGACCTCGTTCACTTTTTGGCAACGAGAGAGAGTAGTGAGCGTGAGGTAACTTATGTCTGAGACGAATGTCGTTCAATCGGCTCCTAACCGGACTAAGATTGTGGCGACAATTGGTCCTGGCTCTCGTTCACCTGCGATTTTGCGTAAGCTTATCGAGGCTGGCGTCGATATGTTTCGCCTTAACTTCTCACACGCAACGCATGAAGAACACTCTGCTGTCCTTGCCGACATTAGAACTCTGAGCCGAGACCTGGGTCAGCACGTAGCGATCTTGCAAGACCTGTGTGGGCCGAAGATTCGACTCGGGCCGATTCCTGGCGATATGGTGCGGTGCCTACTGGGTGAAGAATTCACGCTTGTCACCGAGCGGACGTCAAACAGGCCGCGCGAACTAACCTGCTCGTATCACATGCTGGTTAACAAAATTAGCGCACAGGAGGTGTTGGACTCACGCGGCAATCCGACTGTCGAGGGCTGTTTCGTTCTCGAAGACGGGACCAGCGCCTTCGCGATCGTACCTCCTGGAGCTTCAACCGGGAAAAGGAGGCTGTTCAACTCAGACAAGAAATGAGCTCGCATCCTGCGGTAACACTACTGTCCAACGGCTCGTACGATGTGATGATCACGAGTGCCTGCGCTGGCTACAGCACCTGGCGCGGCCTGGATGTAACCCGCTGGCGCGAAGACGCCACGCGCGACTGCTGGGGCCAGTTCTATTACGTCCGTGACCTCAGCGACAACAGCATGTGGTCGATTGGAAGTCAACCGCTGCGCCGGGTCGCTGATGAATTTGAAATCGAGTTTCACACCGACCGCGCGGAGTTCCGT
>JBKPEE010000125.1:0-16369 GCA_046728235.1 Acidobacteriota bacterium
CTGGTCAGTGGTTGCGACCTGAAACGAGAATGCTTCGTTGTGCTTGAAATTGGGTCCGCCATTGAGCCCGAGGCAGGGAATTCCCATCACGGTAAACTCGACCGTCAACACATCCCCTTGCTTCCCGGACGGAAAATCTCCGGGTGCGCGGTGTACCGCGCCAACGGACGAATCGGGAAAGGTCTTGGCGTAAAAACGCGCCGCCTCCTCGGCATCGCCATCGTACCAAAGACAAATCGTGTTCTTTGCTTGCTTCGTCATGTCACTTCTCCATCGTGATGAGCCACCCGAAACTGGAGTCAACGACGTGCTCGCAGTCGCAGGGCATTGGCTCGGCCAACATTTGTTAACCGCGTCGGCGGTTCGTTGCGCTCGCCCGTGAAATCTGCCAACGGCAGTCTGAACGACGCATCGACATCATCATCGAGCTTTCCAGAATTTCTCACCATTCGCGTAGTCTCTCACTGTTTTCACAAAACGCAATCATCAAATGATCGAGGCGCGATTGCTACGACGCAGGTCGAACATGGTTACCTCCAGGGTGAAACATAAGCGCGTAACCGCTGAATCCGTTCGAGTTTGTTTAGGATGTTAAGTATTTTGCTTGTACTGAAACGGACTGCGTGCTATTATCCGCGCCACTCGAAATCCCCCGGGTGCTGAAACATCAACAATTAATTCGACTCTGGCGGTGTTAGATCCGCGACCACGGAGTCTCAGAATTTTTTGAGGGCCCAAGTCGTGAGCCTGGACCTTATATTGGCTGGTCCAATCCTGCGGCGCGTTGAACCGAACCTGGTCGCGGTGTGGCTGGCGTTGAGCCAACCCGCCACGGTAAAACTCGCCCTGTGGGAAAATCAGATCGAATTCTCCGACGCCGATGAGACGAGCCTCTTCTTTCGTGGTCCTGATTCAGGAACCAAAACTATCCGCGCCGGTGAGAAGCTGCACATCGTTGTGGTCAACGCAAAACTGCCGGCCGGCAAGACCTTGGTGCCGGAGCGGCTTTATTCGTACAACGTCGAGATTGTGGTTGACGGTCAAACCACGACTCAGAATCTCAAAACGCTCGGTCTTTTGAGTAACGATCCAGCAAATGCCGATGCTGACGGCGACCATACGAAGAACCTCGCGCTTGGCTACGAGCCTGAATTGCTCCCGTGTCTGTTGCTGCCTCCGAAAGAGCTGAAGGATCTAAAGCTCGTTCACGGGTCGTGCCGCGATACGACCAACGACTTCCCGGACGCTCTGGCTTTTGCCGATGACTTGTTGACGAAAGACGACGCGCACAAGTCGGCAGTTGCCCGTCCCCACCAATTGTTCCTCACCGGAGATCAGATTTATGCCGACGATCTGTCGCGCCCCCTGCTGCACATGCTGAATAACACGGCGCAGACGTTGATGGGCGCCACCGAACAAATACCGTTTACCGATCACTCCCAGCCAAACGGGAGAGATGCGCGCGCGGTTGACCTGGTCAACTTTCCCGTAGGCCGGCGCCTCAACCTCGTGTTGAACGAGGGCGGCATGACCAGCAGCGACGGCGACAGTCACCTTTTCTCGTTCGGCGAATTCTGCGCGATGTATCTGTTTGTCTGGAGCAATGTAGCCTGGGGCGATCAACTCGACACTTTGCCGAAACCCGAAGAATTACCGCCGGCAGACTTCGACATCAAAATCACTTCTCCGGTGCTGAAAGATTTGATCACCAAAAACGATGCCGGCGAAACTGTCGAGTTTGAGCCTTACACGGCGGAAAAATTTAAAATCGACGTGGCGAGGCTCACCGAATTCCATCGTACCTTGCCGAAAGTGCGGCGCGCTCTGGCGAACATTCCCACCTACATGATCTTTGACGATCACGAGATCAGCGACGACTGGTTCCTGAATCCTACCTGGCGCGACCGCGTGCTGGGCTCTCCGCTGGGCAACGCGATCATTCGCAACGGTTTGATGGCCTACGCGCTGTTCCAGGGTTGGGGCAACGATCCGGTCAAGTTTACGCCGCAACCGGGTGAGGTTGAGAAGCAAAAGCCCGAGCTTTTGCTCGAGCAGACACTGAAGTTTCTCCCGGCCGGCGCCGTCTCCGGGCCCGATCCTGACGCAGCCGGCCAGATCGAGAAGCTTCTGGGTCTTGATTTACGAAATCAGATCGCGTTCGACGGCAGTTATGCCGAGACTAATCCACCTTTGAAATGGCATTACACGGTTCCGGGTCAGCAGCACGGAATTCTGGTGCTCGATTGCCGCACGCGCCGCGCTTATGCATCGCGGGTTAGTCCGCCGGGAAACATCGGACTGACGGCCCAGACCGAGCAAATTCCGGAAAAGCCAGATCCCGCAGATAAGAAAGTGTGGATCGTGATCTCTTCTCTTCCGGTTCTGGGCCCGCCGATTTTTGATGAGTTGCTGGCGCCGCTTTTGTTTCGGGCCTTTGACTTCAAGGACCGCGACAAGCTGCAGCGCAACCGCGGCACCAAGAGAATGCCCGGCACCAATCCGGATGCCGTCGAAGCATGGTGCTTCGATCCCAAGTTGTTCGAAGCCCTGATCAAAAGACTGCAGGCTTACAGCCCGGTCATCCTCCTGTCCGGCGACGTTCATTACTCGGCCAGCAACGCGATGACCTACTGGACCAAAACCAAGCGATCGCGCTTTGTTCAGTTCGTCTCCAGTGGTCTCAAGAATGTCATGCCCGGAATCATCGTCTTCGTGGATCGAAGTTTCGCCATTGCCCAGAAGATGAGCCGTTCCAAAATCGGCGCCGAGCGGATGGGATGGGAAAAAAACTCTCCCGACCCGCTTACTATTGCCGCCGGCGCGAATGTCAGTCCTCGCTTCCGATCGCTGCTGAGAAAAAGTCCGGTGCTCATTCCCACTATCGGCTGGCCTGAAGGCACCAAAAGCTCGGAGCCTGACTGGGCCTGGCGTGTCTGCCCGATTCGCGACATTCGCGCCGAAGTTGATCGGCCCAAAATGGGCCAGCCCGTTTCGCTCTTTCCCGAAGACCCAAGCAAAAAGGAGAGCGATGTAGCGAAGACTGACCTGGAAGGTTACCACCGTGTCGCCGAACGGCATTCGCGGGAATTGGAGCGCCTGAATAATTGCCGGCAAATTCTGTTTGCCAGCAGCCTGGCCGTAATCAGATTTGAGAATCGGGAGGATCCCGACAAGCACGTCAATGTCACCTACGCGATACAGGACATGTATGCCATCCAACCCGATCCGGAACAGTTAGTCGGCAGACCTAAACCTGAAATTTATACTAGCCATGAAGTACCGCTGGACGATCTGTGGCAAGCACAACCGCAGATTCCGCCCGCGGAAGTGAAGGCATAACTGTGGCTGACGGCATTTTCAAAGGGATCGGCGACAAGATCAGCGAGATCGTTGATTGGATCAAGGATCAGCTGGAGGACGACGCGATCCGCAAGTCAATCGCGGAAGACGTCGGACTGCAAGTCGGCGAATCAGTACCCAAAGCGACCCTGCCTCAGGACAAGCTGGACAGCATCCGCAACTATCGGAGCCAGGCTAATCCCGACAAAGAGACCTTCTACATTTTGCTTAATGATGTGCACGAGGTCTACGGCGCCGTCCGGCAGTTCATTTCCGACTGTGGCGTCAGCGGGGTCACCGCCATCAATGAATCTACGTCGCTGCTCTTCGACCTGCTGGCAGTAAATTATATTCGGCTTTACGAGCCGGAGTTATACTTCACCGTTTTCTTAATCAGTTCGCTGGTCCAGGATTCTTCAGCAATCACCAGCGGCGAGCTCGAGCCCACCCGCTTTGTCAAAGCGTTAATCAAGGTTTTCAAGTTCATCCTCTCGCCGTTCTTTTATGTATTCGGATCGCTCACGTCAGCAACGGAAGACGAAGCCAAAGCACGGGCCGCTTCCGACGCGACCCTGACACTCTTGGCCGCGGCGTTGTCATTTGGCACCAAAGAGATCATCTACGGTTGGGACAGTTTGATCGCGCCCAAGAAACAGCTCTGCACGGAATTCGACTCGCAATCGAAGACCACAAAAGCGGATGCCATTGCCGAACGGATGCTCACTTTTGCGTTTCCTTTCCAACAGGATCCGACTTCCGGATCGGAAACCAAGGAATCACTGCGGCTGAGTCTGGCCATCGAAACCAAGTCAGATTCCGATCCTGCTTCGGGCCTTTTTCTGGCTGTTGGCGGCCAGGGACAGGTGGGAATCGATCTGACCCGCCGCTGGAAGTTTGTGCTCGAGGCAGAAGCGAGTCCGGCTTTCTCGTTGCTGCTCGATCTGGCTAATAGCAGCCTGAAAGCGCACGGGCCGGTTGACGCGCCGCTCAACCTGGCGCTGGTGAGCAATCCCGATGAGACCAACGTCACTTATGCGTTTCCAGACGCGCAGAGCACGCGCGTTGAGATCGGGCAGCTGGCGCTTTCACTCGGTTTCGACGGCAAGAATGGCGCGGTCAAAGCGCAGGCCTTGCGTTGTGCTCTGGTGCTGGCAACCAAGGACCACGATGGATTTTTAGCGAAGGTCCTGCCGAGCGATGGATTGCGAGTGCCGTTTACATTTGGCGTCGGGTTTTCCGGGGAGAAGGGATTTTTCACAGAGGGCAACATCGACTGGCCCACCGGACATGTGAGCAACCAACCCACGCTGACGCCATCGACCGGAACTCCGAAGACAGGCTTCGTGGCGCGATCTTTGGAAAGGGGAACGCGGCCATCTGAGCTTCTAACTTTCGCAACGCCCACCGCGGCTGCCGGGGCGACGAACGGCGGCACTTCCGGGGCGACGAATATCCCCAATCTCACCGGGACACTTCATCCCGAGTTGGGTACCCAGGTGCTTATCCATATCGGCAAAACTTTGCTTGCCGTCAGACTTGATCATCTGACCCTGGGCCTGGCGCCTTCACCCGATACGGGTGACGCCGCAGCCGCCATTGAAGTCTCAGTGACATTCGCCCTTAGCATCGGCCCGGTTACGGCGGTGGTCGATCGCATCGGCTTCCAGGTAGAGCTCTCTTTCCCTGAGAGTGGCGGCAACATCGGCTTCGGAGATCTCTCACTTGGTTTCAAGGCGCCCGCCGGCGCCGGAATAAAAATAGACGCAGCTGCGGTTACCGGTGGCGGCTTCCTCTTCTTTGACCGAGACAAAGGCCAGTATGCCGGCGTCGTGCAACTCACGATTCGCGATCTGGTCACGGTTACGGCCATCGGAGTGATCTCAACTCGCCTCCCGAACGGGGCGAAGGGATTCTCATTCGTGGTCCTGATCACAGCGGAAGGCTTCAAGCCGATTCCGCTGGGTTTAGGGTTCACGCTTACCGGTATCGGCGGCCTGGTGGCGATCAATCGCACCTGTAACGAGGACTTCTTGCGCGAAGGGCTCAAGAACAAGACCCTCAACGATCTTTTGTTCCCCAAGGATCCGATCCGCAACGCCCCGCAAATTTTCGGCTCTCTCAACAACGCCTTTCCGCCGCAGGAAGGCAGCTACCTCTTCGGGCCCGTGCTGCAAATCTGCTGGGGCACACCGGTGATCCTGACGATGGATCTCGGTTTGATTATGGAGCTTGGTAATCGCACTCGGTTGGTAATTCTGGGTCGCGTCTCAGCCATCCTGCCCACCGAAAAACACGATCTGGTGCGTTTACAAATGAACGCGCTCGGGGTGATCGATTTCGATCAGGATTCGATTTCGCTCGATGCCGTGCTTTATGACTCGCGCCTGGCGGGCAAGTTCGCGCTCACGGGCAGCATGGCGATGCGTTTGAACTGGGGTTCGTCACCGCAATTCGCCTTGTCAGTCGGCGGTTTTAATCCGGCCTTCAAACCGCCGGCGAACTTTCCCACGCTGGAGCGTCTGGCCATCAGCTTCAGCAACACCAATGACTTTCGGTTGCGCGCGGAGTGTTATTTTGCGATCACCGCGAATACTTATCAGTACGGTGCGAAAGTCGAACTGTTCGCCAGGGCCGGCAGCTTCAGTGTCGAAGGCGCAGTTGGCTGGGACGTCCTGATTCAGTTTGATCCGTTCTTTTTCCTCGCTGACTTTTTCGCCTCAGTGCAACTGAAATACGGCTCGCATAACCTGTTCAAGGTCAAAGTGGAGGGCGAGCTGTCCGGGCCAAAACCGCTGCACGTTAAAGGCAAGGCCACCTTTGAAATCTTCTGGTGTGATTTTTCCGTCGGGTTCGATAAGACGCTCGTCGAGGGCGATAAGCCGCCGCAACTCGAGCCGGTGAATGTTACCGCTCAATTGGTAGTTGCGCTTAACGATTCGCGAAATTGGAGCGGCCAGCTGCCCGCAGTTGAAAGCCGCCTGGTAACTCTGCGTCAGTCAAGCGACGACGGCGTGGTCACTGTGCATCCGCTGGGTCAGCTCGGCGTCAAACAGACCATCGTGCCGCTCGATCAGGAGATTGCCAGGTTCGGCAACGCCACGCCCCAGGATGCGCGTCTGTTCAAGATTAATAGCTTAACGATCAACGGCCAGGACACTAAATTCGACCGCGTCACAGACTTTTTTGCGCCGGCCCAGTTTCTCGAGCTAACGGACGACGAAAAGCTGAACGCGCCGTCATTCGAAGCGATGGCCGCCGGATTTAGTGTGGGCGCCGCCGGGTCAGCGCTCACCACGAATTCTGCCGACATTCTCGATGCCGACATCGTGTACGAGACGATCATTCTCGATGACGAATTCGAAAAAGAGAGGGGCGAGAAACGTACTGCGCCAGCGTCTCCGATCAATGCCGATTTTCTGACTCGACATCTGATGCTCGGGGCGGCGGCGCGCAGCGATTTGCGCCGCACCGGGTTGGCTCGTTATCGGGTTGATGGCGCAAAAAATACGGTAGCCCCTAAAGCTTGGACGATCATGTCGACGGAAGACGGCACGCCCCAGGGCGCGCCGGGGCTCGAAGCGGGTACGCTGGTCTCATATTCGAAATCATTCATGGCCCTGCAGCAGAGTAAGCAAGAGAATCCGGCCGCAGCTGCCAAACTTATGCTCGTTCGCGAACCAAAGAAGTAATGCGGAGACCTCGCTGATGGTTGATTCAGCAAAACACACTTTCCTGCCGTGGGTACAGCCAGGCGTTGTCGCTGACCTTTCGGATCAGGCGATCGATCGGCTCGTGCCCAGTCAACCGGCCGCCATTTCTTTGCCCGTTAAGTTGGTGGTGAACACGACGGCAGTTGAAAAGACGGTGCGGCTTTACGGCCCGGGCGAGGTGACCGCGATCGATCCGCAGCAGGTAATTCGCCTGGAGCCCAAACATCTCACGACAGACTTCGAACCGAACTACTTTCCAGCGATCGAATTCGATCGGCCCGACTTTCCGTGGTTGTTTACACCGGCCAAGGCAGATTCCCTGAATCGGCTGCGCCCGTGGCTTTGTCTCGTGGTGGTGCGCAAACAAGAAGGCGTAGAGCTCAGACCCGCAGACACTCTGCCGTTGGCGGTTTTGGAGATTAAAGATCCGGCTCGACCCGGAGATGAGCTGCCGGACTTGTCAGAATCACACTTCTGGGCGCACGCCCAGGTCACCGGCGCCTTGCCCGGACAATTGCAAGCTGCGCTCGATTCATCGCCGGCGCAAACAGCTTCGCGGCTGCTGTGTCCGCGTCGACTCGATCCGCTGACTGAATATTTCGCCTGTGTGGTGCCCGCGTTCGAGGTCGGACGCAAAGCAGGTTTGAATGAACCGACAGACGCGACCTCGCTGGCGCCGGCCTGGCTTTCAGGCAGCCAGGCCCCGAACGAGATCATCCTGCCGGTGTATTTTTCATGGGAGTTTCGAACTGCTGCGGGTGGCGACTTTGAAGAACTGGTGCGCCGACTCGAACCGCGCGAGTTACCACCGCAGGTTGGCAAGCGGCCGATGGATATCAGCTCGCCCGGGTTCCCACTGAAGCCGGCACCTCCACCGGACGCTGAAGGAACGATCATCGGTCTCGAAGGCGCCCTGCGAATTGTAGACAGCGAATCGGACCCGTGGCCGGATTCGGTGCGGGATCCGTTCCAGGCCGCCCTCGCTGAGATCATCAATACGCCGGGAGCAGTAGCCACTAATTCCGGCTCGGATCAGGATCCGATTTTAGCGCCGCCAATCTACGGTTGCTGGCAAGCCGCCTCACGACGGATCGAGCCGAGACCGCCTCCATCGCCGCCCGCTGATTCGCCAGCCGCATGGCTGAACGAATTGAACCTGGATCCGCGCAATCGCGCGGTGGCCGCCATGGGGACTCAGGTCATCCAGCGCCAACAGGAAGCGTTGATGGCGTCGGCGTGGGCACAGCTCGGGGACATCCAGAAGATCAATCAACGCTTGCGGCAGGCTCAGCTCAGTCGCAGCGTGAATGAAAAGTACCACGCGAAAATTTTCAATCTGCTTTCCGACGACGCGCTGGCGAGGATTGTCGCGCCGGCGCAATCGCGTCTTTTGGTGCCGGGTGATCTGCCGAATCAGCCTGCGCAGTTGTTGGTGCAAAGGCTCGCCCGATCACCAGTACCTGTGACCGCTGTCTCAGCGCCGGTGCGAAAGCTGGCCCGGCCGCGCGGCGCATTTAATCGCCAGTTTTCGCGGGAAGGAATTATTGGTCAGGGATTCTTCAGCTTCTTCAATATTCGCGCTCCGGATGGTTT
Organism: Acidobacteriota bacterium; assembly: GCA_046728235.1. Taxonomy (GTDB): domain Bacteria; phylum Acidobacteriota; class Blastocatellia; order Pyrinomonadales; family Pyrinomonadaceae; genus UBA11740. Next base: position 8,643 of record JBKPEE010000125.1, read on the forward strand.
CGTCTCACCGGATCGAGGCGAAGTCGTGATTGATGCGGTTTCCCAGGCGTTAGCCGGTGCGATCGCACATGAAATCGTACGCGACCATCGTCCACCATTCGTGGAGTTCTTCGATAGGTTCACAGTTTTGGAACCAGGGACGAATCGCCGCGACCCGGCCTCACCAGGTATCGCAGGATTGCCGGGGCTATTCAGTCTCGCCAGTCTTAACGCCAGCGCCGTCAGTCAGAGACAGCCGGCGCCGAACACGTCGCCGGAATTTGTGGCCGCTGTCCATGCTCATCAGGAGTATCTCACCGGGCTCTTTACCACAATGATCTTTGTGCGGCCGTTCGCAGCTATTGTCACCAGAGACCTCAAAGCAGCCGTTTTGACCAGCCTGGAACCGGGACAGACCGTTAGCCGCCAGGCGCGTGCGGACCTGGAAATCAAAAGTGCTCCGCTCCTGAGCGGCGATGAGCTAGACCCGATCATGGATGCGCCGGTTTTTCCGCAACCAATGTACGAAGCTCTGCGCGATCTCTCGCAGGATTATCTTTTTCCCGGCCTCGAGCATGTGCTACCCAACAGCATTCAATTGTTGGAAACCAACGGAAAGTTCATCGAGTCATTTATGGTCGGCCTGAACACAGAGATGGGCCGCGAGTTGTTATGGAGAAACTATCCGACCGATCAGCGAGGCACGTACTTTCTCCGGTTCTGGGGCGCGGTCGAAGCCGACGGCGTGACGCCCGTCGACGACATCACTCCAATCCATGAATGGAAGCAGCGCGAGCTGGGCACCTTTGCCGCTGCCGGCGGAGACAAGTTGGTGCTGTTGATTCGGGGCGAACTACTGCGCCGATATCCGGGCACGATTATCTATGCGGTCAAAGCCGTCGTAATTGATGGCCGGCGAGAGCTGGCCACCGATCACCCGGAACTCAATTTTGATCCCGGGACAAAGATCGAGTCGCATCCGATCTTTCGCGGCTCGCTGGAACCAGACGTGACCTTTGTCGGATTTGATCTCGCGCCGGCTGAGGTAATCAAGGATGACGGCTGGTTCTTTATCCTGCAGCAGCAGCCGACAGAACCGCGCTTTGGACTTGACGATGCAGATTTCAGCGACGGGGAAAAAATTCCTGAGCTGAAGACCTGGAACGATTTGAACTGGGCACATCTCGCGCCGACCGCGCAAGAACTCGAGAAATTATCACATGTGCCCGTAAAGACAACGCAGCTTTTGCCGGCCGATCCCGACAAGGGCATCTGGGGGAGAAACGCGGCGCATATGGCTTACATCACCAAGCAGCTTCCGGTGAGGATTGCGATTCACGCCACGGAGTTCCTTCCCGGGTAGGCGTGAACCCTGGGGGAGTTAGCACTAATGGCTTTTCAGAATCTGAATCCCGCGATTCCCATCGTTGAGTTCAGCCCGGAGCTAGGCGAACCATTATCGTTTGATGCAACTTTACCGCTGGTTCTGTTTCCGGTTCGTCTCGAGACTCGCTTCTTTCCGGCGGCCGATAGCGGATCGGAATTGCGCGTCCGGGTTTATCCGGACAAGGTCCACATTAATACGCATGAGCCAGAATTGACTGAGCAGGAGATAATCTGGGGAAAACACTTTTGGGAACAGACCTGGCACGCAGGTAACGATGTGCCGGCGAGAAAGCTGGCGTGGCGTCAACTGGTCGAACGTTTTGACGCGGGCCGCGCGGCGTGGATTGCTCGAGTCCTCAAGCCAACCAATCCCGAGGACCGTCCCGCGCAATTCGTACCAAACGATCAGCCGCTGCCCGCAGAGATCAAATTTCCGCAAGTGGCCATAAAGAGTGCGGCATGGACGCGCGCTCCCTTTACCAGCGTGCTGCCGGACCGTTGGTGGGTGTTTGCTTACGCCGGAGGTGGTTTGGTCGTACATGCCTCCGGGAATCCGATACTGCCTAAACTTGCGACCGGTCCCGATCCGACCGCGCCAAGTACCGAAGCCACGGAAGCTGAATTGGCGATCGACAGTGGCATGAGATGGATGATCGACTTTGAAGCAGCCGAAAAAGTCGGCATGGGCATTCGTGTTCCATTGACGCCGGAACAAGTACGCAGTTTCGATATTTTGTTGGTATTCGGCACGAAAGCGACGCCGGACCTCCCCGACGCCACGCCGGAATTAGTTAAGCTGCTCGACGCTCATCATTACACGGATGGGCTGAACTTTGTGCTGCAGGGTACCCCTTCGAACAACACTCCTGATGCGCCATCAGGTTTCAATTCGTTGGATCCGGGTGCCGAGCAGAGCTATGCAGACGAACACGAAACTATTCCGGTTCCGGGCAGCGCTTCGAATGCCGAGGTGCTCTCCACTGCGCTGGGGTTGCACGATAAGCTCGCGGTGACGTTTGCGCACCTTGCAAATGCGGATGCCACTGAGCAGGCGGACGCTCGTCACATGAATCGGGCGCTCTGGCCAGCGACGTTGGGTTATTTCCTCGCGCAAATGATGGGCGTCATTGTTCGTAACGAGACGACGCTTGCACCTGACGATCTCCATTGGGCCAGGCAGCACTTCATCGACTACGTTCGGGCCGCTGGTCCTTTGCCGGCCATACGCGTGGGCAAACAGCCTTACGGCATTCTGCCGGTGACTTCACTCAACACCTGGAAACCCAAAGCAGGCCACGAGACTGAATACCAACGCGATGCTGCATTAAAAGAGTTCCTGCTCAAGCTGCGCGAGATGTGGCGGCAGCAATTATTTCGTGTACCGCGCGTGGGCCGCAGTGGCAATCCCGACCAGGACTTCTCAGAGATCTTTGCCCTGGATGGAATTTCGTCAAATTACGCAATCCGTCACCTGGTGGGGGAAAACTATCTGCGAAGGTTCTGGTCCTTTCTCACTCCTGAAAACCAGAATTTCTGGTGGCTTTACCAAAACTTCATGACCCGCCCGGCGTTGACCCAGCTGGGGCTGAACTGGAACCCGCGTCTCTCGGGTGCAACCTATACCGGTTGGCATATGCCCCTTAAAGGGATCGTGGTCCAGGCCGATTCGTCTTCCGAGGAGACACTGCTGTCACCCAATTTTGTGCAGTTGCTGTTGGATGAAACCGACCTTGGAAAAATCCGGCAGGAGGATTTTCCCGAGCCGAAACCGACGGGACTGCTTTACGCGCTACTGCGTCATGCGTTGCTGATGGAGTACCGGGCGGCGGCGACGAAACTGCTTTTTGACGAACAATCGATGGCTTATTGGGTGACGAATAGCGAGCCAGAGTTGGTTGGCCCGCCGGAGTTCACAGGATTTCCAGGGTCGATTCCCACAGCCTGGGACTTGTTTACCCGCCCGCTGCCTGGCGCCGGCGACGGATCGATTGGAAGCTTCCTGGGATCGTTGAAGAGCGCGCCCGCGGATCAAAACCTCGCCACTCGCGTTTCCGGGCTGCTCGAGTTGCGCGAAAGCCTCGAACATCTGAAGACGCTGGGCGCGGCAAAGTTACAGAGACTCTTTGCGGGTACGCTCGATCTTTGCTCGCACCGCCTCGATGCCTGGATTACTTCATTTGCGACGAAGCGACTGGCAGAAATGCGCGCTGAGAAACCAGCCGGTGTTCTGCTTGGTGGTTATGGCTGGGTCTTGAACTTAAGTCCCGCCGCCGCGCCGCCAGCGGCGCCGGCAGCAGCCGGCCAGACGGGCACAATCTTTCTTCCGAACAATAATCCGGGATTTACTCACACGCCGTCCCTGGGGCAGGCAGCGACGGTGGCCGTTTTACGCAGCGGCCACCTGACACATTCGGATGACGCCAACAACGAGCTCCTGACGATCGATCTCTCTTCTCAGCGTGTCAGGCTGGCTGAACGATTGCTCGACGGTGTGCGACAGGGTCAGCCGTTAGGCGCTTTGCTTGGTTATCGCTTTGAACGACGATTGCAGGACGACTTGCTGGGCCAATTCATTCCGTTCTTCCGTGAACTGGCCCCGCTGGTGGCCCGGAAGGATCCGCAAACTAACGATCCGGCGAGCCGACTGCCGGTGGAATCAATCGCCGCAAACAATGTCGTCGATGGGTTATTACTGCAACGAAAATGGAATCCGGTAAAGAACCTCGCCCTGCCGGGAAACATCGCCGTCCAGAGACTGCTGGTCCTCTTTAATGAGCTGGAGGACAAGCCCGTTTTTGATCAGAATCAGGCAGTCACCATCCAGGCGGAACTGGATGCGCTCGACGATTCTGTCGATGGGGTGAGCGATGCTTTACTCGCAGAGACGGTGCATCATGCGGTGCAGGGAAATCCTTTGCGCACGGCGAGCACGATCGACGCGATCGCGCGAGGCGAAGCGCCACCGCCGGAATTGGAGGTGGTCAAAACACCACGTAGCGGCACCGCCTTAACTTATCGCCTGGTGACATTGTTCGACGGTCAGTCCCAATTGCCGCCTGGTTGGGGCGCGCCGGCGATTTCCCATCGCGCCGATGCCGAACCTGTCCTTAATTCCTGGGCCGCCAACCTGCTTGGCGATCCTTCCCGGGTCCGGTGTTTGATTGAACGCTTCGACTCTGAGACGGCAGAGGCGCTGGAAACCCGCGAAATAAAACTGAGCGAACTCCGTCTGTCGCCGCTGGATTTTATTTACGCCGCGGACGGCGGCCGTGACGCTCAACCTTCAGAGATCGAACGACGCATCTTCCACCTGGTGAAACAGGGACCGCAAGGCTTTGCGTCCCATGCCGATTTGCGGATCAATCCGGCGCGCGACCCGCATTGGAGCAGTAACGATCTGAGTTACGGCGAGTTTGGCCAGCTGGTGCGGACCGCGCGCAAATTGGTGACCAGCACCCGAGGCATCGATGCGAGTGAGTTGGCGCCTCCCGAGCAGAATCAATCGCCGGCAATAAACCTCAGTGAGTTACAAGGCCGCGCCGACCAGGCCGCAGCGGCACTCAGCAGTACCCGAACCGATCTCAAGACTCTACTCGATACTCCGTCCGATGCTGACTTGGAAAGGCTGCGCGATGTCATCTTGCGTTCAGCGGCATTGGGCATCGCGGGAGCAGTGCCAATCTCATCAAAGGGAAATGAACCGGCTGATCGCGCGGCCCTGTTGCTGCAGGCCGGTTCCATCGCCAGGGAATTAGCCGATCGTGTAGATCAAATCGACGCGCTGAAGACCGAGCTGACGCCGACCGCCAACGACAGCGACAAAGTAAATCATGAGCTCGCTCGCATGCGCGCAGTCTTTGGACCAGCGTTCGTTGTGCTGCCCCAATTTTCATTAGGCAACGCCTCTGAGTTGGAGAAGGCGTTGGCCGACTCGACCACGATCGAGGAGGACGACCCGCTGGCCGTCGTTACCTGGTTTCAAAGAGCCAGTCGCGTGCGCGAAGGTGTCGAGCGACTCAACGCTTCACTTCGCTATGCTGAAGTGCTGCAAACCGGTGAGCGACTGAACCTGAGCATCGCGCAGCTTCCCTATCAGGAAAACGATCATTGGGTTGGCCTACCGGCGAAATCTGGAAACGAGCTTTCAATGTCGCGGTTCAGTCTGATCGTGCAATCAGCACCGGGGCTCGATCTCAAGCAAGCGCTGACCGGACTGCTGATCGATGAGTGGGTCGAGCTGGTTCCGGGAAGCAGTGAAACAACCGGACTTGTCTTCCAATACGATCAACCGGACGCCGCGCCGCCCCAGTCTATTCTGCTGGCGGTGCCGCCGGATCTCGATCAGCCGTGGAATCTTTGGTCCTTGCAACAGGTGCTGCTGGAGACTCTGGATCTGGCGCGCCTCAGGGCAGTCGATCCCGACACGCTCACTCAGTTAGGGCACTATTTACCGGCGCTCTATTTTGCGGTCAATACTGATCGCGATACAGTGGCGACGGATTTCGTTCCGCTAAAGCGATAGAGGAAGAATCATGTCATCAATCACCAGTTGGATCAGGCTTGAACCCAGATGCCGAAATCCCGACATGAGCAGCGGGCTGCGGGCGCAGATCTACGATCCTCTGTGGCTGCTGGCCCGCCAGTGGCAAATCGGCGAATTTCAGGGCGAAGATAACGGCTCTCCGGCGATGGCAAACTTTCGCGCGGAAACAGCGAGGTTGACTCGATTCCGTCCCGGAACTATTGCGCCCGAAACCGTGGTCAAGGCTTTGGAATACGATCCGGCCGAGACGCCTTTGGAAACTCTGGTTGAAAGAGAGCTGGTGCGTCCGTTGCCGGACCAGCAACTCAAGCCCCAAAAACTCCGGCTGGCCGTCGAGGCCGGATTGCACTTTTTGCGGACTATTGATCAGCAGGCAGTCTCGAAGGACTACCGCGATTCGTTCATTCTCAAATATCCGCTCCCATCACTGACCGCGCAGGATCGTGAGACTCTCGATCAGGATAGTCTTAGCTTCCTGGAAGTGATGGCCGGCCGTGTTCCCGATGGCCGGCAAATCTACGCCGCGCTCAAACCTGATCGCACGGGCGAGATCGCTCTGCCTGCCGACCTCAACATTGCGCACGCAGATACAGCGGAGATCCAACAGGCAATACGCGTCTGGCGGCGATGGTATGAATCTGTCTTCAGCGAGCCCGCGGCCGACTCCTGCTGGGTTCCCGAAAGGATGGAGTATGCATTTTCAGTAGGAACACGCCTGAGTGAAGGTGAGGTCCCGTTGACCGCGCAGGAATACTACGAAGGCAATCTCGACTGGTATGACTTCGATCTCAATTTCGACGTGTCGCTCGGCGGTGCGAATGACGACGCTGTTAAGCAGATCGCTCACACCAGCGTTCCCGCTCCGATCACTTTTCGCGGCGCGCCCGCTAGTCGATTTTGGGAATTCGAAGATGCGCGCGTTGATTTTGGTTCACTTAAAGCCGAGCCGGAAGACTTGGTCCGCATGCTCCTCATCGAATTTGCGATCACCTATGGCAATGACTGGTTCGTGATCCCGGTTGAGCTTCCGGTCGGTTCAATCTGCCGCTCCGAGCCTTTGATCGTTACCAACACCTTCGGAGAGCGCTTCATGATTCGCTCGGCAAAGAACTCCGGATCGCGATACGCGGCGTGGCGGATGTTTGAACTTTCATTTATGCGTAAACCCGGCGAGCCGCCGGTTAGCTCCGATCTGTTGTTCCTGCCGCCGGCGCTGATGAAGAGCGTCGAGAGCCGTCCGATCGAAGAGGTATTGTTTATCCGTGACGAGATGGCCAACATGGCTTGGGGAATTGAGCATGTAATCGAGAGCGCCACCGAAAGCCCGCTTAATCGATTCGAGCAGCAACGTTATTCCGCGCCCGTAATCGGAAGACAAGCCGATGCCGAGCTACTGCATTACCGGTTGGCGACACAAACTCCGTCGAACTGGGTGCCGTTGTTACCGGTCCGCACTGATTCAGGTTTGCGGCTGCAACGAGGCAAAGTGTTGAAGATCGATGGGCCACCGGAATTCGTTACCGCCCAGGGATCGATTCTTAATCCGGAAGGGCTGGGCGGCGATGCTCTGGCGATTAGGGAAGAAGAGGTCCCGCGCGAAGGTATCAGCATCGCGCGACATTACCAGCTGGCGCGTTGGCAGGGCGGCTCAACTCATCTCTGGATTGCGCGGAAAAAGCGTATCGGAAAGGGTGAGGGGTCCAGTGGTCTGCGTTTCGATACGGTAAACGGCAGCTGAAGGTTTCCGAAGCCTTCATCACTTCAGATGAGTATCGCCAGCGCTTTGGGCCCTAGGGTGACCTTAAAGGCGTGATGACCT
>JBKPEE010000126.1:0-8424 GCA_046728235.1 Acidobacteriota bacterium
GCGTACACGATTCCGCCGGTCATCGCTGCGACTGCGACCAGAGCAACATCGCGCTTCAACCACACAATCAATAGAAATGCGGTTATTGAGATTATGATGGCTGGCCAGCCAACCAGCGCTTCCGGGATCAGCTCAAGCGACACTACCGCGATCACACCGACCACAGCGGCGCTGACGCCTGCTAAAAATGCTTGAATCGTTTTATTGTCCCGAACCTTTTCAACGTAGTGAGCGCCGCCAAGCACGAAGACGAACGAGGGAAGAAAAACAAAGAACGTGGCAATGACTGCGCCACTCACGCCGCCGGCGAGATATCCAGCAAACGTCGTGAAAAGCATGAATGGTCCCGGTGTCGCAACGCTCAAGGCGACGCCATCCAAAAGTTGGCCATCCGTTAACCAGTGATATTGCGCGACTGCTCCCTGCTGGACGAAAACCAACGAAGCGTACGCTCCGCCGAAACTGAGCAGCCCCGTCTTGAAAAATAGCCAGCCGATCTGAAACAGACGCGAGCCGATTAAAGGTAGCAGCAACAGAAGTCCAGCGATCGTGACCGGAAGAGATGGCGCTGCTTTCTTTAGCCTGGGCAAGCCATCTTCCTTCAGCAGATTTAAAAGCCCTGCGATGAGGAGAATCAGCAAGAAGTTGATACCTGCGAAGCGCATTCCCACGAAGGCGCCGACGAGCAGCACGGCGAGAAACCAGTTGCGAATCGTGGCCGTGCCTAACTTGATTATTCCCGCCGCGATGATGCCGAGGACGGCGGGCTTTAGCACGTAGAGCGCATTATTGACCTGAGGCAGCGTGCCGTATTTCACGTATAGCCAACTCAGCAGAATCATCACTGCCGCGCCCGGCAGGATGAACGTCAGTCCCGCCAGGACGCCACCCACGAATCTTCGCTTCACATAGCCAACGTAAATCGCCAGTTGCAATGCTTCCGGGCCGGGCAGCATGTGACAGAAGGCCATGATCTTTACGAAGCGATCCTTGGTGAGCCACCTGCGCTTCTCGACCATGTGGTTATACATCATCGTGATCTGGGCGACTGGCCCACCGACGTTCACGAAGCCGAGGAAGAGGAAGTACAGAAACACCTCTCGCCACGAAGGCATTTGGTGTCCGTCATTGATCACTGGATCGGGCTTCATCTGCTAATCGACTCTGGACAAACCAAACTGCAATACTGAATCTCGGTCGTTTCGCAGTCCGAGATCAGCTTATCCTCTCATTTATTGATCAGCGCTCAACCGAATAGTATCGTAAAGACTCTTACGAAGGTATGTCTCTAATCCCGACCTTAGTTAATTGGTACGACCGTAGCCTGTGAACACTACGCCTTATGAGACATCTCCATACGAAGCACGCTTTTCTTTCAGCACTTTTATTCTTCCTTCCCTTTGCCTTCATCACTACAAATGCCGTCGCTCAAACTGCCTCCCTGCATGGTCAGGTCACCGATCAAAATGGAGCCATAGTCGTGGGAGTGAAGGTAACAGCGCGCGGACCGAACGGACAGACTAAGACGGCCAACACTGACAGCGGCGGCGTCTATTCCTTCGCGAACCTGCCCGCGGGCGACTACACAGTAGAAGCATCAGCGCCGAGTCTGGTACTTCAGGAGGCACTCAAGATTGTTTTGAAGCCGGGCTCCCAGACACTTAATTTGCAATTGACCGTGGTAATCCCGGAACAAAAGATTACCGTAGAAGAGAATAACCGCGCTGCGGTGAGTACCGAGGCGGCAGCAAATGCCAGTGCCCAGATGCTGCGTGGCGAGGACCTCGACGCGCTCGGTGACAGTCCCGAAGACCTTCAGGAAGCGCTGCTGGCCCTCGCCGGACCATCGGCAGGACCAAGCGGAGGACAAATATTCATCGACGGCTTCAGCGGCGGTCAGCTTCCGTCCAAGAATTCCATCCGCGAGATCAGGATCAACCAGAATCCTTTCTCGCCTGAATATGACAAGCTGGGGTTCGGAAGAATCGAGATTCTTACCAAACCGGGATCAGGCAGATTTGGCGGCTCGATTTATTACAACTTCGCCAATCAGTTTTGGAACTCGCGCAATCCCTATGCAGCTCGCAAAGCTCCGTTCACTCTGCACGAACTCGGCGGCAACATCACCGGCCCAATCAATAGGAAGTCATCTTTCTTTCTCGACGTTCGGCGAGATGCAATCGACAACGGCTCGATCGTTAACGCTGTGATACTTGATCCGGTGACGCTAACTCCAACTTCATTCACCGACACGCCCGTAACCCCTCAGCGGCGTACGGGAATAAATCCGCGCATCGATTATCAAATCAATCAGAAGCATACGCTGGTGGCGCGATATGCCTTCACGCATAGCGACATTAACGATGCCGGCATCGGCGGCTTCAACCTCAGTTCGCGCGCGGTGGAATTACTGAACACCAGCCACACGCTCCAACTCACGGAAACCGCCGCTATCAATGCCACCACGATTAACGAGACGCGTTTCCAGTTCAGCCACTATGCTAACGAAACGGTGGCCAACAGTTCCGATCCGGCGCTGCTGGTTCTCGGATCGTTCAATGGAGGCGGGGCGCAAACCGGTCATGCAACTAGTAGCCAGTACAGTTTCGAGTTACAAAACAACACCTCGATCGCGCACGGCACACATTTCTGGAGATTCGGCGCGAGACTTCGCGACGACAAAGTTACAAATGTCTCGCCGCAGAATTTTGGCGGAACATTCACCTTTAGCGGCGGCAATACGCTGGCGCCGGTGGTGATTGATCCTTCGAGTTGCACCGCGCCAGGTAATCCGGCCCTAGCATCGATCACTTCAATCGAGAAATATCGTCGGACTTTGATATTTCAGCGACTTGGTTGCTCGGCCACGCAGATTCGCCTGCTCGGGGGAGGAGCAACACAATTCACCATTAGCGCCGGTAAGCCATCAATTTCCGGCAGTCAGTTTGATATCGGCTTGTTTGTCAGTGATGACTGGAGGGTGAATCCGGGACTAACCCTGAATCTGGGAATGCGCTACGAGACGCAGAGCAATATTCATGACTGGCGAGACTTTGCGCCACGATTCGCACTTGCGTGGGCACCCGGCGCGACCGCAAAGACGAGGCAACTGAAAACTGTGGTGCGTGCCGGCTTCGGCATTTTTTATGATCGCTTCGCGCTGGCCAATACTCTGACCGCGTCGCGTTACAATGGCGTGGTGCAGCAACAATACGTGGTCACGAATCCGGACTTCTTCCCCACGGTTCCGCCAACTCCGGTGATCGCTGCATTTCAGGCACCGCAGACAATCCAACAGATCAGCTCAGCCGTGCGCGCTCCGTACATCATGCAATCGGCCGTCAGCGTTGAACGGCAACTGCCGCACAACACGACTCTCGCGATCACCTACGCAAATGCGCACGGACTGCACCTGTTGCGCTCACAAGACATCAACGCTCCCTTACTCGGAACGTATAACCCGCTCGTGCCTGGTAGCGGCGTATTCCCGTTGGGCAGACCCGGACCAGTTTTCCAGATGGAATCTTCAGGTCTGTACAACCAGAACCAGTTGATTGCGTTTCTCAACTCGCGCTACAGCAAGAGTCTCTCGTTCTCGGCCTCGTACGTTTTGAACTACGCGCGGAGCGACACAGATGGTCTCGGAACATTTCCGGCTAAGCCTTACGATTTCACTGGCGAGTATGGACCAGCAGCCACCGATGTGCGCCATCGGGTCACCTTCAACGGCACCATCAACACGAAGTGGAACATTCGTTTGAGTCCGTTCGTGGTTATTCAATCCGGCCCGCCCTTTGACATCACGATTGGCCGAGATCTTTACGGTACGACGTTGTTCAATGCGCGGCCCGGCATCGCCACTGACCGAGCGAAGCCGGGATTGATTCAAACCGCGTACGGTTTGCTCGATCCCAACCCGACCCTCAATCAGCCGACACTGACGCGCAACTTCGGGCGCGGCCCAGGTCAATTAATGCTGAATCTGCGAGTGCAGAAGATTTTTGAGTTTGGCAGGGGCGAAAACTCAGGCGCGGCGTCAACCGGCCAACCTGGCAGCGGCCCGCGCGGCGGCACACCCGGAGTATTCACGCCAACCGGCGGTACAGGTGGGCCCGCGTCTCAGTCTGCAGGGCACCGTTACAGCTTGAGTATCTCGATGTCGATCCGAAACATCATCAATCACACCAATCCCGGTCCGATCATCGGCAACATTACTTCGCCGTTGTTTGGCTTGGCTAACCAACCATCAGACGCGGGTGGTTTTGGTTTTTCAGAGTCCGCAAACAATCGCAGGCTTGAGTTGCAGACAAGACTGACATTTTAAAGTATGGTCGACAGCAAGGGAGACCGGGTATGCAAGAGGCGGCAAGCCCGTACTGAGAATCACCGTTCAAAACTGAAAGAGTAGTAACACGTTGACCGCCCGATCCGATCGCCAAGGGCCTGCATACGCTCTCATCGCTGCTGCCCTATTTGGTGCGAGTACGCCGCTCGCCAAAATCCTCCTCGGACAAACGCCACCAATTCTCCTGGCCGCATTGCTCTACTTAGGATCGGGCATCGGTTTAATTGTCTGGCTTGCCACGCGGCGTTTTTTTACTTTCCAACAACCTCGCGAGGCGGGCTTACGAGCAAGAGATCTGCCGTGGTTAGGCAGCGCCATCGTCTCAGGCGGAATAATCGGTCCGATTCTGCTGCTCGCCGGGCTGAGACTCACGCCCGCGTCATCGGCATCGTTGTTGCTCAATCTGGAAGGCGTGCTCACCGCAACCATCGCATGGTTCATCTTCAAAGAGAATTTTGATCTTCGCATCGCGTTGGGAATGGGGGCAATCATTGCGGGTGGCGTCGTTTTGTCGTGGGCTGGAAAGCCTGAGTTGGGCATTCCCTGGGGATCTATTCTAATCACTGGCGCATGTTTGGCCTGGGCCATCGACAACAATCTCACGAGAAATGTTTCTTCGGGTGATCCGATACAAATTGCGGCGGCTAAAGGTTTGGTTGCCGGAGCCGTTAATCTCATCATAGCTTTCGTCTCGGGCGCGTCATTACCGGACATGACGGCAGCAAGTGAAGCGGCGTTACTTGGCTTTCTAAGTTACGGTGTAAGCCTGGTTCTGTTTGTCCTGGCGCTCCGCAAGATTGGCACGGCGAGAACTGGAGCTTACTTTTCAGTAGCTCCGTTTGCTGGCGCAGCCTTGGCAATCATTCTTCTTAAGGAGCACGTCACTATACCTCTTGGCATTGCCGGGGGGCTCATGCTTATCGGCGTCTGGCTGCATTTGACGGAGCGGCACGAGCACGAACACGTGCACGAAGCGATGGAACACGAACATCGTCATAGTCACGACGAACATCATCGGCATCACGATAATCCCGATTTGTTGGCGCAGACGCACAGTCACATGCATCGGCACGAGAAGATGCGTCACAGTCATCCACATTACCCGGATATCCATCACCGGCACGAGCATTAAGCCAGGTCGTGAACAAGAAGGTGAAGATCAAGCAACGCGAACGACTCTATGCTGTAGGACTCCTCATGGCGTTGTGTCCGATTGCTGCTTCTCAAACGAGTACCGCATCAGTTGAAAGCGTTAGTGTGATTGCAGCTGCTGGGCAGAATTCATTAACAGATCTCACTCAACAGCCGAAGACAGCCCCGTCACAACCATCCGGCGACAATGTCGCTCATCGCGTCCGCATACTCCGCGTTACCGATCCTATAAAGATCGATGGACATCTGGACGAGCCGTCGTGGTCACAAGCTGAAGCCGCTACCGATTTTCGTCAGGAGAGTCCAATCGAAGGCGCGCTGGCGTCTGAGAAAACAGAAGTGCGCGTGCTATATGACAACAGAAACATCTACATTGGCATCCGCGCGTTTGACTCCGAGCCGGCGAAAATCAACGCGCGTGATTTGGTGCGGGACTCGACCTTCGACACAGACGATCGCGTCGAGATCATTCTCGATACATATCACGATCAGCGTAACGCGTTTCGCTTCGCGGTCAACCCGCTTGGCACGCAGCAGGACGCGCTGATAACCGATGAGGGTAAGGACATCAATCTGTCGTGGGACGGCTCGTGGATTTCCTCAGGCCGCATAGACGCCCAAGGCTACGTCGTCGAGATCGCCATTCCCTTAACCACCTTGCGCTTCACCGAAGGGATCGACACCTGGGGTTTCAACGTTTCACGGGTCATCCGACGCAAGAATGAAGAGAACCTATGGAGTAGCTGGCAGCGATCCTTTGGGCTGGAGCGAGTGTCCCAGGCCGGCGAGCTTTCCGGCGTAGCAGAAATCAAACGTCATCGGTTGTATGAGATCAAGCCTTACGGCACCGGAGGATGGCGACAGGGCATACCGCTTGTCGGTGCTGAGGGTTTCGACGCCGGGGTAAATGGCAAGGCCGGACTCGAAGTAGCTAAGATCGGAATTACGCCATCGTTGACCGCCGAATTCACTGCGAATCCTGACTTCGGTCAAGCGGAAGTCGATAATCAGGTCGTTAACCTCACTCGCTTCTCTGTGTTCTTCCCTGAGAAGCGGGATTTCTTTCTGGAAAACTCGGGCATCTTTCTTTTCGGTCGTGAAGGTGAGAACCAGGCTTTCTTCACAAGACGAATCGGCCTCACTGACAACGGCGCGCCTGTGCCGATCGACTACGGCGCGAAGCTGACCGGCCGGATTGATCGTTACAACGTCGGATTCCTCCAGGTGCAGACGCGCAAACTCGGCGAGGCTTCAACCGGTCTTGGAATTCCGCGCGATCAATTCACTGTCTTGCGAGTGAAACGCGACGTTTTGAAGCGATCGTACATCGGCGGCATCTTCGTCAATCGTCAAGGCGCCACCTCGATCGGAGGCAATAGATACAATCGCATCGCTGGTGTCGATTCGGAGTTCAACCTTACCAATCATTACAAGGCAACGGCCTTTTGGATGGGTTCGATTACTCCGGGAGTCCATTCCAGCTATGGGTCGTCGCGTCTGCAATCGATATTTGAAAACGATCTCTATCGGTTCATTATGGTTTATGAAGACGTCGGCTCAAACTTTAATCCAGAAGTTGGGTTTATCGAGCGCAAAGGCATTCATCAGTACTTCGGCCAGTTCGCTTACAAACCGCGACCTAAATTCATTCCTCACGTGCAGCAGATGGAGTTTGAAACGCAAATTGAGTACTACACCGACCGGCATAACAGGTTGGCAACGCGACAGACCGAGCTTTCGTGGGACACGATCTTCAAGAACTCATCAGAACTCTTCTTCCGGCCGATTGAAGCGGTAAATGATGTTCTCACCGAACCGTTTCAGATTCGGCCAGGGATTACCATCCCAGTAGGCGCATACCAATTCAACCGGCCTATAGTGGAATTCACGAGCGATCTGAGCAAGAAGGTTATCTTCACTGCCCGAGAGAAGTGGGGAAAGTTTTATACCGGAACGCGCTATGAAACCTCAGGTGGAATCCAGTTGCGGCCGAACGCGCATCTGTTTTTCGACTTCGGCGAGAGTTATAACAAGGTGCATCTGCGAGAAGGTGATTTCAGCACCAGCCTTTTCACGGGAAGATTCCACTACAATTTTTCGCGCAAGCTGCTGACATCAGCATTTGTGCAATTGAACTCAGCCGCCCGACTGTCACTTATTAATATCAAGCTCCGCTACATCTATCGTCCTAACAGCGACTTTTTCATCATTTATAATCAGAGCACGGGTGCCGGGTTGGAACGGCCTTCTTACAGTCTGCAATTCAAGCTGACCCGCGATTTCACATTTTAAAGCTCCCTCAAAAGCAGAAAGATATTTGAATATCAATCATGGGCCAAAGCGCTGGCGATACTCAACCGAAGTAATGAAGGCCTTGACCATCTCAGCCTCGATAAAGTTGCCGTTGAATTGATCCAGCTTAGCGAGCCAGAAATTGTAGCCATTGAAGTTGTTGTCTGGGGGCTCGTTCGGATTCCTTCTCAAATAGCCAAAGTACTGCATCAGAACGAAGGCGCGGTTGAAATGCGCGCGAGTGAAGTCAGCGTCGTTTACCACGGCACGTAAAACTTGCGCACGCGTCTTCACGCCGTTCGTCAACTCATTAACAAGCTGATCTCGCTCAGAGGTAGAGAGCGCCCCACCCGCATTCGCGTTGAGAGAATCAACATACTGTCCGCTAGACATCGTTGGCGGATAAGTGGCCACGAAGTTTGGTCGCTGGACGAACTCGTTGAAGTAAGCCGTCTGGTTCGCTTCAAGCTGCTCCTGCCAACCGGTCGCGCCAACCACGACGCCTTGCGCAACGTTCTGCACATCAGGAAGAAACTCTGAACGCGTCAGTGGCACAGTCGAGCCAATGCGGGTTGGCCCAAACGCCGCCGCGTACGTCTTGTAGATCAAATAACCTGTCTCCTGAAACTCGATGG
>JBKPEE010000127.1:0-38640 GCA_046728235.1 Acidobacteriota bacterium
TTTCTACATCGGCGCGGTCAACGTCTACCTCATTAAAGAAGACCCGATCACGATCATCGATACCGGCCCCAAGACGCGTGAAGCCGTCGAAGCTTTACGCGCCGGCCTGCGACAAGCCGGTCTGACCACGGGCGACATTCGTCGCATTGTGCTGACGCACGCGCATGAAGATCACTGCGGCCTGGCGCGCTCTCTGCGCGATGAAGCAAAAGACGCGGAAGTATTCGTGCACGATTGGGAAACCGGTCATCGCGCCGCCCGGCTGGAACATGAAGAGAACCTGCGTTTGCTGCAACGCGCCGGCGTTCCGGAGAACGAAATCCAGTCGATGCGGCAGCTGTATGAAGAGGTGCGGCAATACGCTGATTCATTGGAAGATGACCATTGCCGGGAACTCACCGACGGTAGCGAGCTGGAATTCGACACTGGCGCGTTGCGAGTGGTGCATACTCCAGGTCACACGCCCGGCTCCTGTTCATTTCTGCGGGAAGCGGATCGCACCGTTATTGCCGGTGATTGCGTGTTGAAGCGAATTACCCCAAACCCGGTGATCTCGCCGGATCCCATCGATCCGTCGCGCCGTTTCAGATCGTTGGCAGAGTATCTGGTGAGTCTCGCGCGGGTCCGGAGTTTTGCGCCGACGCTGGTCTTTGGCGGCCACGGCGAACCCATTTCTGACTTCGAAGAACTCTTCAATCGATATCTCAAGCTGATTCGCGAACGCCAGGCGAAGATCATTTCGCTGGTCCCCAAAAACGGCGCCACGGCCTGGGAAATCTCCCGCGCGATGTTTCCTGAAACCGGCGATGTCCATCGCTTCCTCGCGGTCTCGGAAGCGGTTGCTCACCTTGATTACGCTCAATCGGAAGGAAAGATCGCAGTGGAACTCGCGGATGGACAGGAAATCTACCGAAGACCCTCGGCCGACTAGCCGCAGTGGGAAAGCCATTACCATCCACGAAAATCACGAACCAAAACTCCTGGCTTTTCGGGTAGTTTCGCGGATCGGTTTGCACTCGCAGCGACAATTTTGGAACTCATATCGATCTCGCGCGTGAAAGCTCCCAAAATCTTTCCGGAGGGTTTCGTATGTCTCGTAAGAAATTGGTCTTATTTCTGGCGTTGACTGTCACCGCCAGCGCCTTAGCGTGCGGTATTGTGTACGCCCAGGAAGCATCGACGTCGCAAGCCGGCGCCTGGCAGGCGCTGTTGACCGAAATGGCTCAGGAGCCGCAGGAGCCCGGCGTCCGCAACTTTTCCTTCTTTCTTGATGGCGGCGCCTTTCTGGGCGTCGGCACCGAAGACATCACCAAAGAAAACATGGCGCACTATGGAATGCGCGAAGTGCGCGGCGTCGGCGTGACCGAAGTCTCCAAAGACAGTCCGGCGGAAAAAGCGGGCCTGCGCAAGGACGATGTGATTGTCCGCTTCGAAGGCGAGTCGGTAACCAGCGTGCGCAAGTTGACCAGGCTGGTGAATGAATCAACGCCGGATCAAACCGTCCATCTCACCGTCATTCGTGGCGGCGCCGAACAAGAACTGACCGCAACCCTGGCCAAGCACAAGATGGACAATGTGTTCGGGTCAACGTTTCCGGGAGTCCCCCGTGGTGGCGACAATGACGACTCCGTTCGCATTTTCCCTAACGGCAACTGGCCGCCGGCTCTCGGCGGCGGCGATGGGCCATTCGTTTGGACGCTGGGAGCAAATCGTAGCATCGGCGTGCGCACGCAAACATTGTCCAAGCAGTTGGCTGATTATTTCGGCGTGAAGGACGGCGGAGTGCTGATCTCCTCAGTCTACGAAAACAGTCCCGCATCCAGAGCCGGATTAAAAGCCGGTGATGTCATCACGGCAATTGACGGCGACAAAGTTACTTCGCCCGCCGACATCACGCGGGCGCTGAACAAGAAACAAACGGGCGACGTGTCAATTACGATTGTTCGCGATCACAATACGCGTACGGTCACCCTCACACCTGAGAAGAATCCTGACCCGGCGCTTATCAAACCCGGCTCAATCGGCACCCGCCGCATCTCGCTTCCGGCGATAGCAATTCCCGACATCCCCGAGATCAATATTCGGGTCCCGCGAATTGCGGTCCCGGCGATTCCGCCAATCGATGTTACGGTTCCCGCCCCGGCGCCACGTCCGGGGAAGGTGCGCACGGTGATTATTTGAGCCGAAGGTCTATTTGACTTCGGCGATTTCGCGGCAGAAATACTGCCGCTCCGGCTGACGGCGAAAGCGATTATTGGGCAGTTGAGTCACGGCTCGGCTGCCCTTTCTGTTCTCACGGCAGAGTGCGATAATCCTTCCTGTCTCCAACTTCCGACCGGTTTCCCAGATTGGACGCGTAATTGAACGCCAGGACCAAATCCTCTGTGGCATCGCCTTCCCGTCTGGTCATTCACGATCTGGCGCGGCGCAACGGTCACGCCGAGTTTTCGCAGGATATTCGAGCCGGTTTGTCATCCAATCCGAAGCGACTCTTTCCGAAATATTTGTATGACGAACTAGGGTCGCGATTGTTCGAAGCGATTTGTGAAGTCGATGAATACTATCTCACTCGCGCCGAAGACGAGATTCTGAAGGTGCATGCCGATGAAATCGTGCGCTGCGTGCCAAATTGCCAAACCCTGATTGATCTCGGCAGCGGCAGCGCCGAAAAAACGCGGCGTCTGATCGAAGCTTTTATCCGCGCACGCGAACAACTGCTGTTCATCCCCGTAGACATCTCAGCGTCGGCCCTCTCGGAAAGCTCGCTGACCCTGCTTGGCTCTTATCCAAACCTGAGCATAGAGGCGTACGCTGCCGACTATTTTCAGGCGTTCGAGGCGCTCAATGATCTTGGTCCTCATCCCGTGCTGGTACTGTTTCTGGGTTCGAACATCGGGAACTTCGAACCGGACGAAGCGGGCAATTTCCTGCACGCTATCCGGCGCGTGTTGCGGCCTGAAGATGTGCTGCTGCTCGGCGCCGATCTGAAGAAGGATCGGCAAACACTGGAAGCTGCTTACAATGATGCCCTGGGAATAACGCGGGCGTTCATCGTCAACGAGCTCGAACGCATCAATCGCGAGCTCGATGCGAACTTTGATTTGTGGGCGTTTGGTTTGCGATCGTTCTACAACGAATCGGCCGGACGTGTCGAAGTTTATCTGGAAAGCCTGCGCGCGCAGTCAGTAGACATTCGCGCCCTGAATATGCAAATCCAACTGGGCGCCGGAGAACGAATCCACGTTGAGAATGCCTACAAATATGATGGGGAAGCGCTCAGATCATTAGGCCGCGAGACGGGATTTGAATTGGAGCGAACCTGGCTGGATCAGGGAAAAAGGTTCAGCAGCAATTTGTTCAGGGCGGCTTAGTGGTCGCACGTAAGCAGCACCTCTCCTGGATTTTCCGGGTGAGAGACCGCCAAAGTGAGTCAGATACAGATTGCCACTTTTGGGGCAAGGTCCGTCTTTGAGATCTCCTATACAGCCGCATTGGCGGTTTCTTCTGCCTTGGTTTCCATTTTATGCTCTGGTAACTCCAGGCGCACCCGCAACAAACGGCGGCGCTCGACCTTCTCTACCTTAAATCGCAATCCTTCGTGATCGATATCTTCGCCCGGTTGCAGCACATGACCGGCGACACTCATCAGGAAACCGCCGACGGTTGTATAGCCGTCGGATTCAGGCAGCGAGATCTTCAGTCGTCGATTCAGATCACGCACTGCCAGTGCGCCGTCCAGGACATAAACGCGGTCGTCGACTTGAATGATTTGCTCATTAACTTCTTCATCATGCTCGTCTGAAATATCGCCCACGATTTCTTCCAACAGGTCTTCAAGCGTGATGATGCCCTCGACGCCGCCATGCTCATCAACTACAAAACCAAAATGCGTCTTCGCTTTCTGCATTTGGCGCAGGACATCTTCCAGGCGCGCCGTGTCAACTACGTACATCGGCGGCTGCAGAACATACTCGAGTTTGAAGTCCTGTGGTCGCAGCAGGTAAGGGATCAGGTCCTTGCTGTGAATAAATCCGATGACGTTATCCAGCGAGTCCCGATACACGGGCAGCCGGGAATATCGATGTTGCTGAAAACCCTGGTTGATATCTTCGAGCGTGCAGCTGGCCGAGAGCGCGGCGATGGCCGGACGCGGCACCATCGCCTCGCGCACCAGCGTGTCGGAAAATTCAAAGACGCGATGGATCAGGCGCCGCTCTTCAGCCCGCAGGTGACCACTTTCTTTCGAGATATCTACCAATTGCCGCAGCTCAACCTCGCTGTAGACAGCGGTGTGCTGTAAGGACGCTTTGATCCCAAAGACGCGCGCCAGTCTCTGCCCCGTCTTGTTAAAGACAAAAATGAAAGGGCGAAAAACCTTGGCGAAAAGTTCCAGCGGGCGCGCGACAAACAGGGCCAAGCCTTCCGCGCGTTCCAGCGCAAACATCTTCGGCATCAACTCGCCCAGGACAATGTGCAGGAAGGTGATGGCGGTAAATGCAATTACGATCGCCAGCAGGTGCGCAACATAAGCGGCCCGTCCGGCTGGGGCAATCCCGGCGGCGACCGGTTCCAGGAATGAGGCGACCGTAGGCTCGCCGATCCAGCCCAGCGCGAGCGAAGCGATCGTAATTCCCAATTGGGTCGCGGAAATAAAGAAGGTGGGATCGCTGATCAGCCGCAGCGCCGATTGGGCGCGGCGGCTGCCGCCGTCAGCGCGGGTCTTCAGTCTCGTGCGACGCACGGATACCAGCGCAAACTCAGCGCCGACGAAAAAAGCATTCGCGCCGACAAAAAACAGGACCGCACAGAGTTTCAGCAGAATAGTGATTGCGGTCGTCGAGTGTTGTGCGCCATCAGCCAGAAAGGCCAGAGAATAACTCCCAGGATCGTCCATTTCGAATTAATTGCGGGAATATTATTGGCACTATCTTAGCACGCCTGGGGGTTGGCAGGTGATCGAATGGGTGGCTGTTATTTTGCCTTTGCGAGGCCTCGGTGAACCTCGGTCTGTGGGTGAACAAAGGATTTTCACCGGCGTTCGCCTGCGGAGAAGTCGCCAAGGCGCTGCGTAAATCGCAGACGCGGAAGCGGGCGCGCGGCACACTACGAGCGCGCAGGGCGAGCCGCATCAAATTGTTGAGCTTATTACGTTTCAATGCGCGCCGGCAGCCGCCGCGCGCACGCGGCCGTTAGGCCGCTGATCGTGCCGGGAACACGCCTTGGCCAGCGCATCATCCACACGAGGGTCGATACTGCACTCGGGTTGACGACACACCGCGGCAAGTTCCGATACGACCAGATAGCGGGAGCGCTCAAGCATTCGCTGTTCGCGAAACGAGAGCGGCTTCATCTGGCTGAGATAACTGAGATGTTTCAGCACCTCAGCTACTTCAAAGATATTTCCGCTGCGCATCTTGTCGGAAAAATCCTTGAACCGATCCTTCCAATCATTCGGGGGCGTAGCGAAGTCGCTCGATAAAACCTTGAAGAGCGTGTCGCACTCACTCGAAGTGATGGGCCGTCGCAGGCCCACTTCATTGGCGTTGGAAACGGGAACCAGAACGAGGGAATTCGTTGCTGCGAGCCGAAGTGTATAGAACGGCAGCGCTACAGCGCCGATCTGCTTCTGCTCGATTTGTTCGATTGTGCCGATACCGTGATTTGGGTAAACGACTTTCTGGCCGACCTTGAAGCCCACCTTAACACCTCCGACAGTTTTACGAGCACCTGACTAGTCGCATTGCGCGGCTGATTGAAAAAAAGCTTTCAAACGCGAGTGGTGAATCGGGTAAATTCCTTGAACTGCTTTGAGTCTAGCAAGCCCGCTCCGGAAGCGTCAAGCTTGAGGCGTGGTCCAATGGTCCTGGCGCCGGGAAAAAGCAATCGATGGGCCGGAGGATTTGACATTTATCATTGGACATTTTTCATTTACTTATTTGGCGAACCGCGGCGTTAACTGCTGTGCCACATCCTTCGAATCCAGACCTCAAATGAGAAATGTCCAATGATAAATGTCAAATAGTTCTTTTATCCCGTGTAGCTTTCGTCCTGCTCAATCTTTGAGAGCACCCAGTCGAAATCTCCGGAGGTGATTTTGCCGCCACAGAATTCGCAGATCCCGGTGGTATTCACCTTCAGAGGCGCGCCGCAATTCGGACAATTCAGGTCGGCACGCGCGGCCGCCGGTTTCGCTTTGCTGTTACGAACAAAGGTCCAATACTCACTCCACTTCCGCAGACTCTTGTTCGATCCGGCCACCACCTGCCCACTTTGATTGACCGTGTAGTCATAACCCTGCGCAAAAATCCGTAGGGTGATCGCATTGTAGAAAGCGTCGGCCTTTATTTTCGCAGGCTGCATCGCGGTGATTTGGCATTGATCCAGCGCGTTTCGCAGTCCCTGGCGCTTGTATGCCTCGATCCAGTAGCGATGCATCTGAAAGATATTGTCGGTTTCGAATGGTCGCGCGCGCTCCCACGCGAGCGTCGACCAGGCAGTCTGTAACTCGTTGAAGATCATCCGCGCGCGCGCCTGAAAATCTCCCCACGAGAAGGTTGGATTGTTTTGTTCGAAGGCCGCCCGCACCGCCGGGAAATTCGGCTGTATGATCGTGGCATTGAGAGTGCCAACTTCGGGCACATCTGAGGTCAACAGCGGACCCCTTGCTTCCCGGCTGAGGGTCCTGATTTCGCCCACAAACCACTGGAATTCGCCGCTCTGGATTTTGGTGGCACAGAAGGCGCAAGCGCCGTTTGTATCCTTCTGCAGCGGGGCGCCACAGCGAGGACAATGCAGCGCGGTTGCCTGCTCCGGAGTCGGCGAAAGCACATCGCGTTTTCTTTCCAGCCGCCAGCGCTCCCGCACGTAATAACTCATCTGTTTACCGTCGACTACTTCGGTGTAATTGGTCTCGAACTCGACGGTAATCCAAACTATGGGAGTGTCGACGCCGCGCACTTGCACCACCTGCATGGCGCCCACAATGATGCCTTCGACAGACTTCAAGTTTGGCGGATTCAACTTCAGCAGCGAATCACGCGCGGCATCGCTCAGGTAAGGTGACAGCTCATCCAGCGCCTTGGCGCCACGTCCGCGCCCTTCATGTGCCCGGCCGTAAAGCGCGTAACAAAAATCGATGAAGATGATTTCCGAGAAATTCGGATCGAAACGGCGCAGCTGGTTGAATGACCTTTGCACCCCCTGCTGTTGCTGCGCCACAGTGGCAACGGCATCAGGGGCAGCGACCACCGACAGAGACCCGGTTGAGAGACTCTGGTTCTTCGGTTTTACGAACCAGTAGATGGCGATCCCGATGACGATAATGTCAACGGGAATCCCGATTGCCGGATGTTCGATCGTAAGCCACAGCAGAAACCGAATGAGCAGGTAAACGAGCGCGCCGCCGCCACCGCCGCCGCCATCGTGTCCGCCCCCGCCGCCATAGGATTGACCTCCGCCCACGCGCGCCAGGACTTCACTGGCAGTGAGGCCGATCGTCACTAACGCTGCTGAAGACCCCAGGACAACGAGCAGCCATCGACGTCCGTCAATGACGGATCTCAAATTTGAGATCTGAAATCGGTGACGCGTCATTTCAATTGAATCGATGGTCCATCCGCGAGCTCGTTCGGGTTCTCGCCGGTAGCCGGCATGTGTTCAGCCAACACTACGCCCAGCTCACGCATAGCGGTGATCAATTTATCCGCGTCAGCGTCGTGCGCGACGCGCTTCAGTTCGAAGACCGAATGGTTCCATTTCAAAGGAGGTATGGCCTTCAGCACTCCGCGATCGGCGATTACCTCCATTCTCTGTTCGAGCAGAGACAGATAGATTAGCAGTCCATTTTCTGCAGATGTATTGGCGATTCCGGCCTCGTAAAACATGGCCGCCGCGCCGGCCCGCGCGGCCTTCGCGCGAAACGCCGCCGTCGTCAGCAGGCGCCGCATCGAGTCACTACGCGAAGATACAAACGTGCCGGCCAGAAACAGGAGCACCACATCGAGCGGAATCCAATAGGTGTGGAATTCAAACGGCGAGAACAGGACAAACATCAAGCCCACGAACATAAACACGGCTCCAAACAAATAATCGGCGTGCCGATAGAGCCCTGAGCGGCCGCGCACGGCCACGACAATCTCAGCGTTCGTTTTCGCTTCGATTTCGCGCACCGCGGCGCCGATTGCTTCGGCGGCGGCTTTGTCGAATTTGGCGCGAGTCATGCGTTAGAAGGCGGCAAGTCTAGCATAGGGCACAGCGGAACGGCGCAGTAAGGCGGCCCGCTGGCAGGATTCTGAAGTCGCCTGTCGGTTCAGTGGCCGAACGGATCCACGAAATCACTACTAACCAAAACGGCCCAGCGAAAAGTGCTGGGCCGTGTTTTATAGATCTCGACACACCCTATTTGAAACTGCTCAAGGCGTCCGCTTCGTTCTCGTAAACATCGAACACCGTTAACAGCTTGGTAATAACCAACAGGTCCTGGACCTTGTCAGTGAGGTTCAATAGTTTGAGCTGTCCGGAGCTGCGTCCCACGGTCGTATAGTTGGCGATCAATTCGCCGATACCGCTGGAATCGATGTAACGCACGCCGGCCAGATTAAGCAGGATTTTCTTGTTGTCGGCCGCAACCAGTTCCCTAATTGCGCCGCGCAGGGCTGTGGCACTGTCTCCGATACGGACTTCGCCGGTCAAATCCAGGATAGCCACGTCGCCCGCTTGCCGCTGGTTAATATTCAATTGAGCCATTTAATCAGATCCTCCCGATCCGTCTGCGCAGATAAATAAACGCTTGGAAGTTTAATTCCGTTCGCACTATTTGAATTGGCTTAAGGCCTCGCTTTCGGTGTCATAGGCGTCGAAGACCGTCAGGAGTTTGGTGATGGTGAGCAGGTCCCGGAGCTTTTGCGTCAGACTCAACAGTTTCAGTTGCCCGCCGTCCTTATTAATTGCCGTATAGCTTGATACCAGTTCGCCGATGCCGCTCGAATCGATATAGCCTACGCCCGCCAGATTCAGCAGAATTTTCTTCTTTCCTTCTTCCAGTAAACGACGAATCGCGCTGCGTAAGGCGACACTGCCTTCACCGATGGTGATGCGACCATCCATGTCCAGGATGGTGACGTCACCGGCTTGACGCTCGCGAATGTTGAGTTCTGCCATGATCGAAAGTTTCTCCTCTTCAGCTAACTAAAATTTTTTGATCATTCGCACTGCGGTGCCGCCTTCGGGCCGGGGCACGTACTGCACGTCATCCATGAACGTTCGCATCAGAAAGATGCCGCGACCGGACGTCTTTAGCAGGTTCGCGGGATCGGTTGGATCAGGAACCGCGGCCGGATCGAATCCGACCCCTTCATCTCTCACTTCAACCTCGAGCTCATTGCCGTGACAGTTGAAAACAAATTCGACTGACTTCGCCTCGTCCTCCTGGTTGCCGTGGACCATGGCGTTGGTCACTGCCTCGCGGACAGCCATCTCGATCCCGAAAGCTGCGTCGTCCGGCGCGCCGCAATTTCGAATAAACCCGGTCACCGCGGCAGCAGCGTCAGCAACCGCCTCGATGTGGCTGGGCAAAACGAGTCGAGTCGTTTGTTCGGTCACAAAAGGCGCGGCCTTTCTCGCCGGGGAATTGCGGTTCGGCTGCTGCTAAATTTACGAACGAGGACGTTCGTGTAACACGCGAGCTGGCTGCATGTCAAGAAAGCGAGGTTCAGCGTAATCTACTAATGCAGACATGTGCATTCTTCTCAAAGTTGTGAATCAGGAATGAAACAAGGTTAAGATTCGCTGGTGATCATTCGAGGAGCAAAGCGGGTTCAAGGGCGAATCACTCTGCCCGGTGATAAGTCGATTTCTCACCGCGCCGC
This sequence comes from Acidobacteriota bacterium, assembly GCA_046728235.1. Taxonomy (GTDB): domain Bacteria; phylum Acidobacteriota; class Blastocatellia; order Pyrinomonadales; family Pyrinomonadaceae; genus UBA11740. The sequence continues at coordinate 9,867 of JBKPEE010000127.1, forward strand.
GATGATGGCGGCGATTGCGGAAGGCACTTCTCGTATTACGAATTACTCAAGCAGCGCTGATTGTGGCGCGACCCTTTCGTGTTTGGAACGGCTGGGAGTGCAAATCCGGCGGCATGGTCGCGAGGTGGTTATCGACGGCGCCGGCCCCAGGGGATTGTCACAACCGGCCGCCGATCTTGATTGCGCCAACAGCGGCACGACCATGCGGCTGTTGTCAGGAATCCTGGCGGGCCACGATTTCATCTCGACGTTGACGGGTGACGAATCATTGAGCTCACGCCCGATGCAACGAATCATCGAGCCGCTGGAAATGATGGGTGCGCACATCATTTCGCACGAGGGGCGCGCGCCTTTGCGCATCACGGGTAAGCAGGCGTTGAGAGCAATCGATTACGAGTTGCTCACCGCCAGTGCGCAGGTCAAGTCATGCATCCTGCTCGCCGGTCTGCACGCTGAGGGGAAAACTGTCGTCATCGAAAACGAGATCACACGCGATCATACCGAGCGAATGCTGCGCTGGTTCGGCGTCGCGCTCGAGACTGGCAAACCTGAGCGCGAGCCGCAAGATGCCGGCTTTGCGGCGGTCGGTGGTCCCGTAAAACTGCGCGCGCGTGATGTATTGGTCCCCGGCGACATCTCTTCCGCGGCCTATTTCATCGCCGCCGCTGCGCTGCTTCCGGAGCCGGCGCTCGAGATTGCCGGGGTGGGACTGAATCCGACCCGCGTGGCATTCCTGGCTCAAATGGGCCGTATGGGTTGCGAAATCAGCCCGACCAATGAACGCGAAGAGAGCAATGAGCCCGTCGGAGACCTGCGGGTTACCGGCAAACGTATCGAGCGACAAGATCGCGGCGAGCCGTTGCGGATTGACGGCACAATCATTCCCCAGTTGATTGATGAGCTGCCGTTGCTGGCCGTCGTCGGTTCGCAAATTGAAGGCGGTCTCGAAATTCGCGATGCGAAAGAGTTGCGGGTCAAAGAGTCGGATCGCATCGCGGCAACTGTCGCCGGTCTGCGAGCGATGGGATGCGACGTTGAACAATTCGCGGACGGCTTGCGCGTAAGTGGTCCGACAAAATTGCGCGGCGCGCAGATTAATCCGCATGGCGATCACCGGATCGCTATGTCGTTCACGATTGCCGGGCTGGTCGCCAAAGGTGAAACCGAGATCCTCGATGCGGAATGTGTCGCCGTCTCGTTTCCGGAATTTTTTGAGCTGCTGGGTTCGGTCGTTGAAAGCTCTGCTTCCTCTCCCTTCGGGTGAGGGCTGGTGTAAGGTATTGTCGGTACCGCCAGGGCTTTCCCAGTGGGGACAATGCGTTATGGAACGACGTATCGTCATTCTTGGCTTCATGGGTTGCGGCAAGACTACCGTCGCTAAAGAACTCGCACGCACACTCGACGCTGATTTCATCGATCTCGACTCATTCATCACCGAACATGAAGGCCGGTCACCCGCCGAGATCATTCAAGGTGAAAGCGAAGCAGCTTTTCGTCAGATCGAATCGGCGGCGCTCAACGAAGTCTTAAACGGAAGGGATGCGCGCGTCATTGCGCTGGGGGGCGGCACCTGGACCATTCCGGCGAACCGCACCATGATTGCGCTCCACGACTGCATCACCATCTGGTTGGATGCGCCGTTCGATCTCTGCTGGGAAAGAATCACCGGCAGCGGTAAATCCCTTCGGCCGCTCGCGCCGGATCGCGAAACCGCGCGGAGCAGATACGAAACGCGCCGGGCCGATTACCTGCTGGCCGAATACAACATCCGCCTAAACGATCGCGACTCACTACAGTCGATTGCCGACGAGATTCGGAACCTCTTTTCGGCGAGTTGAAGCCGCGTGCTGAAACAGCCTGCTACTCGGTCGGTAACGCTCGCGGTTCTTTAACTTTTCCTTTACTCTTTCCACGTGGACAAATTTCGCATCCGCGGCGGCCGGTCCATCAAAGGTCGCGTCTCAATCAGCGGGGCAAAGAATTCCGCGTTGCCGTGTATGGCGGCGGCAATTCTCACTCCTGAGACGATCACACTGCACAACATTCCCTACGTTCGCGACATCATCACGATGCGCCGTTTGCTGGAAGACATCGGCGCGCATGTGCTGACCCCGGAATTGCGCACGCACAAGATTTCAGCCGCCAACGTCGAGTTAATGACCGCGCCTTATGAACTCGTGAAGACGATGCGCGCGTCGGTCCTGGCGCTTGGTCCGTTGCTGGCGCGCTTCGGCAAGGCGCGAGTCTCGCTGCCGGGCGGCTGTGCAATCGGCGCGCGACCAATTGATTTGCACCTCGCCGCGCTTACCCATATGGGCGCGGAAGTTGTTCTCGAGGCCGGCGACGTGATCGCGCGGTCCCCTGACGGCGGACTGGTGGGCGCGGATATCACCTTCGATAAGATCTCGGTGACCGGCACCGAGAATCTGATGATGGCGGCCACGCTGGCGCGGGGGAAAACGACGATCAATAACGCCGCGCGTGAGCCTGAGGTACGAGATCTCGCTGAATTGCTCAACAAAATGGGCGCCCGCGTGCGCGGCGCCGGCACACCCACAATTCAAATCGAAGGCGTTGAAGGTCTCGGCGCCGCCCAACACACGATCATTCCCGACCGCATTGAAACCGGCACTTTCGTCGCCGCCGCAGCGATCACCAAAGGTGAGTTGGAGATCAAAGACTGCAATCCTGAGCACTGCAATCGCATCATCGGCAAACTGCGTGAAGTGGGAGTGGAGATCGAAGAAGTCAATCAGAGCACGCTGCATGTTCGCTGCGGCGCGCGCGGCCTGCACGCAGGAGACCTGACCACCGAGGAGTATCCGGGGTTTCCCACTGATATGCAGGCGCAATTTATGACGCTGATGACCCAGGCAAACGGGCGGTCGACCATTACCGAAACCATTTTCGAAAACCGCTTTATGCATGCGTCGGAGTTGCAACGGATGGGCGCTCGCATTTACGTGAGTCACGATACCGCGATCGTCGATGGCCCGGGCAAACTGATCGGCGCTCGCGTGCAAGCGTCAGACCTGCGTGCTTCTGCGTCGCTGGTGCTGGCAGGATTGGTCGCCGAAGGAGAAACCATAATCGATCGCGTCTATCACATCGATCGTGGCTACGAGAAGATCGAGACGAAGCTAAAGGACGTCGGGGCAGACATCGAACGCGTGCGCGAATCAGTGACGGCGCCTCTGTCGCTGGAACAGAGAACTGTTTAGAATCTATCTGCTGTTGGTTCCTCAATAAACGCGCTGAAGCCTGGACTTTGAACCACTTAACTCTGTGTTATGATTTCCGGCATGACTGAGACAGATTGCCTCTTTTGCAAAATTTTGGCGGGAACTGCCGCCGCCGACGTGGTTTACCAGGACAGCCGCTGCATCGCGATTCGCGACGTCAATCCGCAAGCGCCAACGCACCTGCTGGTGATTCCGCGTGACCACATGGATTCTCTAGACGACGCCTCACAGAAAGATGAATCTATGCTTGGGCACTTACTAAGAATTTCTGCGCGCGTGGCGAACGACCACGGTTTATCTGAGAGCGGCGGCTATCGGACGGTAATTAACACCGGACGCGGTGCGGGGCAATCTGTCTTTCACCTGCACGTGCACGTTATGGGCGGGCGTGAGATGACCTGGCCGCCGGGATAATGTCAGAACCGCCTGCAGTAGCGGGCGGGCCAAAGTCCGAAACCGCCTGCGGTAGCGGGCGGGCCAAAGTTCGAAACCGCCTGCGGTAGCGCGCGAGCCCGCCTGCTACCGCAGGCGGTTTCGGACAAGAGAGCTATTCGCCGTAACCCCGACGCGGAAGCGTAGGGACCTGAGTCAAACGAACGGGGACGGCCGTGCGCCGGCCACCACGAATCACTTCGACGCTGATTGTGTCCCCCACCTGATGTCTGTCGAGCACGCGGTAGAGATCGTCAGCGTTGGAGATCTTCTGGCCATCGATGGCCACGATGATGTCGCCCAGCTCGATATCGCCGTCTTCGGTTCGCGCCAGGCCGCGCAGGCCGGCGTTGGCGGCCGGACCACCACGTTGAGTGCCGACGATCAATACGCCGTAGGTGACCGGGAACTCTTCCTGGTGTCCCAACGATTCAACATCTCGCGAGTCGATTCCAAGTTTGGGACGTTGAATCGAACCGTTCTTCACCAGCTCCGGCACGATTCGCTTGGCGATGTTGATCGGAATCGCGAAACCCACGCCTGCTGAGGCACCCGAAGGTGATTCAATCTGCGAGTTGATGCCAATCATGCGACCGTGCGAATCCAGCAATGGCCCACCGGAGTTTCCCGGGTTAATCGCCGCGTCGGTTTGAATTGCACCTTCAATCTGCCGGTTGTTCTCGGCGCGAATTGGTCTTTGCAAACCGCTGATGACCCCGGTAGTCAAGGTCCGGTCGAGGCCGAACGGGTTGCCGATCGCCAGCACCTTCTGGCCGACGACCAGATGATCTGAGTCGCCTAGAGGCACAACTGTCATCGCGTCTCTGGGCGGTTGCACCAGGCGGATCACTGCCAGATCGGTATCGGGGTCTTTGCCGACGACGCGAGCCGGATAAGTCCTGCCGCTGCCAAAACTGACGGTAAGCTTTTCAGCGTCAGCGATCACGTGATAATTGGTGAGAATGTCGCCCTGCTCGTCGATAATCGATCCTGAGCCGGCGCCCTCGCGCTCGCGCGCAAACAAACCGAAGAAATCAGGAACCATCGTGCTCGACTGAATGTAAACGACTCCCGGCGCGACCGATTTATAGACTTCAATATTGTTCTGTTCGTCGGTCGCCAGTGCCGGATCTACTACGGCGGCCGGCGTGGTGGCCGGCGCGGCCGATCCGAACGGCTGAAAATGGCTGGACAATTGCTGAACCCCGAGCACCGTGACCGTCGCAAACAGTGCCGAAAGGAAGGCGATTACCAAAATCTGACGCCCGGTTAATCTGTACATAATTCTGCTTCTCCTAATGCCGTACTGAGATGCGGCGCAACTAGTTTACGGTTGTGTAGAGCGCATTTGCAAAACGCGCAAACCTACTTGCGAGTTCCCCGAACTCCGGTGAAAACTTCCAAATTATTTTGCCGATTTGTTAAGAGAAGTTAAGAGAAAAGCGTGAGCAGCGTGTGCGGCACTTTAGTGATGTAGGTAACGAGAGCGAGGGGGCCATGCCACCCAAGCGCGGACATCCCGGTGGCCAGATGGGCGATCATCAGGGCGCAATAGATCGCCAGTACGACCTGCATGCCGCGGCGGGCCAGAGGCATGTGCGCGCAGCGGTAAAAAACGTAAGCTGCAAAGCCACCTACGGCGAGCTTTGCCAGCAAAAAGGGCGCATCACCAAACCTGAGCAACGCATTCATCAATGCGTTTCCCTCGCTCGCCAGATTTGACCGCACCCAAATCAGGGTAAGTTGCGCGTCAATCCAGTTCAGGGCAAATAATACGAGGCTTTTTGTCAGAGCGCCCATCTCAGGGTATATCCTCGGCCAAAAGTTTGTACAAGTCCGCCCTTGAACTGCGAAACCCCGACTTAGTCGAGGCTTCGCTGTCCGTACGGGAGAAACGAATTTCGTTTCGTGCTACTCAAAATAAAGTAACAATCCCGGCGGCGTTCCTGCGCGCTGGCGCAATCCGTCAAATTGCGTAACCACCCGTGCAAGCGAACAGCCTTGCCCTATTTAGTTTCGTTAAGAGCCTAATATAAGATGCGACTTTAGATCAATAAGGTTTTACAAACAAGAATCAGATCGCAATATGGTTGTCTCAATCGGAGCCGCCCTGACCGAAGCTGCGGAAGGGCTGCGGGCCCAGGGAATCCCTGAACCGCGGCTGGAAGCCGCATTGTTGCTGGGTCATGTTCTCCGACGGGACCGGGCCTATCTTATTGCCCACATTGAGGCAGAACTTCGCCCGGAGCGATTGCAGACAGTTCGTAGACTGGTTGCTCGGAGGGCAAGTGGTGAACCACTTCAATACCTCACGAACCATCAGGAATTCTTCAAGCTGGATTTCGAGGTCACGCCTGACGTCTTAATCCCGCGGCCCGAGACAGAATTAATTGTTGAAGCAGCGCTGACTGTTTTGTCGCCTGAACGGCAATCCGAGATTGCGGACGTCGGAACCGGTTCGGGATGTCTGGCGATCTCGATCCTGCACGAACACAGAAAGACGCAGGCAACCGCCATCGACCTGTCAGCCCGGGCATTGCAGGTGGCACAGCGAAATGCTGAACGTCATGGCGTAAGAGGTCGATTGCGGCTGATTGAATCCGATTTATTTGCCGCCCTGCCGGCTGACCAGATTTTCGATTTGATCGTCTCGAACCCGCCTTACGTTTCCACCGCTGACATGAACCACCTCCAGCGCGAGGTGCAACATGAACCACGCCGCGCGCTGGAAGGTGGCAAAGACGGCCTCGATATGATTCGTCGGCTAGTGCGCGATGCGTCCGCCCACCTTAAGAAAGGCGCACATTTGATATTTGAGTTTGGGATTGGTCAGGACGGGGCGATTCGCGAACTGGTGGATCGAGATGTTTGGGAGTTGATTGAAATCCGCAAAGATCTTCAGCAGATACCGCGAACGATCGTATTGCGAAGGAGATAGGTACTTGTATTTGGCGATTTATCAACCCGTTGCCGGTGAAACAATCGACGAGCTTCGCTTGGTCGCGCGCCACTTACCAAAGCCTTCGCGCGCCAGTCGATAGATCGGCCGGCGGTTCGCTATGATCACTTTTGCCCACGCGCGTTTGTTGAGCTGCGGGAAATAGATGCCGCGAAAAAGGATACGCATGGTCATGTGCATGACGCGATCCTGAAGCGGTTTATTAAGCATCGACTCGAGGGCGCGCTCAGTCCGTTCCGGACTGTAGGAAACCAGCCACGCTTTGGTCAGTTCATCCTGAGTCTGCGGGATGGTCATCTTCAAAGGCGTGTTCGCCATTTGATAAGGCGCAAACTCCAGCCAGTGTTTCGGCCGCGTCAACCGGCCATCTTTCTTCAAACGCTCATACAACGGCGTTGAAGGAAACGGCGTCAGCTGACCGAAGACCGGCAGGCCGGCGGGCCACGACTCAATCGCCTCAAGGGTGCGGTCGGCCACGCCGGGCTCATCGTTATCCAGACCAAAAATGAAAGACGTCACCGCGTAGATGCCGCGGTCGGCGAGCCGATTCAGCACAGCCGCATATTCGCCAGGCTTGTTAAAGCTTTTGGCCACATCGGCGAGATTGACCGGATCGATCGATTCCATGCCAATGAAAACCCAGCGGCAGCCGGACTCAGCCATGAGATCGACCAGCTCTTCATCGCGCAGAAGATTGGCGCTGATTTGCGCGAGCCACGGCAATTGGGCATTGGCCGCGATGATATCGCGAAGCAAAGATTTGGTGCGCTTGATACTGATGGCAAAGTTGTCGTCGATGAAGAACACCATCACCTGGCCCCGGGCTTTCCGCGCGCGCCGCTTCAGGCGCAACAACTCTTCGACGATGCTCTCGTTAGTGCGAAAGCGAATTGAATCCCCGAAAAAACCGGTGACGGTGCAGAACTCGCAGCCATAGGGACACCCGCGGCCCGACTCGATCGGAATCAAATGCAGCGAATGCCAACCCGTCGCGTAATGCTCGAGCAGGGGCCGCATCGATTTGGGAATCATGTCAAACTGTTCAAGTTCCATGTCTTCCCAGGGAATATTCGGATACGGCGTCAGCGCCGGCTTTCGTTCCTTTCCGGTATCATCAACCGGCGCATAGATCTCTTTGAGCTCTCCGCGTACTGCGTCTGCAACGATTCGCGGCCACGTCTCATCTGCTTCACCAAGAGCAACTGCGTCACAGTGCCGCGGTCCTCCATCACGGCCCAAAGCTTCATCGGGCAACTCGGTGACGTGTGGCCCACCCATAACGACGGGCACACCTACTGCGCGAATAGCATCGGCAACGCGATACGCTTTCGCGACCATCCGAGTCATGGCGCCGATGCCGACCAGGCCGATGTTCTCTTTTTTGATGTATTCAATCAGCTGGTTGTCATCGAGAGGCTTGGCGTTACCGTCAATCAGCAGCACTTCATGCTCAGGCGGAGTCAGGGCCTTTAAAAGAAACATCCAAAGATGCGGCATGAAGTTCCGCGTCACACCGTTGTCTGGATTGTAGAGAAGGATTTTCATGCTAATTGCAAACTCGTTCGAAAGCTGCGACCAGAGTATGTCGCCGGTTTAGTAAGCCTTGACCGGCGGAAGAAGACCGCCAGCCGCATACGCGATTCAACAGACGGGGGAACATCGCGGTCAGGTGCTGCGGACTATACCACACAAGGCGAAAAGCGTATATAGTTCAGATCCCGACGGCTCAGCTCTGCGGACGATTATGCTTGGCACTATCAGCGGGGGATGCTAGAATCCGCCGCGTTACGCGATGTTTTTTGCTCTGAGCTAACGGGAGGCCCTCGTTGGGATCACCAAAGATCGTTTTAACCGCTTCGTCCAGCGAAGCGAGCGAATGGCGTCACAGCATCTGGCAACAAATGTTGTCGGCGACTATCCCCGCCAAGTTCGGACACAAATGGATCAGCCCCCAATCTTTGGTAAACGAATCGTGGCCTGACGGGCGCGCCAAGTACGTCCCGAATGGATTACGGATGGTCGAGACGCTCTTGTTGCGCGATTATCCGGAAGAAGACGTCGTCGTTTGCTATCTGGAGAATCTTGAGAAGTTCATCGGTCCGGAAACAAAGGTCCTGGCGATCCATGCGCACAACCCGCTCGGGATTTCCTACGCCACAGATGTCTATTCAAAGATTGCCGGCAAGAACCTGATACCGCTGAATGCGGCCGAGTTTCTGAAGATCGTCACGCATCCGGCCATCAGGAAGTACCGGCCGAAAATCGTGATTGGCGGTCCCGGCGCCTGGCAACTGGAACGGGCGGAACGGCTCGATGAATTCAATGTCGATTACCTGATCGACGGTGAGATCGAACGCGTCTTCAGCGATCTATTCAAGCGAATTATGGCCGGCGATCCGACGCTCGAACGCATAATCAAAGTGCCCAAGAGCATGCAGCCGACCGTTGAAGAGATTCCCGTCGTCCGCCATCGTTCGACCTTCGGCGTGGTCGAGATCACGCGCGGCTGCGGCCGTGGTTGCCAGTTCTGCGGGCCGGCAACGAAAGTCGGCCGGTCATTCCCACTCGAGCACATCATGGAGAGCGTGCGGGTCAACGCGCACGAGGGTGCTACTGAAATAATGCTTGCGACTGAGGACATGTTCCTCTACGAGCAGGCAGCCAACTTTGAAACGAATGTGCCCGCGCTCGAGAAAATGTTGCGCAGCGTCAAGAGTGTTCCGGGAATTGAGACGCTGCAAATGTCTCACATCACCATGGCGCCCGTAGTCAAAGATCCTTCGCTGGTCGAGCGCCTAACGCCGCTGATCGTTCCCTTCTCGCACGTGCAACACAAGGAATCGACCGATGCCGATCAGCGCATGACCGATCCCATCATCGGGCTCGAGACGGGCAGCCCGCGCCTGTTCGACATTTTCATGAAGGGCAAGGCCTATCCGTACCGCGCCAGTCAATGGCGTGAAGTGGTGCTGAAGGGAATGGAGACACTGAACAAGCACAACTGGTTTCCTTTCTGCACCTTCATCATCGGCTTGCCGGGCGAGACTGATGAGGACACGAAAGAATCGCTCAACCTGCTCTACGATTTGCGCGATGCCAAAGGCACGTTCGTGCCGACGTTCTTTGTGCCGCTCGAGCACACGCGCATGCAAAAGCGCGACGGCGCGAAGCTGATCGAGATGACCGACCTGCAATGGGAATTTTTCTATACCTGCTGGAAATACAACCTGCACTTCTGGCACGGCGGGACCAGGGCAAATATGAAATTCTCGCTGGGGGTGCCGCTCTATTATTATGGGCTGGGCCGCAAGTTGTTCGGCAACGGCATCAAGTATCCGCTCTACCGGTTCGCCGGCGTTCCCGACCGGTTCATGCGCAAACATCTCTACCTGGACTTCACCGGTCACAAACGAAGCAAAGGGGTGATGCGCGCGCCTGTGGATGAGCTTCTTCCCGGGTTCAAGACGGTCCGCGATCATGGCTTGAACATGATTGACGCCACTCAGCTTCATCACATCGGATCAAGTATGGCCGCATCGGCCGCCGCCGAACCGATTCAAATCGCGAGCTAACATATTAAGTTGGTTTTCCTGGTGACCTGGAGCCTGTGTGGTAGAAATCTTGAAGGCAAAGATTCACCACCAAGACGCCGAGAACCAAGAATGCAAATTTATGCCGCCACGTCGTCGGTATTCATTAAGGAGAACGCTAATAAAAACGAGGACAGCCGCTGCGCTTTGTTTCGCGTCACTCGCACTTCTCTGCGCCTCGTGCAGTAACTCGCTCTTCAAAGTGAAGCCGGTCAATGCGCTGCCAGCAATGCCGGTGTCCGCGGCGGCGATGAATGTCGGCTCGCTTTCATTTCGCGCTTCGCCTTTGCTGACTGACGAGGAGACCCAGGAACTATTTGAATCGAATCTGCAGTTGGCGGGGTTGTTGCCGGTGCGATTGGAGGTCGTTCACAACAGCGGCGATCCGGTCGAGCTGAAGAAGATGAAGTTTCGTTTGCAGGACGCGGCAAATGCCGATTGGAAACTAATTTCAGCAAAGCAGGCAATCTCACGCATACTCAAAGCGAACGGTGTATCACTTTATAACCCAAATTCACGAAAGACTTTTGAGAAAGAGTTTCGCGCCTATGAGTTCAATCTCAAAGATCCGTTGACTCATGCGGAAGGCAGGCGCCAGGGACTGTTAATTTTCCAGTCGGCAAAAAAAGAAGCGGTAGCATCTCCAAAAGACCTTACGCTTACCGTGGAAGGTCTGTCACAACCCGTCGTGCTGAAACTCAATTGAAAGCACCGCATTTGAGAGACTCTTCTTCGTTCTGGGTTATAACACGCAAACACCAGCAGTCAGTACCATTTGCGTCAGCAAATGGGATAAAGAACCCTGGGCAAAGAGTCACCGCCCTTTTGCTTAAGTAAATGGCATAGGATTTCGCTCAAGTTGGCGCTTTATCCCATCCGCTGACGCGGATGGTACTGACCTCGATGCTGATGCCGCGCTGTTAGACTTTTCTCTTGCGCTTTTGTAACCTCTCGCTTCCCAGACAATAAATTTTCGAAAGGAATAATATTCATGGCTCCAGAAGCTCAAACCGGAAAACAACCATCACCAGCATTAGTGTTCGATACATTTAATGGTTATCAAAGAACCCAGGCACTCAAGACTGCAATTGAACTGGAACTTTTCACCGCCATCGGCGAAGGCAACTCCACCGCGAAAACGATCGCTGAACGCTGCGGCGCGTCTGAGCGCGGCACGCGCATCCTTTGCGACTTTCTGACGATCATTGGTTTCTTAACGAAGCAAGGCAACAACTATTCGCTGACCCCGGATGCCGCGATGTTCCTCGACAAGCGTTCCCCCGCTTACATGGGAACAGTTAGTAACTTCATCCTTTCGCCGCACATCAAAGACAACTTTGATCGCTTGACTGAAACGGTCCGCAACGGCGGGTTGGCCGCCGACACGGTCTTTGAGCCCGATCATCCGATGTGGGTCGAGTTTGCGCGCTCGATGCAGCCGATGATGGCCATGCCCGCGCAGTTGATGGCCCCGCTCGTCGATCCGGCCAAGGACAAGCAGCTGCGCGTTCTGGACATTGCCGCGGGCCACGGGCTGTACGGGATCGCTTTCGCGAAACAGAACCCGCAGGTTGAAGTCACCGCCGTCGATTGGCCCAAGGTGCTTGAAGTCGCGAAAGAAAACGCCCAGGCTGCAGGCGTCGCGGACCGCTATCACACAAAACCAGGCAGCGCCTTCGACGTCGATTACGGCACTGGTTACGATCTGGTTTTGCTCACAAACTTTCTGCACCACTTCGACAAGAACACGTGCGAGATTTTGCTGCGAAAGGTCCGCGCGGCGTTGGCTGATGGCGGCCGCGCGGCCACCCTCGAGTTCGTTCCGAACGACGACCGCGTGTCGCCTCCGCAGGCCGCATCTTTCAGCATGCAGATGCTAGGCGGCACGCCGAGCGGTGATGCTTATACGTTCGCTGAGCTGGAGCAGATGTTTCACAATGCCGGCTTCGCGCGCAGCGAGATGCATGAACTGCCGCCGACAGTCGAGCGCGTGATCATCAGTTATAAATAACGTCGTGTCCGCAAGCCCGCCCGTTAGCGAGGGTTCAGTTGGCCCCCTAACGGTCGGGCTTTCGGCACAATCTGGCGCCTCCCTGCGGTTAAAGGAATACGGATGCGCAAAAATACCCTGCTTACCTGCTTAATGTTAGTAGGAGCAGTCTTCGCCTCCGCTCTTGCGCAAAACGAAAAAGCGCCGCAACGAATCGTGTTCGCGCGCGGCGCCACCACCGCGCACGCGACTGGTTACCTGTGCGGCCTGCACGACTCAGCGTCGTTTGTCTACGAGCGAGCGCCGGCCAGCACATGCGCTACGGCCGGCGGATTTCTTTGCCGAAATATTTAGCGAACCGCGGAATGTGTTTGACGGCTGATCCGAATTGCAGAGGCAGACGCGGCGCATCACTGAACCAGGCATTCATTTCCACCGAGGCCTGAACAGGATTACGCCAATGATCGCGCAGCGCGCGCACCAGTGCCCGCGGATCCAGCAGTCGGCGTGGTAACGAGAAGGAGAGATTTTCAGCGAAACTCATTCCGCCTCCCTTTTCCCATTGCTTCAGCACTGCCGGAATCAGCCAACGAGGCAGCGACCCGGCGCGTTTTTCGACAGGCGTGCCGCGAACTTCGGCTTCCAGGAGCTCATGCGCCACTCCGATGGCGCAGGCAATCCAGTCGGCATGCTTGCGGTCACCACGCAGACACAGGTCCCAATCAAACTCGGGCCCTGCCGATTCGACCATCAGCGCAACGTCGCAAAGCCACAGCGGACGCCAACCGCCGTGATACAGAAAATGTAAGCAGATAAATCTGAGATGATCTTCGTCGCTGGGAACTCTGACTTGAATGTCGTTTAGAGGAACCAGTTGCGAGTGGCCCATTATCTGTTCGAATGATCTCGCGTACGGCGGATAGAACGAGACGTGCGGTTCAATGCAATAGCCAGGTTCGCCACTGGCCTGCAGATCGTCGTTAAATCTTTCCAGGTCTTGCGCGCGCATCCATAAGTCCAGGTCGCCATAGGGCCGCAGTCCCGCCTCCGGATACAACCGGGCGAGGGCCCAACCCTTAAAAAGAATCGGTTCAATATTAGCGGCGCGAAGGCGGCGGAAAGCGTCACGGATATTAACTTCATGGACCGCTGATTCGATCGTGTGTTTGCGATAAGCTTCCTTAAAGTAGGCCAGCGCCCACGACGAAGTGATCTTACCTGGTTGCATTCGCCACCAGGCGAGAGCGCCGGCGCCGGTTACCAGCAACGGGGACGCGATCTGATGAACGTCTTCGAGGGAGATTTTGAGAGGACCGGGAACCGCTCGCCAGGACGTTTCCAGAGCTCTTGCAATTAAATGACCGTGGGAGTCGCTTGTTTGATCCATTTAAAGCCAGAGTCAGGCGACATCGGTAGCGAGCACAACAGGGAGTTATCTCATCGGCAGGTACAACTTTTTGCGCCCTGCGCAGCGCAAGATTTCCCAGGCTTATCCGAACATGGGTTACCGCCACAATTCGGCTGAACTCGGTTGCCACAGACAGTCGAAGTAACTGGCGTGCCGGCGGCCTGTGCCGTAGGGGCGGCAATCATTGTAACAATGGGCAGAGCGATCGCCGCAGCAATGCCGGACCGAATCAGGCGGCGGCGAGAAATCACAGGCAAACCCATGCCCCCCGTCGACCTTGTCTGTAAGAGATGCGATCTTTCCAGTTGGTCAAGAGCCAGCCAAACGATGTTCTCATCCAACGGCGCGCGTTGATCCGCGTTCAGCAGAGCGGCTAAATCCGCAACGGTCCTTTTCCCGTTGCAGCTTTTCCAGATTCTGGCCGCAGTCTCATTCAGGCAGAAGGCTTTGTGTCGCTTCAAGTCATAGACCAGCAACTCTCCGGGAATCTTCCGCGTGAGCAGGTCACTCCTGCGCGCCATGGGCAAAATCGGTGATTTTGGGTGTTTCATGTCCTTTGTGAGTTAGCTCTCATCAACTGCCCGTTTGAATCCGGTGGTGCTCCGCTCGAGCAACCTCTGCGAGGATGCTTTCCACAACCTCATCAGCCTCTCCGCGAATACCTTTCAGTACAGCTGCTGACCGGACGGCTTTCGGCAAAGTCGCCAACGCAAGTTTGGTTTGCGAGCGCGCCGAGACCGTATTCGCCAAAAGTTCCAGGACGCCCCTCCCAGGAGATAAGCGGCGCGGACGCCACCTGGCGCCGGCGCGGTAATTCGTGGCCACGACCAAACTCACCGGCAGCGGGCTTACGCCTGCAGCTCCGCCCAACGACGCAATATCGACACGCTCGGTTTCGAACTGGCCTGGCTGTCGAATGCCAAGCGGACGCGGAAAAGGATGCACGCGACCACGTTCGTCAAGCACTGCATATTCATCTGAGTAGTACGTGGCGCCCGCCTGAACCAGCTTGTTGACAAGTGTCGTCTTGCCGCTGAAGCTGAGCCCGGGAATCACGATCGCCCGGTTTTTCCAGGCCACAACACCGGCGTGTACGAAGATCCGCCGGCGCGCGTTGTCCGCCACCAGCAAGAGTAACTCTGATTCGAAAATTTTCAACACCGATTCGAGATCCTTCGATCGCGCGATATTGACCGCGTCGTAATAAGCCAGAGAGAATCGCTGGACTTTCCGGTTTGGGTCGACACCACCGATCACAAGGGAAAAAAGATGGTCCACAATCGGTGAAGCCGCAGGTCTCCAACCTGGTGGCAGACACTGCAGCACCTGCTTCATGGCGCGGTGGTCAGTAACGCGCACGCCAATGCGAAGTCCGTACGAACGAAATGCAATTCCTGCCGTCCACCCGAGACGGTCGAGTTTCTGCATTCAAGTTGAACTGAACTTATAGCGAGGTAAACGTCTCATCTGTTTCTTTTTCCCAAAAGCTCTCCTGAGAGCGTGCGGCAGCGTAACCTACTGTTCGAGGTGCTGGCCCTTATACTGCAACCCACTAGGTACTGCGTTTTCTTCTGAGCCTGGCGCTCTGCATAACCGTACCCAGCCGCATCCGTAAGACGGATCGATCGGCGACGGACATCCCGCATGGTATTTGGTATTGCCTGTTCTAATGTGGGCATTTCCCGCTCGAGACTGCCGTCAAATCCATGCCCTTTGCAGCAGAGTGCCGTGCACTCCGAGCAAACGTAATCATGGACACCGTCGGGAAATGCGAAGAAGAGTTCGAGTGAAGGAAGTGACTTTACAGTTGCGGCCGAAGTCATCTGCTGAACCGGCTGACACTCATTGGTAATCTGTGTAATAGCCGGAATAGTACTTATCGGACGCTAGATCGACGTGATTCAGGACCACGCCATAAATACTGGCGCCCACGGCTTGCAACCGTTCCTTAACTCGCCTCACGACGCTGCGCGAACTGAGTTCAGAATGAACTACCAGGACAACGGCGTCGACCTCAGTCGAGATGATGCTGGCATCGGCGAAAGCACTGGCCGGCGACGAATCAATGACCACATGATCATAGCGTTCGTCTAACGATTTAAGCAACGCGCGCATTTCCGTGGAACCCAGGAAATCCGCAGGATTCGCAGTAGTTGGACCAGCTGTAAGCAGCTTCAGGTTGGGACACAACTCAGATGATTGAATCAATGAATCAATGTCGCGCTGACCCGACAGATAGGTTGTCAGTCCTTCAGAGTTTGGCAGCTCGAAGTGGTTATGGACCTGCGGGCGCCGCAGATCACAATCGATCAGCAAGACCTGCGCCCCGTTTTGCGCCAGGGTCACCGCGGTGTTAATGGCGGTGGTGGTTTTACCTTCAAACGGGCTGCCGGAGGTTACCAAAATCTTTCGCGGCGAACTGCCGGGCACACCGAACAACAGCGACGCCCGCAGGTGTCGATAGGCCTCTGCGGCGGGTGAGCGCAGGTCACTCGTCAGAGCCAGAGCGGATTCTCTCTGTCTGCGACGCAGACGCAGCGGAATTTTCTGACTCAGCCGTCGCCGGCCGTTGACATTGCCGGCGGGAATCAAGGCCAGGGCAGGTAAGCCGGTGTAACTCATCACATCATCGACTGTGGTCAACGTGTTATCGAACTGCTTCATTAATAACGCGAAACCGATAGCCGCCACGAGCGAGGCGAAAAAAGCAATCAGTATTTTATTAAGTCGAGGTGGTCCAATTGCCACCGCGGCCACCACCGGGGGTGTGACGACCGCAACGTGATTCGATCTGTCGAGCGATTTGATCTGCATCTCTGTCTGGTGCTGAAACAGCGTATTGCAAATCTGCCGGTTGGTTTCAATTTCCTGCTCCAGGTTCGCCAGTTCGATTTGCTCGCGTGTCTGAGTATTGGCGGCCCCCTGTTCCTTGTAGTACGACTCGCGTAACTTTGTTTCCCGCGCGACGGCAGCGTCGAGTTTCGCTTTGAGTGAGGTCATCGTTTCGCCGCTGCTCCTGGCAATCTCTTCGCGCAGTTGCCGAATCTGCGCATCGACCTGCTTTACCTCAGGCCATTCAGACGTATAAACCTCAGTTAGCGACGCTCGTCTCTGCTGCAGCTGGCGAATCGACTTCCGCAAATCTTGCACCTGAGCGTTGTCTGAAGCAGAAGCGAGGCTCGAGGGATCGCTGGTGATTCCGGCCGCATCAAAGGTCGCTTCCAGATTCTTACGATCATTTTCGGCATCCAGTAGCTGAGAACTCAGTTTGTTCAGTCGATCCACTGTTAAGTTCCGGCCCTCTCCTTTTTCCAAAGGAAGATTATGAATCCTGAGATAATCCAGTCGCTCGTCTTCCTCGGTCTTGATCCTGGTCTGCAATTCGGCAATTTGACGCGCCAGAGTCTCAGCAGCTTGCTGGGAACCCCGGCTTTCGAAATCGTTGCTGTCAGAGACAAATGTTTGGGTGAGAGAGTCCACGATCTGCATTGCCAATTGCGGATTGGTGTGCGTCATGGAAACGTTCACCAAACTGGTCTGCTCCACAGGCTGGATCTTGAGGCCGGCCTGGACGGCGCTCACATCCGGCTCGATCTCACTAATGCGGGCTGCTGTCAGGCTCTGGACGCTCGTTTCCGCAACCGGCTGTGGGGTTGACGGCGCAGTTGAGTCGAGTCGCTTTGGTCGTGAGAAAAGTGACCGGACGTAAGAAATCAAACTGTGCTTTTCCTCGGACTGAAGAAATCCTGGACTGTGTTCGAGGTCGAGCTTGAGGACCACTTTCCGAATTAACTGAGGATTACTTAGGAGGCGTATCTGAGTGTTCTGGTAGTCGTAGTTATCGTACGAGCGGATGATCGCGCCCCGCGCGTCCTGCATAAAGACGGACTCTTTGGGATCCAACTGAAGGGTCGCTGACGACTCGTATATTGACGGCAGGCTCAATGAATACAGCGCGACGACGCCAGTCGACAGAACGACCAGCGTGAGTATGAGCCATTTCCGCCTTAGCACCGCGGAAACATATTCACGAAATTCGCGGTCGACACCTTCATCGCGGACAGACGAAGACAGACTTGCCAACAACGAGTCGGAATTGGGGTTACGGGTTGATACGAGGCTTTGATTGGGGGACGACATTCAGGGCTCTGTGGGGGCAGAGGACTTTCGGGTGATGATATGCAAGGCGGAGATGCCCTGCTAATTTTCGATTCTAGTTGGAGTTAAACCTGTTTTGCAAGAAAATTCTTAAAGATTCGTGATAGATTCCGAACAATCCGCATAGCAAAGCTTATTACCGATGCCACGCGAAGATAACTCTGACAGCTATTTAGGCGGATGAGCCGCTCACAGCCGCGAGTAAGTCAATCCTGTTTGACCCTGATACTTCCCGCCGCGGTCGTCGTAGGAAGTGTCGCAGTCTTCATCCGACTCAAAGAAGAGAACCTGTCCGATACCTTCATTAACATAGACACGCAACGGCAGATCGGCGAGATTTCCCAACTCAATCACCAATCGCCCAACCCAACCTGCTTCCAGCGGCGTCGTATTGACGCCCAGCCCGGCGCGGGCGTAAGTGCTCTTGCCCATGCAGATCCCCGTTACATTCCGCGGCATGCGAAACGTTTCGACCGAGACGCCAAGCGCATACGAATGGGGCGGCATCAGATAGTACTTTGAGCCGTCGTCGGCATTACGCAACGGCGGCTCGATCAACGATTCGTCGTCGAAGTGTTTAGGATCGATCTCGCGGCCATGAATCGGCGAGAACACGCGAAAGCCGTCATCGGCGAGCCGCATGTCGTAACCATAACTCGACGCGCCGGCTGAGATGATGCGCGTGCCGCCGACCTCGCGGATCAGACGCGCCTCGAATGGGCTGATAAGCTGGGCCTCGTGGCACATCCGGCGAATCCATCGATCTGATTTAACTGTCATGATGTTGACTAGTGATTGAGATATTTCAAGGTTAAGAGCGCGCCAGCATAAGCGATTTAAAATGCGGCGGCAAGCGCTAGCGCGACGACTGGAGCGCAAGCGTCACCGACTGGAGCGCAAGCGTCTCGCTTGCCATGGTCCCTTCAGCGGCTTGCGAGCAAGCGAGGACGCTGGCGCTCCAGTCTGGTGACGCGGCTCCACTTTGCAATTCTGAGTTTTCAATTTAGGTTCTCTATATGCAGCTCGTGGTTCTCGGTTCCGGCACTTCCGTTTTTCATCCGCGTCGCGCCTCTGCCGGCTTCTGGTTGCAAACCGAACGAGGATCGCTCCTGCTCGATTGCAGCGCCGACGCCCCGCACCGAATGGCAGAGGAGAACCTGGATTGGCCGAACCTCGATGCCATCTGGATTAGCCATCTGCATCTCGATCATTGCGGCGGACTGGCCCCGTTTCTGTTCGGGATTAAGTGGTCACCCGGCATCGGCGCACGCACGAAACCGCTGAGGATCATCGGCTGCGAAGGCCTGGAAAAACTGGTGCGCGCAATCGATGACTCGCATGCTTACAAGTTATTTGAACAGCCTTTCCCACTGGAATTTTACGAAATTGCCGCCCATGAAAAGCCCGCGCGCTTTGAAGTGTTTGAGGGACTGGAAGCGCAGGCGATTTCCACGCCTCACCGAGCCGAAAGCCTCGCCCTGGGTGTGATGGACGCAAGCGGCGCGAAACTTGTTTACAGTTCAGACACCGGCTATGCCGAGAGTTTGGCCAAGTTTGCTGCTAAAGCTGACCTGCTGATTCTCGAATGCTCGTTCTATCGGGACAAACCAACGAGCCAGCACCTCGAACTCGCGGATGCTTTACAGATTGCCCGAGCGGCCGAGCCACGATTGTTGCTGTTGACTCATCTTTATCCTGAGTGGGACGGAGTTGAGCTGGAAAGCGAAGCGAGGAAGCTTTGGCCCGGACGGACGATTGAGGCCCGCGATGGGTTACGCATAAACATCTGAAGCAAGCGACGAAAATGGTTTACCCCACAGCTGGTCACCGGCCGCGCAAAACAGCTACAGTCTGCATCCTTCGGCGCATTACTGTGCGCTCGCTACGATCATTAATTCGCTTCGCTGCCGTCTTGCTGCTGCCAATGGTAAGTTTCCCGCAAGAGACTAATTTGCTCGAGACAGGCCGCGCAGCCAAGCTGGCCACTCACGCGAAGGCGGCCGCAGAGATCACCGTCGCGAGCTACAACATTCGCTGGCGCACCGGCTCAGAGTTGCAACAGATTGCCGAGTGGTTGAAAGCGAAGCAGGCGTCGCTCATCGCGCTTCAGGAGGTAGATCGAGCAAAGGACAGAACCCACAGGAACAACAACGCGCGAGCTTTGGCCGAAGCGCTCGGCATGTACTACGCGTGGGCGGCCCCGCCTTTGCCAAAATCAAGTAAAGAGAAAGAAGAAGAAACCGGCGTTGAACTGCTGAGTTCGTACCCGCTTCGTGATGTGGTGCGCATTGTCCTGCCCCACGAAGGGCCCGGTGGCCGCCGGCGGGTCGCCCTGGGAGCTACGGTGACGATCGACAAGCGCGATTTGCGTGTCTATTCGGTTCATTCGGAAACGCGCATTCCCGTTCCGGAAAAGATCGACCAGCTGCGGGCCGTGCTCGATGACCTGAAGCGGCTGGCAAAATCTACTCCGGCCATCATCATGGGCGACTTTAACAGTTGGGAACCGGCAACCGTCGAGCAGGTGCGCCAGTTATTCGCGAAAGAAGACTTCGCCACTCCGTTCCCTGACAAAGATTCTACGTTCAAGCGGAACATCGTCCTATTCGACGTGGATTTAAAACTCGACTGGATCTGGCTGCGCGGATTGACTTCAGAAGGCTTTGGAATCGATCGCGGGTTGACTGTCTCAGATCACTTCCCTTTATGGTCCGTCATATCCCTCCAGCGTTTCTGACCGTGTTTATATGGAATTTCCGACAAGATTGCTCTTCATCTTGTCGCATTTGCTGATGCAAATGGTATTGACCGTGGCGTCAGGGGCGGCTTTACCTCAAAAATTCGGATTGAGCTCTCCCAGCCAGAAATGTTCCGTTCGTGTTGCTTCGTGTGATTTCGTGGATCGTCCTTGTTTCCCGAACGAACAGAAACGATCCACGAAATCACACGAACTACCCGAAACTCATTACCACGTTTAATCGACTTTTAAGGCAGAGCCCCTCGATACGACATCGCGGACTTGACCACGCGAAGCAGCGCGATGGTGCCAGGTTTCCCCGCAGGTTCCTGACGTAAGCGATGTGTGGCTACCGGAGTTGCTTCCGGAAATGCCATGCGCTCACGGAAACAATTACCAGCGCAATGGCCGCCAGCGCCAGCAACTGCGGGTAAAGCACGTCCAGACCACTTCCCTTCAAGAGAATTCCGCGAGAAATGATCGCAAAGTGCTTGACCGGATTCACAGCCGTCACCGGCTGTAGCCAGGCGGGCATTGCTTCGATAGGCGTCGTCGCTCCTGACAGCAGCGCCAGTGGCGGATTGGTGAAGAAACCCATTAATTGTGCCTGCTGTTGCGTGCGCGTGAAGGTGGCAATCATCATCCCCAGGCCGATGCCACACAGAACACACAGAGAGGCGGAAAAGAAAAACAACAAAAGGCTGCCGCGTACCGGAACGCCAAAGGCCAAACGCGCCACCATCAAGGCCAGCGCGATATCGATGGACAAGAGTAGAAAAATCGGAGCGACCTTGGCCACGATGATTTCCCAGTTGCGCGCCGGGGTCATCAGTAATTGCTCGATCGTGCCGATCTCTTTCTCGCGGACCAGTGAGGCGGAAGAAACGACAGAGCCTTGCAGGACCAGCAACAGCCCAATCATCCCGGTGGTGATGAACCACGAACTTTTCAAACCAGGGTTATAAAGCAAAGTCAGACGCGGCATGATCGTCGCGCGCGGCGCCGAATTTGTCGTCAACGACACGCTGCCGGGATTAGCCGTCTCGACTGTTGGTGGTTGCGGTCGCGGCTGCGAGGCCGCCATCTTTTGATTGAAGCTGGCAATGATTCGCGCGGCGTATCCGCCGGCGATGGTCGCCGTGTTTGCGTTGACGGCATCCACCAGCAACTGCACGTCGACAGTTTCGTGACGCTGGCGCTTGTCCGCGAAATCCGACGGCAGGACGAGGCCGGCGTCCAGCTCGCCGCGGGCAATCGCCTCTCCCAGGTCCGTCGTCGACGCATAATATGCATGCGTCTTGAAGACCAAGCCTTCGGTGAACGCGGAAATCAATTCGCGGCTTTCACGCGTGCGACTGTAATCAACAACTCCCAACTGCAGATTTTCGAAAGTCGGATTCAGGGCCAGCCCGAACAGGACGATGTTGAGAGTAGGCGGAATGATCAGAAGTATGACCAGACGACGATTGCGCCGGATCTGGTGAAACTCTTTTACGAAGAGAGACCAGAGGCGCAGATTCAACAGGCGATTCAGTTGCGATGTCATTTTGAACTTTGGTCTTTGGTCTTTGGTCTTTGGAATTTGGAATTTGGTTCTTGGTATTTGATGTCACTTTCAAAGACCAAAGTCCAAAAACCAAAGATCAAGCTTTTACCTGCATATCTTTCATCACCGACCAGCCGCGCCAGAAAAAGAAGCCTCCAAGCAAAGCCAGCGCGATAGGAGCCGGCCAAACCGCGGCCCAGCCACCTCCGCGCAAAAAAGCGTCGCGAATCACCTCCAGGTAGTAACGCATGGGCACGATGTAAGACAGAGAGCGCAACGGCTGCGGAATGTTTTGCACCGGAAAGATATAGCCAGACAACAAAAACGAAGTGAGGAATCCGCCGAGTTGCGTCGCCTGAATCGCGGCGGCCTGATTCGGAATGGCCGCGCCCAACATCATGCCAAAACAGGTCGTGCAAAAGAGATAGAAAAAAGTTGTGACCAGCAACGGCAGCGGGTTTCCGGCCAGGCTCAATCCGAAGACCACAAACAGCACCATCATGCCGGCGATCCATTCACCCCAAGCTACGATCGTGTAGGCGATTACTTTTCCGAGTAAGTATTCAAAAGCTGTGATGCTGGAAACATAAACTTGCAGAATTGTCTTCAACTCGCCCTCGCGCGAGAGCGCCAGCGCCGCCAAAAGCGGCGGGAACATCGCCATGCCGAACGCCAGGACACCTGGTCCAAAGTACTTTAGGTCTTCCCGTCCGGGATTGAACCAATAGCGAATCTGCGGTTGCACCGCCGGGTGAACGGCTGGTTGGATCTGGGCCGTGAACGCCTGGGTAATCGCCGCCGCTTTGCCCCGCATAATGTTCGCGGTGTTCGCATCCGTGCCGTCGATGAGCCATTGCACCTCGGCACTTTTACCGCGCCGCACATCGCGTTCGAACTGGGGTGGAATGATCAATGCGGCCCTCGCGTTGTCCTGCAACAGCGCTCGTTCAGGCGCGACGTTCGTCGGCAGCGCACTGAGCTTAAAAGAAAGCGAAGCGCCGACCGTCTCCAGGTATTGTCGCGACATGGGTGTCTTGTCCAGATCCTGGACGACCACCGGAATGTCTCGCACTGAAAGTGAAGTGGCCTTGCTCAGCAGCAGCAAAAGCAAAACCGGCAATACGAGGGCCAATGCCAGCGTCAGGCGATCACGCCACAACTGCGTGAGCTCTTTTTTGACCTGGGCCAGAATTCGTTTCATGAGGTTACCGGCACGCGCATCCGGCGCATCGGCCACGGGCGCCGACACGCCCGGGCCACGGACAAGATCATTCCTGCGCGCTTTTTCCTTCCTTCCTCATCTTCTCAACAATCGCGATGAACACGTCTTCCAATGAATAAGGAACCCTGCCGGCGCTCATCACGTGTATCCCTGCACGCGCCAGCTGATCGGTTACGTGCCTGATGGCGTTCTCGCTATCCTCTTCCATCACCACGTGCAGGCGATCGCCGAAGAGCGAAACCTGCCAGCTTTCCATCTGGCTCTTCAGGAGATTGTTCGCGCGCTGCGGAGCGTCGGTAATCAGTTCGATAACGTGACCCTTTTGCTGCGCTTTTAAATCGGAAGGAGTTCCCTGCGCCACCAATTCGCCGGCGACCATCAAACCAAGGCGGTTACATTGCTCGGCTTCTTCGAGATAGTGGGTCGTCACCAGGATCCCCATGCCCCGATCCGCGAAACTATTGATCATTTTCCAGAAGGCACGCCGAGCCAGCGGATCGACGCCCGAGGTGGGCTCATCGAGAAAGAGGACGCTTGGTTCGTGCATCACG
Source organism: Acidobacteriota bacterium (assembly GCA_046728235.1). Taxonomy (GTDB): domain Bacteria; phylum Acidobacteriota; class Blastocatellia; order Pyrinomonadales; family Pyrinomonadaceae; genus UBA11740. Next base: position 33,702 of record JBKPEE010000127.1, read on the forward strand.
GCGGCGCCAAACGCGACGCGCTGCTTCCAACCACCCGGCAGACTGCCGGTCATCTGTTTGCCGCGGCCCTGCAGTCCTGAGAACGACAAGACCCAGCGCTTCTTCTCGGCACGCTCTGCGAGCGGCACCCGATAGACTCCGGCAAAGAAATCCAGGTTCTCTTCAATCGTCAGATCGTCATAAAGTGAGAATTTCTGCGACATGTAACCGACTCGGTGTCTGGCTTCGCCGGATCGCAACGAACCGCGCTCACCCGCTAATTCAGCCTCGCCGTCGGTCGGCTCGAGCAAGCCGCAGAGCATTTTGATCGTAGTCGTCTTGCCCGCCCCGTTGGCGCCCAGCAGACCGTAAATTTCGCCATATTTAACTTCCAGGCCGATGCCTTTGACTGCTTCAAAGTCACCAAATGTTTTAGTCAGGTCACGCGCGCCAATCGCCAGTGCGTCGCTGGGCCGGTCCTGAAATTTGCGCTTGACGGGAAACGGCGTTGCGCGGACTTCGTCTTCAAGATGCCGCAGCATGGCGACAAAGGAATTTTCCAGTGTCGGTGAGGCAACCTTGATCTCTTCGACGGCAATGCCGGCCGTTTGCAGCGTTTCCCGAGTAAGTTTCTCACCCGCGGCCGCGTCTTTGACCATGACGTCGAGGTGATCGCCGAACCTTTGCGCGTCATCAATGCCTGCCGTCAGATCCAGAAGGTCTTCGGCCTGGCTTAAACCTGAGGCGCGCACAATCAACCTTTGCAGTCCCAGATGGTCGCGCAGCTCGCGCGGCGTTCCGGTTTGATGAATCCGTCCTTCGTGCATCAATGAAACGCGGTGACAACGCTCGGCCTCATCCAGATAAGGCGTGGCAATCACGATCGTAATTCCCTGGCTTGAGAGGGCCGCCAGCGCATCCCAAAATTCACGCCGCGAAACCGGATCGACTCCGGTCGTCGGCTCATCCAGCAAAAGTATCTTCGGCTCGATGATCAGCGCGCAGGCGAGCGAAAGTTTCTGCTTCATCCCGCCACTGAGCTTACCGGCCAGCCGCTCCGTGAAGAGATCCATGCCAAACATCTGTAGATAACGGCGGCCGCGCTCGGCGATGTCTGTGTCCGACAAACGGCGCAGTTCGCCGATGTAGCGCAGGTTCTCGGCCACCGTAAGGTCGTGATAAAGACTGAATGCCTGGGTGAGATAGCCGACGTACGAGCGCGCGTCGCGCGCCGTTTGGCCCAGCATCAGTGCCTCGCCACTGCTCGCCTGCATCACGCCGCCGAGGATTTGAAACACCGAAGTCTTGCCGGCGCCGTCGGGGCCAATCAAACCAAAGATCTCACCTCGCCTCACGTCCAGATCGATGCCTTGCACCGCATGGATTGCGCCATACGACTTGCGCAGATCGCGAACCTCTATGGCGATATTAGAATCGTGATTCGTGTCCGTTGTCAGCGGCGGCGTGGCTGGCGCAGAACTGATTGTGTCCCCGACGGAAATCATTTCTGCCTTTCTTCACTCCTTAGCCGGTTATCGCCGGCCCGTATCCCTGGGCCAGCTACTGCCTTCGACGAGAATCTCGCCATCAGCGGGCATTCCGGGTTTGGCAGCGCGGTTCGGGCTCTTAATCAATAGTTTGACGCCCACCACCTGCTTGACACGCTCATCGCGAAAGTAAGTGTTCTCTGGCGTAAACGATGCCTCGGGATCGATGCGGGAAACAGTTGCGTCAATTGGAGTCTTGGGATTCGAGTCGAGATAAATACGCGCGGGCTGGTCCAACTTTACTCGCCCGATATCTCCCTCCGGCACGAAGCCGCGCAGATAGATCTTGTTGAGATCGATCATCGTCACAATCGCAGCTCCCGGCGCCACTACTTCTCCGGGTTCAGCGACTCGGGTCGCGATCGTGCCGTCAAAGGGAGCGAGCACGGTCAAATCCGAAACGTTCGCGGTCGCTTCTGTCACCTGCGCGCGCGATCGTTCGGCGTCAGCCTGCGCTGCGGCAACATCTGACTGCGCCTGATCAATCTGTTTCTGAATTGCGGCGGCGGCGGAAGATTTGATGGGAGGATTTTTCAGATTTGCGCGCGCTGTGGTCAACGCGGCGTGTGCCGCCGCGACTTGCTTTCTGGCTGATTCGACCACGGCGGCCTGACTCTCAGCGGCCGTGTGCGCCTGCTCGCGCTGTCGATCAGAGACATCGCCGCTGCGCGCCAATTTGGTAAAACGCTCGACATCATAACGCGCCTGTTCATAGCCCGCCTGCGCCTGTGCCAGATTCGCTTCGGCGGAGGCGACTTGCGCCTCGGCCTGCCGGACACGACCTTCGGCATCCTGTTTCGCCTGATCGACTGTCAGGTTCGCTTGCTTAAGTTGCTCCTGTAGAACCGAGATCTGCTGCTGCGATTTGGTGACCCGCGTCGCCGCCTCCTGTGAGGCAGAGCGCGCCTGCTGCTCACGCGCCACCGCCTGGTCTTCGTCAAGCAGCGCAATCACATCGCCGGCTTTTACTACGTCACCTTCACGCACGCGAATTTCGCGAATGCGGCCGGAGGTTTTGGCTGCGACCGTGGAATCGTCTCCCTCAATGCGACCGCTGAGAACGATTACATTGTGCGGCACGGGTGGCTGCCGGATTAGAAACCACCACGCAAGAAAGCCGCCGGCGATGACAATGCCGAGCACTGCCAGAAGAAGAATGATTTTGGAAAGACTCTTCCGCCGCATGTTTCGGTTCCTGATTGAAATCGATCAATGGGCCGTGACCGTCACGTTATTCGCCGTGAGCGAGTTACCGGTGGCGCGCTGCAGCTCGGCAATCGCTTTGTTCAGATCAGTCTGTGCCCGTAGCTCGTTACCACGCGCGACCGCCAACGCCGTCTGTCTTTCCAGCACCAGAAAAACGGTCGATTGTCCCGCGTCCAGTTTGCGTTTCTCGCTTTCGTATTGCTGCTCGGCAGTCGATCGCGCCACTGCCGCCGATCGCAAACGCGCTTCGGTAGTGCTCAAACTTTGCAGCGCATTCCGCACTTCGACCTGAATCAACTGTTCCAGTTGCTCGCGTTGGGTAGCGATGCGCTTGCCTTCGACCAGTGAGTGCCCCAGCAGTCCTTCGGCCGTGCGATTGTGTAAGGGCAGACTGATCGATACCCCAACCCGAAAGTTATTGAATTGATTCGAACCCAGATTCGACAGCGATTGAAAATACCCGCCGAAGAGATCCGGCAGAATGGCGACTGTCGGCGGCGCCGGCAAAGGTTGTAAACCAGAGAGCGTTGACAACTCGTTCACGCGCGCGCGCAGCTGATCGTTGCTGCTGGTTAACGGGTTCGGCGTGGTGACTTGCGTGCCCGCGTTGCCTGTCATTCCATAGCTACCGACGATATCGATCTCAGGCTTTGTCTGATCGCGATAGAGTTTCTGATCCAGCAGATTGATCTCGCGCGCCAGATCCGACTGTTTCAACTCCTGGCGATTGTCCATTGCCAGTTTCAAAGCATCGGGTAAAGCGACCTGGGGCACCGTCAAATCAACCTGATCGCTGGGAATGATCGACAGGTTCCATATTCTGGCCTGCTGATTCTCAGCAATCATGTTCTTGAGATTGTTCTCGGTGCGGGTCACATCCTCGAGGGCGCTGAATTCGGCCTGCTCAAAGTTGGCCACCTGCGTTTCCGCCGCGACCACGTCAATCGGCGCCAGCGAGCCTTCGGTAACCATGCGGCGATTATGCGCCAGTTGCTCGCGCGCGTCGGTCAGCGAGTCACGCTGAATCTGAAGGTTGCGCAGCGCAAAAACCAGATCCCAGTAAGACCGCTGCACGTTCGTGATCACTTCGATCGCGCGCTGGCGGAACTGCGCATCGGTCAACGAAAGATTTTTCTTCGCCACCTCGATCTGCCGCCGCGGCAGATCGAATCGCAAACCGCGCACGAGTGGTTGCACATAACTGAAGGTGAGCGCCGTCGGATACGAAGGGTTCAGCACATTAAAGACACTGTTGCTGCTCAACCGGATCGACGAGAAATCGATGTGATAGCTGCCGCCGTATTTTGGCGAAAGGCCTTCGAAGCGCGCCGTCCCGGTAATATCGTCGGTCTCGAGTTTCGACGCGCCGCTGAGGACGCTGGTGGCCGGCGTCTTGATTCGCTCGAAATAGTTCTGCGCCGTGAGTCGCGGATCATACGAACCGCGCGCGGTCATCAAATCGTATTCGGCAATCTTTACGTTGTCGCGCGCGACTTCAATGTCCTTATTGTTTTGCAAAGCCAGCGCGATAGTGTCGCGCAGGCTGAGCGGCTGCTGATCGTTCGTGTCTACACCAACGCGCGTCAGCGACGGCAAAGGCGACCTGGTGTCGGCTTTGTAATCAACCGCGATGGCCGGGACCTTCATTGTCTGTTGAGCCGAGACCGCCGGTGTGGGTGATTTCGCGGGTGTCTGTGCGACTTGCTGGCCAACGGCAACAGAGGCGAATACGATAACCAGACCGACGGCCAAACCAATCGTTTGCCGCGAGAAAAAATAATCAAATAACATCATGGTAGATCCTTTTGATCGAGTTCGATCGACACCAAAACTCGATCGCTGCTATTGCTTTGTAATCAAACCCAGCAGTGATGCCGTTGCGGTTGCGGCGCGGCGCCGCGCGCGTCCGAAGGCTCCGCCCAGGAGCGTGGCCAGGCGCGACCAGGCGTGGCTGCGACCGAGATCGTCAAACAACGAATAGAAGACCGGCACTGCCAACAGCGTCAGCAAAAGACAAAGCGACTGACCGCCAACAACCAGCACGCCGATCGATCGATTCGTGCCGGAGCCGGGCCCGCTCGAAAGCGTCAGCGGCGTCATGCCGGCGACCAGCGCGATCGTCGTCATCAGGATGGGACGCAGACGATCGCGATTGGCCTGAATGATTGCATCAAACCGCTCCATTCCTTTTTTGCGCAGTCCGTTCG
>JBKPEE010000128.1:0-16877 GCA_046728235.1 Acidobacteriota bacterium
GTTCTCGCGACAAATCGCGCGGCATTTCACAATTATCACATCTCGACCAAGTACGAGGCCGGCGCAGCGCTGACTGGCACTGAGGTGAAGAGTGTTCTCGACGGCCGCATTCAATTGAAAGATTCCTACGTCGCAGTTCGCGACTCCGAAGCGTGGCTTTTTAACGCGCACATTTCTCCTTACACTCACGGGAATCGAGCCAATCACGATCCGCTGCGGACACGAAAGTTGCTCCTGCACCGGCGAGAGATCGACAAACTGGACCAGGCGGCGTCCACAGACGGAATGACCCTGGTCATCACCCGCGTTTATGTGAAGCATCGCAAGATCAAATTCGAAGTTGGAGTAGCCAAAGGCAAGAAGTTATACGACAAGCGAGAAACAGAGATGCGCCGGATCATCGATCGAGAGACTCGCGCGCAATTGAAACAAAGAAATCGATAGCACGTGGCACAGACTCTAGTCTGCGATCTGAAACCAACGATCGATCCAGATTAATAGAAACGAGGAAACTATGGACGTTATCGCAAGCGTGAAATCCTGCAACGAAGTCGACGCCCAGGCTTTAGCGGTGGCGGTTTTCAAAGATGAGAAGGTCAGCAGCGGGGTGTTGAAAGCATTGGACGCGGCCACCGGTGGAATGATCGCTGATGCGATCGAATCAGAAGAATTCAATGGTAAACAAGGTGACACCGCGTACTTTCATGTCTCCAGTAAGACCTGCAAGGCGCGTCGCATTCTGCTCATAGGCTGCGGCGAGCGCAGCTCTTACAAGGCGGCACAGGTCGGCCAGATGGGCGGGACGGCCACCCGATTCCTGCGCGGGAAAAGTGTGAAGACGATCGCGATTCTGCCGCGAGCCGAGGGAGAGGCCGAAAGAGTTGCGCAGATCGTTATCGCCGGCGCGGTAATGGGATTGTTTGAGCCGGACAAGTACCGGACCAAAGAAAAAGAGAAACGTGAGATCAAATCGGCCACGATTGTAATCGAAGGCGCGGACAAGAAGGCGCTCCAGCGCGGGGCTGACCGTGGCCGTATCATTGGAGAATCTGCCAACTTCACCCGCGACCTGGCGAACGAACCTGGCAGGTACCTGACGCCCACAATTCTGGCCGACCGCGCGCGGCAAATGGCCAGGGAATTCGGGCTCAGCTTCGATGCGCTGGACCAGAAACGGATGGAGAAGCTGGGAATGGGATCGCTGCTCGGCGTCTCGCGCGGGTCGGATGAACCGCCAAAGCTGATTGTTCTGAAATACGAGCCGTCACGCGGCCGTGCGCGCAAAGGCGAGTTGCTCGCGCTCGTCGGCAAGGGAATTACGTTTGATTCGGGCGGCATTTCGCTGAAGCCGGGCGAGAACATGGAACTCATGAAGTACGACATGACCGGGGCCGCGACGGTGATTGGCACCATGCGGGCAATCGCGCAGTTACAGCCATCGATACCGGTGCTGGGCGTCGCCCCGTGCTCTGAGAACCTGCCATCAGGAAAGGCGACTAAGCCTGGCGACGTGCTGGAAGCCATGACTGGCAAAACCATCGAGGTAATTAACACCGACGCTGAAGGACGACTGGTATTAGCGGATGCGATCGCCTATGCGAAGAAGCTGGGCGCCACCAGGATCATCGACATGGCGACACTTACCGGGGCGGTATCGATTGCCCTCGGCGATGTGAACACGGCAATCCTGGGAACCGATCAGGAACTAATCGATCAGGTCATCGCCGCCGGTAAAGAGGTCGGTGAGAAGTTCTGGCAATTGCCGCTGGACGAAGAGTACACAAAACAAATCAAGTCAGACATCGCCGATATCCGCAATGTCGGCGGCAAGAAAGCGGGCACGATTACGGCGGCCGCTTTCCTGAAGGAATTTGTCGAAGATACGCCGTGGGCCCATCTCGATATCGCCGGGACAGCGTGGGGTGACCCGGCGACGCCCTATCGTGCCAAGGGCCCGACGGGCATCGCCCTGCGCACATTGGTTGAATTCATTGAGCGTTCGGCCCAGGCCCATTAATTAAGTTCCGTCGCGGCATTCGGCGGTGTTAAGATTGCCAGCAAGAATCAAGGCTGCGGCCGGGATTCTGCGGCAGTTCAAGCATGGCCCGACAACCCCCGTACGATGACCGATTACTACCAGGTCCTGGGCGTTAAAGAAACGGCGACCGCCAGCGAGATTAAATCTGCCTACCGTAAACTCGCGCGCAAACACCATCCTGATGTAAACCGCGGGTCAGAGGAGGCTCAGCGTGACTTTGCGGTTTTGTCGCTGGCCTATCACACGCTGATTGATCCGCAGGAGCGCGCTTTTCACGATCAGCAACTCCGCAAACAACGTAACGGCCATTCGATTCTGGAATCTGACAATCCGCATGCGCAGCGGGCACGCAACATCGCGGCGCAGGCCCGCTGGGATCGCGTCGTCAATCAGATCCTCGAGACGGATCGACGCGAGAATTTGCAAAGACAGCGGGCCGTGTTCACGACAGTTTCGCTGTTTCTTTCGACGTTCTTTGTCGCGATGATCAAGCCGCCGCTCTGGCAGTCGTTTGATGTAATAGGTAGAGCGATCCTGATTACCTTATTCGTAGCCGGTCTATGGCACCTGATAAAGCGCCTGGTCGAGCATTTTCGCCATTACACGTATAAGCCTGATGCCAGGCACTATTCCATCACTCGGGAAGAGAAGCCTGAGCAGCCGTTCACGAGATTCTCAGCATTTGCATTCTTGATCGGCGGTTATGGAATCAGCCTGGGCCTGGGCCTGTTAATTGGGTGGTACGCGCAGGACTTCTTTGCAGATCTCACAATGCTGTTTCGGCATCACGCAACGTCCGGGGCGCCAAGCTTTTCTCCGACTGTACTGATCGTCTCCGGATTGATTTTCTATCCGCCGATCGCGGTTTTGATTATTGACAGCTTGCACGCGGTCGCTTCACGGATCGACACTGGCTGAGTCCGTTCTTAATGCTCATTCAACTAATGCGTAAAATCTGCAGGCATCGACTGTCGTTGCTTCTGGGGCTCGTAGTAACTCTCGCTGGGCAATCGTCCGCGCTTGCGCAATCGGCGAACCGGTTGACGCCGATCCAGCAGCGCATCGAGAAACAACGGCAGCGGCTGGCCTCATCAGATGCCGAAGAACGCCGCGACGCGCTGATGAAGCTGCGGGCGATGAAACATCCAGACGCATCGCGAGCCGCGATGTCCGCGCTGAACGATGCCGACCCCGTTGTTCGCGTCACGGCTGCCCACGCGGTCGAAGCCCTGCCGTCCTCGGATGCCTCCGCAGCGTTGATTCCGTTGCTGACAGACAAGCAGGAGGTCGTGCGGCGCGAGGCCGCGCATGCGCTGGGAGCAACGCACAGCCGGACCGCAGTCCAGCCGCTAATCGAATTACTTAACACTGACAAAGAAGGGGCAGTGCGCGCCGCCGCCGCCATGGCTCTGGGAGAGATTCGGGACGAGGCGGCAGTGGTGCCGCTAGCGAACGCTCTTACCGGGGGCGGCGCAAAGAAGAAGAAATCAAAGACACGCGAGAATGAATTCGTGCTGCGTGAAGCCGCGCGATCGCTGGGCCAAATTCGCAGCCGCGCGGGAGTTGCGGCTTTGGTTGAGACATTGAATAACGATGCCAATCCGATCGATGTGCGGCGCGCTGCTGCCGAAGCCCTGGGCGCGATTGGCGACCCAACTGCAGCGCCAGCGTTGAAAACTGCCGTCGAATCGACCGATCCCTATCTGGCGCAAACGGCTCGTGCATCACTCCGGCGCCTGCATTGAGAAACAAAAAGGCGCCGCAGCTTTTGCTCCGGCGCCTCGGGTTCTTGCCTGGCGGAGTTCTTAGCTTTCAGTTTTCTCGCTGCGGCCGTGGCCTTTCTTCGCGGCCTTTTCTTTTGCTGTCTGCGGAATCGGCAGGCCCACACTGCCCGAGCGGGTTGCTAAATTCTCAGGACCGCTCGGTGGCGGAACCATATCCTGGATCAACGCTCCGCCTGATTTCTTGAAGAAGGTCAATTTCGCAGCGTTCCGGTCGAGCCCAATCTGTACCAGGTCGCCCAACGCGATTTGACCCGTAGCCACCAGATTCGACAGCGGGTACACCAGAAAACGTTCGATGGCCCGTTTCAGGTGGCGCGCGCCGTATTTGTAATCGATGCCTTCCTTCAACAACATGTCTTTGGCATCGTCTGAGCATTGAAAGACGAACTTTGTCCCCGCCGACATCATGATGCGATCCTGAACGGCTTGCAGTTCGAGATCGAGGATTGCTCTCAGGTGATGTTCTTTCAGAGAGCGAAACACCACGACCTTGTCGATGCGGTTCATGAACTCAGGCGAGAACTTGCGTCGCGCGGCTTCGACTGCCGTGCGATAGATTTTCTGGTCCACTTCCGTGTCGTGCGGGTTCTTGGCGCCTTTGCCCGGGGCGAAACCGATGCCGCCCGAAATCAACTCAGACATTTCCCGTGCGCCGAGGTTCGAGGTCATGATGACCATGCACTTCGAGAAATCAACGCGACGGTTGTCGCCCAGGGTCAGGGTGGCTTTGTCGAGAATGCCGAGCAGCAACTGCCACAACGCGTCAGAAGCTTTCTCGATCTCGTCGAAAAGCACTAGCGTCAACTTCAGGTCGTCGGTGTGCGTCCGGTCGAGGTTCTCCTGCGTCAACATCGGCGAAGTCTCGCGATGACCCAGATATCCCGGAGGCGAACCGATCAGTTTCGCGATTTCGTGCGAGTGCTGAAACTCTGCGCAATCGATCTTGACTATGCCGTTGGGATCCGAGAACAGGACCTCGGCGGCAGCTTCAATGACCCGCGTCTTGCCCGAACCCGTCGGTCCCAGAAACAGCATTGTGCCGATCGGCCGGGCCGGCGGATTCATGCCGGCCAAAAATATCTGGTACAGCCCACTCATGCGCCGAACCGCGCGTTCCTGGCCGACGATCTTTGAGCCCAGCCGCTCTTCAAAATCCTGCGCCCGCGGGCTTTTCTGATCCGGATCGAGAAACACCGTCTCGTCTAATTGTTTTTCTGGGGCACTCATCTCTTTTTTCAGCTCAGCAATCACCTTTTTTCTATCTGCTGACGACGATCATCGAAACGGTCGTCGTTGCGGACCCTCCGCCGCTTACTCAAGCAAAGAACGATCCGCACCGATAATTGATGCGCCACGCGCATGTCGAGTTTCCTCCGAGGAAGTGTCACACGCGCAAACCGCGGTTTGTCGAACCATACGCTATATATACGACTCGAAGAGAAATGTCACCCAAAATATTGCTACTCGGGTTTCTACTGCTCGCGCCGGGTGCGACATCAGATCTACATACGTGACATTTCTCGGCACCAAAGTGGTGACATTTCCTGTATTTTTGCCGCCGTAATTTGTATCAGTTGCGAGGTAGAAAAACCGTCGTTACACCGAAAGAGTAGTCAGCAGTCTAAATGGTCTATAGTCGCTGATCAGCAGTTTATTCGCGGCGACAAGTCATTTTCTTGAGCTCGACTTGTACCTGGTCCTGCGGCTCGGGCTTGTCTGTCACGGTCATCGAAAGCATCAGCGATCCTTCGTCGCTGACCTTGCCCTGGGTCGCCACGATAAACTTCCCGGGGTTATCTGCAGGATATGGGCTAAAGCTCCCGAGATAGACTTTCTCGTCGTTTTTCGGCAGGTAATACAAGTGAAACTCGATGGCATACCGTTTCGGGTTGGTGATCCGGGATAGCTCGATCTGAACGAACTTACAGGCCGCATCCAATTTGTCCTGCGGCGCTATTTTTTGGGTTACAGTCGGAGTGCGTAAATCGAGATAGAGCAAAGAATCGGCCTTTTCCTGCGCTGGGGCATCATCGCCCGGTCGGGAAGGACTGTAGGATGAATTCGCCGCGCGGCACGAACTTAATGCAACCGCGATGAGGCAGAGACATCGACAAATATTCACAAACGCATTTACTAAAAGCCTGCGATCGGGTTGACCGCAGGTTTCTTAAGTCCCTTAGGACGCGTCAGCGAGCACCATCCTCAGTCGTAATACTCCAAACCGAGGTGCGTAATCAGATCCTCACCACGCAGATGCCGCAGCGTGTTCTTTAACTTCATCAATTGAATGAAAATGTCGTGCTCCGGATAGAGCCCGGGAGCGGTCATGGGTGACTTGAAGTAAAACGACAGCCATTCCTGCACGCCCTTCATTCCCGTGCGCTGGGCGAGATCGAGGAACAATGCCAAATCCAGCACAATGGGCGCCGCCAGGATCGAATCACGGCAAAGGAAATCGATCTTGATCTGCATGGGATATCCCAGCCAGCCAAAGATATCGACATTATCCCAGCCTTCCTTGTTGTCACCGCGCGGCGGGTAATAATTAATGCGCACGACGTGAGAGAAGTTCTTGTAAAGTTGGGGATAAACTTCGGGCTGCAGAATGTATTCGAGCACGGAAAGCTTTGACTCTTCTTTTGTCTTGAATGAGTCAGGATCGTCCAGCACTTCGCCGTCGCGGTTGCCGAGGATGTTCGTTGAGTACCAGCCATGCAGGCCCAGCATCCTCGATTTCAATCCCGGCGCGAGGATGGTCTTCATCAAAGTCTGCCCCGTCTTGAAATCCTTTCCGCACACCGGCTGCCCTTGCTTGTTCGCCAGGTCCATCAGCGCGGGAATATCGACCGTGAGGTTCGGAGCGCCATTCGCGAAGGGAATGCCCGACTTCAAAGCGGCGTAGGCATAGATCATCGACGGCGCGATAGCGCGGTGATTTTCGCGCATCGCTTTTTCAAAGGTCTGCAGATTGCGATGTACCGCATGCGGCTTCATGAAAATCTCAGTGGAAGCCGCCCAAATCATCACCAGGCGATCACATTTGTTCCGGCGTTTGAAATCCGCGATCTCGTCAACCAGCTGTTTCGCCAACTCAAGTTTGTTCTTGCCCTGCTTAACATTCACACCGCTAAGCCGCTTAACGTACGATTGATCAAAGACAGCCTTCATCGGCTTGATCTTCTGCAACGGTTTCTTCAGTTTCGCGAGCAGATCCTTTTCCAGTACGCCCGCGTGCATGGCCGCGTCAAAGGCCGAATCGGGAAAGATGTCCCAGGCGCCGAACACGAGATCATTCAGATTCGCGAGCGGCACGAAATCCTTAATCGTCGGCACTCGATTGTCCGTGCGCTTGCCCAGACGAATAGTGCCCATTTGAGTCAGGCTGCCAATCGGTTCAGCCAGACCTTCTTTAATGGCTTCGACCCCAGCAATAAAGGTTGTGCTGACGGCGCCTAAGCCAACCAACAAAACACCAAGTTTTCCTTTAGCGGGCGCGATCTCCGCGCCTTTCTTTACCGGCATTCCAGGAATTTACCCTCCACAGACAAATAAAAAGGATTAGAAAAGACCGATGATGATACATGAGACGTGAGTGATTCGCACGTTGGCCGCGCCTGAGGGTGGTGTATAACTGAGATCTGAGATCTCAGATCTGAGATCTCAAAGGGTAAGCGGCAGTCATCCGGCCGGGACAATTGGTGATCAAGGCGTGAACACCCAGACTGGACGCACGCTCAACCCACTCTGGATCGTCAACTGTCCAAACCACAGGAACCAGGTTGTGATCGCGGGCTGCCAGAACGATCTTCCTGGTCGCGACTCGATGATTGAGAAGGATGTGCTCGGCCCCGCAGGCAGTCGTTGCCGCAATAACCTGCTTCACGGTCTTCGTCGACGCTTGCCGCGGGCCGAACAAAGCGCCGGTGGAAATTGAATCATCGATTTCCTTGACTCTTGCGACGGTGTGCAGGTTGAAACTAATTATTACGATCCGGTCCTGCATTCGATGACGCCGCACTGACTGCAACGTAGCATCTGCCAGTGCGGCGTTTCTTTTTCTTGAAGGTCCGCACTTGAGTTCCACATAAACGATTGGCCTTTTGATTTCCTGCCTCCCAACCAGACCGAATACCTCATCGAGTGTCGGAATTCTCTCCCCAGTGTATTCGGGTCGCGCGAGCAGACCATGGCGACGGTTGAAAGAAGTTCCGGCATCGATCTGCTGCAGCTGGTCGGAACTCATCCGTGAGACAAATCGTTTTCGCAACCGCTTTTGCCGAATCGTGGCGTCATGAATCACAAAAGGCACTCCGTCGCGCGAGAGCCGCACGTCCAGTTCAATACCGTCGGCTCCGTCTTGAAAGGCGCGGGCGAAAGCCGCCAGAGTATTTTCCGGAGCCACCGCCGAGGCGCCGCGGTGGGCGATGATGAGTGGACCCGTTTCAATTCGGCTGCGGATACGTCACCCGTTTTAGCTTGATATCAAAGGTCCCCAGATCAACTTTTAGCTGCGCCCTCACCGGCAGGCGCCGGTCGTCTTCAGTGAACCAGATGGACAACTGCCCACGAGCATGGACCAGCGACGTGTCGCCAAATAACGCCGGCTCAACGCGGATCGCTTTGACCTTTCCCAAGACCGTATCGATCTCTTTTTCTTCAACGGCGTGTACCGACAGCCGAAACACGCGACCTGCGTCTGTCACGGGAACATCGAAGGAATTTCCCACCGCCAGCTTCTGAGAGCGCAAATAATAAATGACAGTCAGGACATCCTGAATCGGTTCGGTAAAATCGAACGCGCCGCTTTGCGGGTTGGGTGAACGCTCGCTCCAGGTGACCTTATGGGTTTTATGATCGAAAACCGCCTCGAGCACGCGCGAACGCTTGCCTTGTTCCTCCACCTTATCGGTGTGCAAAGCCGTCAGCGGTTCTAAATCCGCAGTCGATTCGACATGCTGGTGAAACTTAAAGCCGGCGATCCGCGGGAACAACCCTTTGCTCACGACATCGCCCATCAGGCGCAGGACGACCGGATCATCTGCGCCCCGGGCCACATGTTCGGTAGTCGACGTGAAATGGAACTCAGCGACATCGATGCCGCGAAGCAAACCACGAGTGAATTCGGCTTGATAAATCAGTTCCTCGCCGCGTTCGAACGGCAGCGGCGCGCGCTGATTCTCCTGTGCGTGTGGAGCAAGCACGCACGTCAGCACAGCCACCACGCAGGCTGCCTGATAAGCGAAGCGGAACTTGAATTGACGAGGCGCCCTCATTTGAAATAGATCATTCTTGCTGCCAAAAGGATCCAGACAAGCACCAGCCCGATGGCGGCCCGATACTCACGATACCGAAGATACAAGGTGCGATCAAAAGTGGTTTCGGTCGCCCGCCGGTAGGGCGTTAAACGGGGGAAGAGAAGAGGCACCTCTCGCGCGTAGCGGAGGTATTTCTTGCCAAAGAGATCCGCCAGCGTCGCCGATTCGACGCGCATCACGGGAAGATAGATGCCCGCGATCATCACGAAGAAGATCAGAACCAACAAGATCCGGCCGGCGGCAATCGTGAAACCAAGCCCCATCAGGAAGCTTCCCAGGTAAAGGGGATTGCGAGTGTAGGCGTAGGGGCCGGTCGTCGCGAGCGCTTCGTTCTTTCTGAGGTGTCCGGAAGCCCAGGCGCGCAACGTCAGTCCCGGCAGCGCGACCGCAGCGCCGACGATCAACGTCCAGACTGTCGGCTGAGCGAAAAAAAGAAACAACGCAGCACAGGCGAAGCCGAGCGGCACGCGCCAGCGCTGCATCCATGTTCCGCCTCTAGCCAATCAAGATTCCGTTTAGAGCGCCCACTTGTGAGCGCTGACTGCGGGCGCAAGCTCCTGGTCTAAACGATTCGCGAGATTGAAACCGCTGCCTTGCAAACGATCTGAAACTGCGTGCAATACCCGCTCGACGTCGATGTCCATGCAGATCCAATTGGAACACGAACGCCGATGACAATTCTCGCGGCAGTCAATGTCGGTTCGCTCGACGCAGATGTCGTCCGCGTAAGGACTGCCGTTGCGCCACCATTCGGTTGGTCCCAGCAAGCCTACGACTGGCGTGCGCATCGCAATTGCGAGATGGGTGGGCCCCGTCTCTCCGCCGACGTAAACTTCCGCACCCTTCGCTAAAGCGCAAAAACCTTTTAATGAAACCGAGACTGGCTTGGCTCTACGTGATTTGGAAGAGGACAACGCGCGCTCTGCCAGTTGAGCTTCGCCAGGACCGTGTGTCACAAGCGAGTGTAGACCGAAATGGTTCCAAAGCTCGTCAGCCAGTAAGCCGAATTTTTCTGCGCTCCAAAGCTTCGTTGGCCAGCCACCGCCGGGATTCAGAATCGCGTAGGGACGGTCGATGCCGGCGGCGCTGGTGGCTTCGGATTCGTGCGCTTCGTTGACCGCGATGGGAAACTCAAACCCCTCTGCCAGGGCCGGAACGGGGATCCCGAGCGCCGCCTCAACCAATGCCAGGTTCTTGCTAATGACGTGCAGCCGTTCAGGGATTCGCACGGTTTCGTGAAGCAACAGACGGCTAGCCGGTTCACGCAAAGCCTCGCGGGCAAAGCCAACCACTCGCCGGGCGCCAGAAAGCCGAGCGATCATCGACGATTTAATTAATCCCTGGAAATCTAAGGCGAGATCGAAGGCCGAGGCGCGTAGCAGACGTAACTGCTGGCGCGGTGCCCGCAGCGTCTCCCCAGACATCAGCCCGCGCCTCAGGGCCTTCGTGTCGATTTCGATGAGCCGATCCAGAAGCGGGTTGTCCCGCAAAATTTCTGCACTGCGCTGCTCGGCGACCCATGAGATGTCTGCCTCGGGCAAAGCCCTGCGAATGGCCGCCAGCGACGGCAAAGTGTGAACTATGTCGCCAATGCTCCCCAGTTTGACGATTAGAATCCGCATTGATATGGCCTGGAAACTCGATCGCCTATCGTGCGCCAGATCGTACCACAGGTGCCGTCGTATGTTTTGTTCAGCGTAGACGCCAGTTCGGAGTACCGCGGCTAATTGACTGGAGCGCAACCGTCTCGGTTGCTGGGTTAGCAAGCGAGGACGCTTGCGCTCCAGTCAATTAGAATCCCTCTTTGCCAAAAAAGCGCCCGATCTCGTCCAAAAATTTGTACTATCATCCAATCAATTGCGCGGATTTCCGCTCTTGCATTGCCATAGCTCGCCGAAACACTTCCTCGACAGAAATCGCCGTCATGCAGCGATGGTCAATAGGACAATCGCGGAGCATGCAGGGCGCACAGTCTGGCGGCTGCCGGATGAGTTTCGCGTGGGGCGACAGCGGAAAGGTGGTCATCGGATTTGTCGGGCCGAAAATCACCAGCGTCGGTGTGCCGAGGGCCGCACCGATATGTGCCGGGCCAGTATCGTTGGTCACCAGGAGATCGGCGATACTGATCAGCGCGACTACCTCTTCGACGGTCGTTTTCCCGGTAAGCACGATGGGCTTGTGCCGGGCTCGAGCGCAGACCTCGTTTGAAACGGCTGTCTCGCTTGGCGAACCGACCAGCACCACGTCCATTCCCGCATCAATGAACCGATCCGCCAGTTCGCTATAACGCTCAGCGGGCCAGCGCTTGGCGCGACTGTTTACCGAACCGGGGCAGAGAATTGCTACCGGTTGAGCGGTCCGCCCGCCGCTTTGCTTGAGTCTGCGCCGCGCAGTCTTCTTTCGTGTCATGGATACAGGAAAATCGAATACCGGCTCAGACTGCATCACTGACGACGATCCGAAGATCTTTTGCTCCAATTCAGCGATGATGTTCACGTAGTAGAGGCTCTCGTGCTGCTGGTCTTTCCATGTGGGGAGAGGCAGAGCAGACGTTAACAGCGCGGTGCGGCGATCAGTTGCATACCCAATTCGCATCGGCACGCCCGCCAGTAAAGCTGTAGCTGAAGCGGCAAACGCATTCTGAAACAGGACTGCGAGATCGAATCCTGCGCGTCTCCATCGGCGCGCATTGGCAAGTGCGGCAAACGGGCCGCCAGAGCGCTGAACGAGAACACCGTTAACAGAATTTGAATCGATGAAGATATCAGCCGTGCCGGGCGGGGCCGCAACCGTGATTTCAGCCTCCGCGAAAAGCCGGCGTAGTGCCGATAGCGCAGGCAGGCTCATGACTGCGTCGCCAACCCAGGTAGGTGAGCGAACCACGATGCGCTTAATGTCGCCGGCCTTAACGTTTTTCACGCGATCTGCAAAGCGCCAGAGGCGCCAAATATCAGGAAAGCTCCTTTCGGGAGCGATATCATTCCGCTCCCAAAGGAGCTGCCACGTCAAGGTCAACTGTACACGATGAACCTTCGGCTCCGTTGGAGCGCTACGATCGATCTTCTCTAAATCAGACTTCTTAAGCCTTCGTTCACGTCAATTTCCGGGTGCCAATTCAATTCCTGGCTGACGTGCGCCAGATCGGAAATGTAGTTGAGCGGCACCGGAGCAGGAACTGAAACGGTCCTTTCTATCACCGGTTGGCACTGGATCATGTCTGCAACTCGGTCAATTATTTCGCGCAAAGCCACGGCATTTTCCCGCCCACCGCCGAGATTGTACAAGCCATGGCTGACCGACGAATCGATAAATGCGCGGCAGGCCTTCGAGAAATCATCGACATGCAGGATGTCGCGAACAGGCTTGCCTTCCAGCGGCAGTCGAATCGGCCAGCCCCGCTTCACTGATTCGACGTAGTGCGTGACAAAGCTGTTTTCATTGCCTTCGGACGGCCGGGCGTACACATTTGACAGGCGGAAGATGCACGAGCGAAATTCACGCTGCGCAGCGTAGTAAGAGATGTATTTCTCCGCGACTAGCTTCGACCATTCGAGTGCCGAATGATTCAGATAATCGGTGCTACAGGTCTCGGGCACTTCGTCAAACTCGTCGGCGTGCGCACCATAGACATCCTTGGTCGAAGCAAAGATGAAAACTGACTGCGGTGGCATTTCCCGAAGCAGGTTAATCGTCCCTTCAACATTGGTGCGAAAACACTGCTCGGCGTCGGCAGGGTCTTTGCTGAGAAGTGCGGCGAGGTGAATCACGACATCATAAGCCGCGACTCGGGACGCATCCAGGGGGTTGCGGACATCCAGGTGTGAACGCCGCGAGAGATCCTCAGCGTCAAAAAAACGGCGCACCTGGGTGCCAAGGTAACCGCTCCCGCCTGTGACTAAAACCCGCATGTTTCAGGTTCCAGGCTCCAGGTTTATTTCAGGTTAAGTCACAACTTGAAACCTGAAACCTGGAACTTGAAACGAATTTATCGCGCCATCTCGTTGAGCCGCGTCAACGCTTCAATTTCCCCGATGGCAATCAGTATGTCGCCGGCGTCGATAGTTGTATCGCCCGCGGGATTGAAGAGCATCTCACCGTCGGCGCGTCTGATACTAATAATCACGATGCCGAGCTCGGCGCGGATCGGAGTCTCGCGCAGCGGACGTCCCACGAGCTGCGAACCTTTTTCGACCATCACCTGCTCAAATCCGAGCCCGAGTTTGCTTCCGGTTATCAAATCAAAAAATTCACCGACGGCGGGCTTGGTGAGTGAAACCGCCATGCGATGGCCGCCAATAATTGTCGGGGCCACCACATGATTTG
Organism: Acidobacteriota bacterium; assembly: GCA_046728235.1. Classification (GTDB taxonomy): domain Bacteria; phylum Acidobacteriota; class Blastocatellia; order Pyrinomonadales; family Pyrinomonadaceae; genus UBA11740. The sequence goes on from JBKPEE010000128.1 coordinate 13,461, forward strand.
CTCCGGCGCGTACCAGCTTTGCCTCGGCCTGTTCCTCAGCGGCGCGGGCCACGATAAGTAAACGCGGATTCAGGTCGCGTGCGGTGAGCACCACATAAACGTTGTCGGCGTCATTCGGAAGGCAGGCAGCAAGTCCCCGCGCGCGTTCGACACCGGCCTCGCGCAAAGTGTCTTCGAGCGTCGCATCGCCTATCAGCACATTGAATCCTCTTTGACTAAATTCGGCCGCGCGCGCAGCGTCATGCTCGACAATTACCATGGCTTGGTCACTGCGCTGAAGATCGCGCACCAGATGCGAGCCCACTCGCCCCGATCCGCAGATGATGTAGTGATCGTGAAGTTTCTGCATTCTGCGCGATTGCCGTCGTTGGCCAAAAGTGGAAAGCAATTCAGATTGGACGATAGATTGAACAATGGTCGTGGCGGCTAACGCAACTCCGCCGACGCCGATGAGCATGATCAGCACTGCAAAGCCTCGCCCGGCGACACTACGTGGGGGAATATCGCCATAACCGACTGTCGTCAGCGTCTGCACGGTCACGTAAAAGCTGTCGCCCAGCGGCCAGCCTTCGATTAGGGTGAAACCGACCGTGCCGAAGACGACGGCAATAGCGAGCGCAATGATGGCGTTACGAATTCGGAACAGGGTGTGGAGTCGATGCGTGACGGGGAAAGGCATTGATTCTTGCCTGGCTGCTTTCGGGTTTCGATGTGGCACGCGCATCTTGGGCGTGATTCACGGGCAGGACGTCCGTGCCAACTTAACTACTTATTTTTCGTTTCCAGCGCACGCCCTCTTTCGTGTCTTCGAGAACGATTCCGCGTTGCATCAGCTGGTCGCGGATCTCATCCGCCCGCTTGAAATCGCGCCGATGCCTCGCCTGCTGACGGTCGTCGATTAACTTCTGAATCTCTTCATCCAGCAGTTGCGGCTCGTGATCTCCGAATACGTTCAGGACGCCGTCGATGCGATCGATGGCTGCCAATACCGCGCGCTTATCATCTGCGCGCACACCTCCACGTGACAGCGCCGTGTTCACTTCGCGGGTAAGATCATGCACCGCAGCCAGGGCAACGGAAGTGTTCAAGTCGTCGTCCATACCGGCTTCGAATTGCTCAACAGCTCGTTGAGCCGCGGCTGCGACTCGTTCATTACTTCCCGGCTCTGCCCTGGCTTCCTCCAGTCGCGCGCGAAAGTCACGCAGGCTGGCAACTGTCTTCTCAGCGCCACGCAGAGCGTCGAAAGTAAAGTTAAGCTGTTTACGGAAAGGCACGCTCAGCAGAAAGTAGCGAATGCCGGCCGGCGTAAATCCTTTCGCAGTCAGATCGCGGAAGGTGTAGTAGTTGCCTTTCGACTTGGACATCGTTTCGCCTTCGACCTTCAGATGTTCGAAGTGAAACCAGTAGCGCACGAACTGTTTGCCCGTCGCGCCTTCACTCTGGGCAATCTCGTTTTCGTGATGCGGGAAGACCAAATCAATTCCGCCCAGGTGCAAATCGAACGTCTCGCCGAGATACTTCATCGACATGGCGGAACACTCGATGTGCCAGCCGGGGCGGCCGCGACCAACGACCGAGTCCCAGGCCGGTTCATCCGACTTTGCCGGGGCCTTCCAAAGTGCAAAATCGCGCGCGTCTTCCTTGTCATATTTATCCGTGTCGACGCGATCGCTGCCTCCGGCGATATTGCCGGCGAGATTAATTTTCGAGAGCTTGCCGTACTCGGGAAATGAGCTGATGCGATAGTAAATCGATCCATCGGATTGATACGCGTGATTGTTCTGCTCGAGTTTCCCGACCAGCTCGGCCATTTCTTTGATGTGACGCGTTGCCCGTGGCGCAACCTCCGGGCGCTCGCAACCGAGGGCATCAAAGTCTTCCCAGAACGCCTCGATGTATTTCGCGGTGTAATCATCCAGGCTCTTTTGTTGTTCCTCGGCCTTGGTGATGATGCGGTCGTCGACATCGGTAAGGTTCATCACCTGCGTTACTCGATAGCCTTTGAATTTCAGATAACGGCGTATGACGTCGGCAGCAATCGCAGAGCGAAAATTCCCGATGTGACCATAGTCCCAGACGGTCGGGCCACAGTAATACATCCGCACTTCGCCTTCATTAAGCGGGCGAAATTCCTCGAGTTGGCCAGACAGCGTGTTGTGGATGCGAAGCATTGAGGGTGAGTCTAGGGAAGGAGTGAAAGTGAGTCAAACGCGCCGTTCGGTTATAAAGGGCGAGTCGCGAAGTGTTCGAAACCGTGTGGTTCAAGCCGCCAGGTTCGATTCTTCTCATTAATATTTATCACGCCGGCCTCAGCGGTAATCTCGCCGATGTGCGAGATCGGCACGCCATCGACTTTCTTCGGCAGCCGCGAAACATTTTCCCGAGCGACCGTCAGCAGCAGCTCAAAATCCTCACCGCCATGCAGCGCGAGGGCGAGGGGATCGAGCGCGCGCCGGCCGCACAACCTCTTCACCCCATCGCAAAGCGGAATCGATGCCGCGTCAATCAATGCGCCGACGTTGCTCTCCAGGCAGAGGTGATGAAGATCGGAAGAAAGGCCGTCGCTGATATCGATCATTGACGTGGCCAGCCGCTGCTCGCCGAGTATGATGCCCCAGCCGACACGCGGGTCGGGACAGAGTTGGCGAAGCAGCACGGATTGGATTGATTGATCGTCGGAGTCGTGAATTGGACCGTTCGCTGCCGCTCCCGACACGCGCGCGCCCATCTCAATCAACTTCAGGCCCGCCGCGGCGCCGCCGAGAGTTCCGGTGACGAAGATTTGATCGCCGGCGTGAGCGCCTGACCGCCTCACGGCCGTGCCGGAATCTACTTCGCCGAGGACGATCGAATCGATCACGATACCCATCCGGGTTTCCGAAACATCACCGCCCGACAGGGTAACTCCGAAATGGTCAGCCAGCGCCAGATAGCCTTCAAAGAATTCATCTTTGAATTGACCTTCCCATCGCTCGCGCGGCATTCCGATTGACAGGAGCGTCCAGAACGGGCGCGCTCCCATGGCGGCGACATCCGAGAGAGAGACGGCGAGCGCCTTGTGACCAAGCAGGCGCGCGGGAATCGCGTTTGGGTAGAAATCAACGCCTTCGACCAGTAGATCGGTGGTGACAATCAGATCTCGATTGGCAGACTCGCCGATAACCGAAGCATCGTCGCCAATGCCGGTAAGGGTTCGTCGAGAATGCTGGCGGGAATTTGTTTGGCGGCGGAGATGATCGAGAAATTCGAATTCGTTCATGAAAGCTGCGACCGCTGCAGGGAATTAGCCGCAGATTAACGCAGATTTCCCGCAGATGAAAACAGAAAGAGCTTTGAAGTAGCGTCCCAATTTGAGTTCAAACAGGTTTGGGCGGAACCTAACATCTCCCCTCCCCGCGCGCGGGGAGGGGTTGGGGG
>JBKPEE010000129.1:0-6892 GCA_046728235.1 Acidobacteriota bacterium
ATCGGGTCGGAGCGCACTCGTGGCGAAATATCCAATGAGTCGAGTGAGCCGGGCCTTTGAAAAAGGTGAGACCCAGGGCTTCATGAAAATCTGCGTCGATGCCGAATCAAAACAAATTCTGGGCGCCGCAATTCTGGGAACTGGGGGAGACGAAGTAATCCACGTTTTGCTGGATGTTATGTACGCGAAAGCGCCGTATACGGTGGTGCAGCGCGCCATGCATATTCATCCGACCGTGGCGGAATATCTGCCTACCGTCTTGTCCAAACTGGAGCCCATGGCGTAGGAATTAAGACAATGTCAAATCCGAAGTTTGACAAAGAGATCACCGCACTTCTCGTCATCGATCCGTACAACGATTTCATTTCCGAAGGTGGCAAGATATGGAATCGTATCAAGAGTGTCGCCGAAGCCAATAACTGTGTTCCCAACATGCTGCAAGTCGTGAATGCGGCGCGGAAGACGGGGCTGCGCGTCTGCTATGCGCTCCATCATCGGTATCGTTCAGGCGATTATGAAACATGGAAATACATTGCGCCCATTCAGAAGGCAGGCTTAAAAAGCAAGGTCTTTGAATATGGCACGTGGGGCGGCGAGATTCGTACTGGCTTCGAACCCCAACTGGGCGACATTGTAGCCCAAGAGCACTGGTGCTCAAGTGGCTTCGCCAATACCGATTTGGACTTGCAACTCAAGAAACATGGCATCCATCAGCTCATTGTTATTGGATTAATTGCTCACACGTGTGTCGAAGCCACCATTCGTTATGGGGCCGAGCTTGGTTATGACGTCACGGTGGTGAAGGACGCTATCGCAGATTATTCCGATGTCGAGATGCGCGCGGCTCTTGAAGTCAATATGCCAAACTACGCGAACGCCATCGTAACAACAGATGGGATCGTAAAAACGATCTCGTCACTGCGGTGAAGCAAGATATAGGGAGAACATTTCATGGAGTCGGAAAATACTGCGCAGCATGTCTACGAGCTGCGTATGTATCAAGTTAATGAGGGCAAAATGGATGCACTGATCGCTCGGTTCGGCGATCACACCGATGCTATTTTCAGGCGACACAACATGAAGAGCATCGGCTTTTGGCGGCCGCAGGACGAGCCCTATTCGCAGAACCTTTTTGTTTACATCCTGGAACACCCGAGCCGCGAAGAAGCAAAGAAGAATTGGGCAGCGTTCCAGGCAGATCCTGAATCGAAAAAGGTAAAGGCCGACTCTGAGATTAATGGCGCGCTGGCAAAGCATATCGACAGCTACTTCATGGACCCGACGAGCTTTTCCGCGCTTAAATAGAAAGTGAACAAGCGAGAATTCAATGCGGTTGTTGGTTTGGAAGGGAGTAGAAGATGAACATAGGGATTATTGGGGCAGGAAACATTGGCGGCAATCTGACGCGACGTTTCCGCGAGCTCGGCCATAACGTATTTGTAGCTAACTCACGCGGTCCGGAGAGTCTCGCTGATCTCGCAACGGAAACGGGCGCCATTCCGGTCACTGTTGAAGAAGCAGCCCGAAGTGGCAAGGTCGTGATCGTAACAATTCCGCAGAAGAACATTCCCAGTCTCCCGCGCGATCTGTTCGCCGGAGTACCGGATAATGTTGTGGTCGTGGATACCGGAAACTACTATCCGCAACAGCGTGACGGTCGCATCGCGGCCATCGAAGATGGAATGGTCGAGAGTCGGTGGGTATCGCAGCAACTAGGTCGGCCAGTAGTGAAGGCCTTTAATAATATCTACGCAGAACATCTTTTGAAGTTAGGCAAGCCGGCAGGAACACCTGGCCGTATCGCTCTTCCGGTTGCGGGGGATGACGAGCGGGCGAAGTCCGTCGTCTTAAAGCTGGTCGATGAACTCGGCTTTGATGGGGTTGATGCAGGCAGTATCGATGACTCGTGGAGGCAACAACCGGCCACTCCCGTATACGCGGCCGACTTCGATGCTGAAGGAGTTCGCCGTGCGTTGGCTAGTGCAAGTAAAGAACGCAAACCTGAATGGCGTGCTAAATCTGACAAAGCCGCCATAACGAACTAGGCGTCTTGAGTTCGCTTGCGAAGACTAAGAGTCTCAGGAAACGAGTAGTGGAAAGACAACGCAACTTGGTAATCGGCATTGTGGTGGGCGTAGTTATCGTTGGGGTGTCAGTCTACGCTACTGGTTTGACAAAGTTCGTGCTGAGTCCCTTTCGTTCCTCATCCTCTACCTACAAAACTTCGGAAGCCGCCACTGCTCCAGATTTGGCCGATGGTGAATGGATCAACTCGGAACCGTTGAAGCTGAAAGATCTGCGCGGTCGTGTCGTGTTAATCGAGTTCTGGACCTTCGGCTGCTATAACTGTCGAAACACGCTTCCGTCCATAAAAGGCTGGCACGATCGTTATCACGACCTGACCATTATTGGCGTGCACTCGCCTGAGTTTGAAGAAGAACGGAAAGTCGAAAACCTTCGCCGCGAAGTTTCTTCTCTCGGAATTCGTTACGCGGTAGTTACGGATAACGATTACCAAACCTGGAACGCCTACCACGTCGAAGCGTGGCCCACCAGCTTTCTCTTAGATAAGCAGGGACGAATTAGATGGATGCATGAGTGCGAAGGGGCCTATGACGAGGCCGAACGGTTGATTCAGAAGTTGCTCGCCGAAAATGCCACCTAGTCACTTCGGCAATTCTTCTGCGATGAAGTGAGTGATCCTCGGTGGTCGAGCGCCAACGTGAAAGGCTTGGGAGCGCTCTTCTGCTTTCCGATCTTCGGCGGTGATTCGTTCGTGCTGGCGGAGATGCTCGCCCCACGATTCAGTCACAAAAATTTCCAGGTACCGTTCCGGGTCAGCAGAGTCGCGCAGTAGATTCCAACGAATCGCGCCGTCACGCAGACGAATTCGTTTCATCTCTTTCATTGCTTCCAGGAATTCTTCGGCAGTCTTCGGATCAATCTTGTATTCAATCGAAGTGATTGCCGGCCCTTCGTTGGTGTTGGTATCAATCACCACTACCGGTTCCGGCCAGTGCAGCGAAGGAGTCAGCGATAAACTCTTCTTGCCAACCAGACGATAACGCCACGTTACTGGAAGACCGATAACGAGGCCTGCCGCTGACAACACGAGCGCATTCGAAATGCCTGCTCGCGCTGCGATGAAACCCCAGAGAGCGCTACCGCCGGCGAGGCCTCCGGTGAAGACCAGAAGGTAAATGGCCATAACGCGCGCGCGTACCCACGACGGTGTCGCCGTCTGAGCGGAAATGTTCAGGGCCGACAAGACCGAGATCCACGCTATGCCTCCGATTACTAACGCGAGAGCGAGCAAGGCAAATGAATGGACATAAGCGAGGGCGATCGTTGCTAAAGCAAATAAGGTAGTGCCTGCCCCCACTAACTTGTTCATGGCGATCCGATCTCTGATTCTCGGCAACAGCCAGGCGCCTGCGATTGCGCCGAAACCGAGACAGCCCAGCAGCCCACCGTAAGCGAACGAACTCAATCCCAGACCTCGGCGAGCCTGCTGAGGCAACATCGCCCACAATGCACTTGCGCAGATGATGAAAGCTCCGCAGCGCACCATCACTGTTTGCAGTTGTGGCGAATGACGCAGATAGCGCGTGCCGGCGCGCATCGCGCTGATGATCTCTTCGGAGGGAAGCTTGCTGAAGCGCGGCGCGGGCTGCCAACGATAGACCGCAAGGAATATCGCCAGAAACGAACCAGCGTTGAGAAAGAAAACAGCCCAGGCGCCCAGCGCTGCCACGATCAGTCCACCCACTGCCGGACCGATTGCGCGCGCGATGTTAATAGAAACGCCCGTTAGCGAAAGGGCCGCCGGCAAGTCTTCTGCAGGAACCAACTCAGGCGTGATTGCTTGCCAGGCCGGATTACTGACTGCCGAACCGATACCAAGCAAAAAGGTGAGCGAGAGCAAACGTCCGGGAGTCATCAAGCCCATCAAAGCCATTGCACCCATTGCCGCCGCGATGATGACCATCCAGGCTTGCATCACCAACAACAAGCGGCGGCGATCGACAATGTCTGCCAAGGCGCCTGCCGGCAGAGCTGCCAACACTACCGGGAGATTGCCCGCCGTCTCTACCAACGCGACCAGCAGAGGCGAAAGCGTCAACGAAGTCATCAGCCAACTCTCGCCTACGTCCTGCATCCACGAGCCGATGTTGGACACGACACTAGCGATCCAAAGTGCGCGGAAGACAGACTGACGCAGCGGACTCCACGCTGACGTTGGTGGAGTCGGGCTACCTTTCGAATCGGGCGCTTTGATTGTCTTTTCAGCCTTCGCCATTTCGGACGCGAAGACTTTAGCACTGTGAATTAGGTATTGCTTAGCCCCGTCGAAATGCGAACTCTCCATTACGTCCGCATTTCCACAGTAGAGTCTTAGTATCTGTTGGCTTCTCTGTGATGGGGGGACTGTTTGCCAGCCCCACTCTCGCGATTTCCTCAATGATTCCAATCGGTTCGGGTTGCTCCAGCACGCGAAGCATGAGATGGGCGACATTGGCCCGTGAAATAAAGAGCCCTCCCCGCAGGTTCTGCCCGTACGCTGTGCGGTAAACGCCAGTCAGCGGCTTGTCGTTCAGCCGTGGGGTCGTACGACGGTCCAGTCCAGCCCGCTGTCCCGGAGAATTTCCTCCATTAGCGCAAGGTCTGCGTAGGGCTTGCGAAGCGCGGCTTTGGTCAAAGGACTGAACAAGTGTCGCATGAAGAACCCATCGCCCGGGTCATGTCTGGGTGGGTTTGGGCGGCCAGGTGAAGGGACGGTGCCGATAGGCCGTTAAGACACCTCGTTCATCGGCAACGAAACCGCGCTTCCACGCTTCATCCGCGTGTTGTTCTTTCGTGGCTTGAACGACAAGTGAAGGATGAATAAAACCCCTGCGCCATTGCTCCTCCGAGAGCGCCCGTAGCATCCGCGTCCAAAGCTCGTGAAGTCCTTCAAGCAGTCGCAATGACGCTTCGATGGGAGCCCTTCGATCAGTGATGGCCGCCCAATCTTCCTGGTCATAAGGTTTGATGATCGGGAGGTCCTCAGTAAGAGCCAGCTTCATTCGCACATAGCCGTTCAGGTGACTGTCCGCCACATGATGCACGACTTGACGAACTGTCCACCCGCCCTCACGATACGGCGTATCGATTTGGTCTGCTGATAATTCACCGACTGCTTTACGAAGCAGTACGGGAGCGTTCGCTAACTCATCAACAAGACGAGCTCTCAGCTCCGCAGTCATTTCGACGGGTGAAACGAATGGCCCAATTGGATAGCGTAAGTCTTCTTTCATTATCTAGTGACCTCGTGCTCCTCGAAGTACCTCATCGGTGCTCACACGATTTTGGGCAAACATTGACTCAATCAGAGTTCTCTAAGGTACAACTGTCAACTGGCGGCCGTATATTGCCAATGATTCAGCAGCGCATCACCCAGCCAGCCAAACTGCAAGACTTTGTACATAGGCTTTTATATCCGCGAGTCTCGCCGGGTCCGTCCTGATCTCGTAGCCAGGGGGTTCTTCCAGAAACGTAGGACAGCCTTTTGAGATGTCCCAGTTGTAATCCACAAAATGGTGAAAGCTCGATTCGGCCACTGCGCGGCCAAGCTGATTGCCATGCCGATCAGTGGCGCTCTCAAACGCCACGATCAAATTAAAAGGTCGATTCGTCACCTGGCTTACGCCGGTTCCAATCACACGCGCATGCTTTTCACCTTCGGGTACGCCGACACCGCCTTCGTGTGGATGCGCGGGAAAATATTCAATCAAACCGGAAGCGGAATCAGGATTACGCAGCAACTCATGAATTGGCTCGACCGCAGTGATGCGCTGATAATCGCCATTGCTGCCTGAGTGATAATTTGGCCAGGAGATGGTTTTCGTGTCTTGATCGTCGCGTGTGTGTCGCGTCTCGTCGGGGTCTTGATGCTTCGTGTGAAAGAAATGCGCGCGCCCTATCCCGCCAAGAGTGCATAGCGAAGATCCTAAATCCTGATGATCGCGCGTCGCAAAGATTCCGCCGCCTCTTTGTCGAAAGCGCGTGATACCTTGACAGTCAGCAACACTCAACCCGTTACCAGTATCAACGGCGAAAAGCCACAGCTCATCAAAGTCAGTCGTGTCGAGTCCGCTCAAAACTAGATCGTTGCCCGCACTGTCCGTTTCACGATCGCGCGCAGTTACTTCGCAGAGGGCACGGCCTTCATCATCAGTGAGCGACGTCAGGTGGTCGCGCAGTAACGAAAAGCGGCTGACGTTCCAATCATCCTCGACGTGCGGAATCGTTGTCTGTAACAGAATTCGGATTGGTTTGCTCATATGGGCTTTGGTCTGTGCCTTGACGGTTTTAAATTCAGTTAGTTCAAGTTCATGAAATTCCGATTCGCTTTATTATCTTCATCCTTCTTCCGCTGATCTATTCGCCAGTTTTTCCAAGAGTGCCTCGACGTGACTTCGACGCTCCGTGAAAGTTATGAGCGGTGTGACTCGCGTCTCAGCAACGGTCCAGAGTGCCAAGCTGGACACGATGCGACCTTCGGCAACGGATGGTTCTATACCATTGTTGGAGGGTGCGATGGTTATTCTACTATTCACTTCAACTCAGTCTAACGCCTACCGACATTCGACCTCCTCTTCAAAAAACTTTGTCTCACATTCCCTGAGAGTTCAAATGATGCATCAGCCTCCGCAGGGCGAAGCGCGGCGTAATCCGCACCAGAAATCCCGTCAGGAACTTATATAATGGACTGTACACGGCTACGGGCGTGCCTCGCTTCATCATCAGGTAGCCGTAGCGAGCGACTTCGGCGGGAGTGGTTTTAGTAGCGGCCATGTAACTGCTCGGCGCCTCTTGCGCGCCGGACGCAAACGAGGTGTTAACTGGCGGC
>JBKPEE010000130.1:0-14212 GCA_046728235.1 Acidobacteriota bacterium
GTTCGATACTTGTAGGCGGGAGCCGTCTTGACGGCCTCGATGCAGGCCTGCATGGAACTGGCTGCTTCCTGATTATCGCCGAGTCCGGCATGCGCGCGTCCCATTAAGTAAAGTCCCTGCGGATCGTTCTCGCGCCGATCCAGGAACCGCTGCAAAGCATCACGCGCGTCCGAATATTGTCCGGCAGCGATGTAGGTTGCGCCAATCTCGCGCCAGATTTCATTTTGCGCATGCGACTGATCGCGTAGTACGACCTGCTCGAAATGGCTAATCGCTTCAGCCAGGCGTCCCTGGGTACGAGCAATCCGGCCAAGCTGATAATGCGCGTCCAACTCGTCCTCATCAATGTCTATTGCTCGCTGAAAGCGTTCGCGCGCTTCACTTAACTCGCCCCGCTGTTGATGAATCAAACCGAGGTTATAGTGTGCTGATGAATCGCGCGGATTGATGGTCGCAGCTTCCAGGTTCTGCTTAAATGCGGCGCGCGCGCGTTGATTGCTGACAATCCCACTAAAATAGCCCCGCAACAGCAGAAACAGCATCAACAGGATGAAAGGTGAACCGATGATGCGGTTGGCCAGCAGCACCCAGATTGGCGATAGCACCAAAGCCCCGGTATAGCTCAGTAATACGGCCGCAAGCGAGCGCCCCAGCGAAAGCCGGAAGACCTTCCGGACGCATTCAATTGCGCCAATCGTAAAGACAGCGAGCTTCACGGTGCGGAACAGACTGCCGGCGACAAATGCCGGGTCGCTTAAATCGCGATTCAGCTGCTGCTGCACCTCCGCGGGGAAATGAAAAAGATTCTTGAGTTGTTCGGCCGACTGCGCAGAGCTGGCCACGTAAGCTGCCTGCACGCCGCTGAAGTGAAAAAAGATGGCGATCAGAATTGTGATGATGTTAGCGGCGATTAGCGCATAAAACAGCACCGAACCAAGTGACGCATATTCCTGTTGCAGCACCAGTCCAAAGCTGCCGCGCCGGTCGAACAGGTTGGCAGTCAAAGCCAGCAGCGGAATGACTACGACCATGATCGGCAAGAGCGACGTGGCGGCCTGAAAGAGATTCCCGCCCACAGCCTGCGGCCTGGTCAGCAGCGCGCCTTTGCCTACCAGCCATTGAGTCACCAGGAGGTAGATTAACTGCGAGGCATAGGCGCAAATGATGGCCGGGAAGAGGCTGCCGCGATCGCGCACTTCACGCATGCCACGCAGGGGCGCGTAGAAAATCATTCCGATTAGTCTCAGCCAGTCACTCATGGCTACCGATCATCTGAATCCGGCGCATCATCGTCACGGCGGTACGTGGCGCCCGGCGGCACTCCCCGATTATTAGTGTCGCGCGTGATTACCTTTGCCGAGCCCAGCGGCCAGTATCTAAACAGCGCCTTACCGTAAATATATTTCTTCGGCACTTGTCCCCAAATTCGCGAGTCGCTGGAGTTGTCGCGATTATCGCCCATCACAAAGTAATAACCGGGCTTAACATAGGTCGGCGGCCGGTTATAAGGATTCATGTTGAGGTGCGGATCGAGATAGCTTTCGTCCAGGTCACGCCCGTTCACTCGCACGTGACCCTCGTGCACCTCCACCGTGTCGCCCGGTAAACCGATCACGCGTTTGATGTAGCTCTTCGACGGATCTTCAGGGAACCAAAAGACGACAATGTCGCCGCGGTAAATCTTCGGCGCCCACTTATAATCGTCATAGTAGATCAGCTTGCTGACGAAGATGCGCTCGCCGTCGTGCAGGTAAGGCAGCATCGAAGTGCCTTCGACTTTCACCGGCTGAATGATAAAGACCATTACCAGGGCCAGCACCATCAGGGCGAAAATCAGATCGCGAACCAGGAGCCGTGACTCCTGCCACAGGTGTTTGCGCGCCACGTCCCTCGGTCGCTGAATCTCGATATCGCGGTCGTCGTCCGGATGAATCGTGCCGAAAGGAGGCGGATGGTTGAATTGCCTACCAAGCATAACTTTTCAAAAAGGATTCGTGGCTGCAGGCATAGTGCTGCCGCGCCGTCCTTTGATGATATCGAGGTTAGCCGTCGTTCGCTTTCATTGTCAAACCTCTTGGAAGCCGATCTCGCGCGATTACGTCAGGAGGATCGCGTCGTTGCTTGAGGTTAGCTGCGGATCCGCGAAACCACCCGAATTAGCGCGAAAAGCGAACGTTTATTTCTTCTTCGAGTGGCTTCGTGGATTGTACATGGATCGCACCGGCGAACGGGCAAACTACCAAACCTTGACACTTGCAAGGGCCGCTCACTATCATCCCGGAGCAGATTCACCGCGACCCCGTTAGGCTAATAACCGACATTGTCCGTTGAGACCGGAGGGCCACGTCCGTGATTAAACTAGATATTATCAATCGCCTTGCCGACGAAACTGGAATCCCTAAATTGAAGGCTGAGCAGGCAGTTGAGGCGCTCTTCAATTCAATGAAGGATGCGCTGGCCCGCGGTGACCGGATCGAGTTGCGCGGCTTCGGCGTGTTTATTGTCAAACCTCGCAAGCGTGGCGTGGGCCGGAACCCGCGTACGGGTGAAGAGGTTGCCATCCCTTCCGGAAAAACGATCCGCTTTAAGCCCGGTAAGGAGCTTCACAGCCGCGGGTTCGCGACTGATGATTCGGACGGGGAAGAGTGAAGGCGGATTACTCGGGAAGATTGAGCGTGTCACCGAGACATTAGCGCCGTTAGGCGCCCGAGGTTTATAGAAAAGAATTTGTCGATTGGGAGATCGCGGGAGTGAAGAGCGCCGCTTTTCACTCCCGCGATTTGGTTATTACGATTACGGTACCCTATAAATATTGCGTGCCTAACGGCACTGAAGCGCGAGTCTAATTGCTCTATGGACCAATCCATACCACCGGCGCCGCCAACTATAGACCATGGAGCGTCGGCAATCGCAACTCCGACTGCCCGTCAATGGCTTTTGCATACGGCGCTGTTCATTATCACGCTTTTTACGACGACTATCTGTGGCGTCTTGATGGCCGGTTCTGACGCCGATGCGCTGCAGCCTGAACCGGCGGCAACTGGCGGGGCGGGCGGATCAATTCTCATGTTACCGGTCTTTTACGTCGTTACGGTCCTGCGGCTGGTTCATTTTGCGTTCCGGCACCCCGCAGTGCTGGGAGAGGGCCTGTTGTTTTCGGGATCGCTGCTGGCGATTCTGGTAGCCCATGAGTCAGGCCATTACCTGTTTTGTCGCTACTACGGCGTCGACGCCACGCTCCCGTTTTTCATTCCCCAGCCGCCACTCTTGATCCCGGGAACCTTCGGGGCCTTCATTCGCATGAAATCGCCCGTGCCATCGCGCCGCGCGCTGTTTGATATTGGATTGGCCGGACCGCTGGCCGGATTTGTGGCGATGCTGCCGGTGGCATTCGCCGCGGTGTTGACCCTGCATCATGCGCCGCTGATTGCCGGCCAGACGGCACCTCCGGCCGGCGCTTCAATCACGTTCAACGACCCGCTGTTGTTTCAATTAATAGCGCGCTGTTTTAGGGTTGATCTCGACAATTCAGTCGCGAACTCTTTTTACCTGGCAGCATGGGTTGGCGCACTGGTGACGAGTCTGAACCTCATGCCAGTAGGTCAACTCGACGGCGGCCACGGAACATTCTCAGTATTCGGGAAAGTGGCCCACCGTTGGATCGGAACCGTCGCGTTTGTTTTGATGGGACTGATCTCAGTTCTGGGTTGGCTGTGGCATGGCAGCCCGGGCGGATTCGTTTATGTGATTTTGCTCGCCGTCATGTTGCGCGTGCGGCATCCGCAGCCGGAACAGATGGAACCACTCGGACTCATGCGCGTGTTGATCGGCATCGTGACCCTGCTTGTTTTTGTGCTTTGTTTTCTCCCGTTCCCGATAACCATTAGCTGAATTGGGTTGGTTTACAACATTCGCGCCGCCATGGAAAATGGTTGAGTATCTTCGATCGAGAGAGCGATGTTAAATAGAGGGCGCCGGTGGAGTTACGTTTGTGAGATTCAACCTCGTAATCGCTTTGATTTTCATCTGCGTAAGCGTGGCGGCCCAACCCGGACGCGCCCCGCGCACCATGGTGATTACGATTGACGATCTGCCCTACACCACAATTGACGCACCTTTCCTGTCAAATGCCCGGCAGGCGACGAACCAAATCCTACAGGCCCTGAAAAAGCACCGAGTGCCGGTGGTCGGATTTGTGATCGAAAACCGTTTACAGGAACAAAGCGAGCGTCAGGCGAGGATTGCCTTACTGCAGCAATGGATCGATATGGGTGCGATTCTCGGGAACCACACTTTCTCGCACCGGGATTTGAACCAACTGACCATCGCGCAGTTTGAAGAGAGTATTACCAAAGGTGACGTCGTCACGCGTGAACTAATGAGATCAAGGGGAGCGTATCAGCTTTACTTTCGCCATCCGATGACGCACACCGGAGATACACAGGAAAAGAAATTGGCGATTGAAAAGTTCCTGGCGGCCCGCGGATATAAAGTCACGCCCCACACAATCGAGAACTCCGATTTCATTTTCAACATCGGCTACGCGCAGGCGCTGCATAAGCAGGACCCGTCGTTAGCGAAGCGCCTTCATGATGCGTACCTTGATTTCACGATTGCCGCCACTGAATTTGCGGAAAGTATTTCGCCTAAGATCTTTGGGCGTGAGATTCCGCAGACCCTCTTGATTCATGCGAACGACATCAATGCGGATTGTTTGGATGAGCTTTTAACGCGGTTCGAAGCGCGTGGTTATAGCTTTGTTACTTTGGACCAAGCCATGAAGGATCCTGCTTACCAAACAAAAGACACCTATGTGGGCAAGAGCGGTCCTACATGGCTATGGCGCTGGATGAAGAGCAAGGGGATGAATCTCAGCTTCGCTGCCGACCCTGAACCGCCGCAATGGGTGTTCGAACTGTATAATCACCGTTAAGCCACGCTCCCTCACCATGCCATTCACGTCGTCTTCAAAAGCAATTCCCAGCCGGTGCTCGTTTCGGCCAAACGCCCAATCGAGGCCTAGCCCGGACATCAGTGCGCGGGCATTTGCGCAAAGATCACGAAGTGCCCGCCCGGCTCTTTAGCCACGATCTCTTTCGATCCATAGAAGGTGTCGTGAATCGGTTGCACGATGTCCGCGCCTTTTAGCGCCTGCTCAGTGGCCTTGATGTCCGGCACTTCCATGAACAGAAAGCTTGGTCCCTGCTCCACCGCCTTAGCGAGCGGATTGGCCGGGTCCGCCTGCATTCCCGAATATGTCTGAAGCATGATCTCGATTGGGCCGTTTTCGAGGGCGACGAACCCGAGATGATCGCCTTCGGGCACCTCGATCGTCTTGCGAAATCCAAAGCGTTCAGTCCAGAACTTCAGACTCGGCTCAACACTCTTGACGTGCAGAATTGGGGTTGATTTGTTAACCATAGTCGTCCTTTCCTTTTCCCTCCTGGCCGCGTGAATAGCCGTCCAGCCCGCGCCCAACACCGCGATTGTCAGCCCCACGATAGCCATCATTTTTCTTTTCACAGCGCTCTCCTCCCAGTACAGTTGCCGTCTAGTCTTATTTAGACTAGATGTATAATAGCCGTCATGCCGAAAGCTGTCAAGAGAGAAAAATCCAAAGGCGCCAAATCGGCTGGGCCGGAGCGCGGCGCGCGGCTGACTACACCCGACCTGGTGATCCTCAGTCTGCTGGCCGAGCGACCGATGCATGGCTATGAGGCCAACGCGACCCTTGAAACCCGCAAGATTCGCGACTGGGCGGCGGTGTCGCGGCCGCAGATTTACTATTCGCTGGAGAAGCTGACGCGGCTCGGTCTGATTCGCGTGACCGACGACACTGCGGCATCAGCCGGTCCCGAGCGTCGCGTCTTTCAAACCACGGACGAAGGATGCCGGCGGCTGGCAGACGCGCTCGAAGCGCCGCACTGGACTAGCGCGAAAGTACACGAGCCTTTTCAAACCTGGCTGGCGCTCTCGTGGCAAGCGCGCCCGCGCGCCTTCGCGCAACAAATTAAGCGTCGCCGTAAACACCTGGAAGCGAAACTGGCTGAAGAGACCGAAACCCTGGAAGACGTGCTGAGAGAAGTTGGCCACCCGTATCACGAGGCGGTCTGGATGTTGAAACTGGTCGTCGCCCAGATCGAGTTGGAATTGAAATGGCTGGAGCAAATCGAGCGCGAGACGCCGAAGCGAGCGCCGGCGAAGAAAGCGAAACGGTAACTTCTGAAGAAGAAAATCTTCATGGTGGTGATTGCGCTTCTGCCGATCATAATAATCCCGGTGAGTTGGATCGCGGGGAGTTTCTTGAGCGCGCCGGCGAGGGCTACGGTCGGTAACTTGCCCTCCGATCTGGTCGGTAAGCCGGTGGAATTCTCGAGTGATTCGGGTGCAACGCTCCACGGTTGGTTGATACAGGGCCAGAAAGGTGTTGGCGCGATTGTGCTGATGCACGGTGTTCGGGCCACTCGCTTGAGTATGATCGATCGCGCACGATTTCTGTCTCAGGCCGGATATACAGTCTTGCTTTTCGACTTCCAGGCCCACGGCGAAAGCAGCGGAGATCACATCACGTTCGGCTATCTGGAAAGCATGGACGCCCGTTCTGCTGTTAGGTATTTGCGGGCCAATGCTCCGGGAGAGCGAGTCGGGGTCATCGGCGTTTCGATGGGAGGCGCCGCGATACTATTATCGTCGCCACCGTTGGACATCGAAGCGATGGTCCTGGAAATGGTTTATCCCACTGTCGACCAGGCTATTAGTAACCGGCTTGCGACCCGCTTTGGCAGAGTTGGTAGCCTGCTTGTGCCGCTCCTCAGTTGGCAACTCAAACCACGCCTCGGTGTCGGCGCAGATGAGCTAAGACCAATCGACAAAGTTAGTCAGATTAGCGCCCCGAAATTTTTTATCGCTGGCTCAGAGGACAAATACACGCTTCTGAACGAGTCACGCCAGATGTTTGAATCTGCGCGCGATCCGAAAGAGCTCTGGATTGTAAACGGGGCCGGTCATGAGGATTTGTATGGGTTCGACGGCCACGAATATGAGCGAAGAGTCCTCGACTTCTTCTCCCGGTATTTGCGAAGTAGTTAGTCTATGCCGCGGGCAGCAATCCTTTGATCTCTCTTACTACCCGATTTACCTCTTCCTGATCCGCCAGGGCAATCATGAAGAATTTGTAACCCTGGTGGAAACAGATCACGCCGTTGGCAAACAGCCAGACGCCGTCGAGAAATGGGTTGCCGCCGAGAATCCAGCTCACCGGAGCGCCAGTGAGCCCCACGGGATTTACGATCTGAGCGAACATCGTGGCGCCCATTGCGCAGCTGAATGCGCCCAGCAAAGGAGCGCCGACGTATTTTGCCATCTTGCGCTGGAACTCGACGCGCTCGCGCGCAGCTTCGTCCAGCTCGCCTGCAGCGACGCGCGCTTCCTGCTTTTTCAAATACTCGTCAAATTTTTCGCTGGCCTTCTTTAATCCCCAAACGGGCAATGCCGAATGCGTCAACCAGTGCGGATGCGTCCCCAGCAAAACCACATCCAGTCCCGGAAACGCCGTGCCGGCGCGAATGCCGAGCACCAGTGAGGCCGTGACGACGGCCGCCTTCCCGGGATTCTCTTTGGCCCATTCTTTGGCCTTAACCAGGGTTGCCGTAGCCGCCGCGGTCGCGCGGGTCGCCTTCATTCCTTTGCCGGCCATCTTCGCCGCCGAGCCCACGTAACTGGTCGCTTCGTCGAATACCGCTTCCGCTTTCTTGCCGGCCGGCCCCGCCGTCTCGCGGAGGATTTTTCCCGCGTCCGCAGCCACATCGCGGATTGCTTTACCAGCTTCTTTGGCGTGACGCCTGGCATCTCCGGCGGCTTGCCGCAGTTTTGGATCACCGGTGAGGTTTCCGGCTTCCGCGCGCAATTGTTCCGCGCCGTTGGCGATGGTTTTGGCGCCGCGTCGCGCCGCATCGCCGGCCACGCGAGAAGCATCCTCGACCATACCGCTGACGCCCAGCTTCTCGTCAAGCTCGCGCGCTTGGCGCTTGGCGGCGCGATGAAGATCGTTAAGTTTTTCCTTGTAGTCAGTCATAGGTATATGCGAGCGCAATTCTTCTTAAATCGCTAGTTATTCTACGCCAGAACCACTAGCGGAGTTCGCTATAAGATTAAGCGTGCTTTACTTTTCTCTCGTTCCTTCTTACTTTTTTCTTTATGCCGAACTGTCCGACATGCGGAAAGCCCGTTCAGTGGCAGGACAATCCCTGGCGCCCCTTCTGTTCGGAAAGATGCAAGCTGATAGATTTTGATAAATGGACCAGCGAGGAATATCGCGTTCCCGGCCGGCAGATTAACCCGGGCGAGGTCTCGCCGTCGACTTCAGCCCGAGAGACGAGCAGTGAAGACGAAGAAAGCGAATCATGAGTTTCCCGCTCAAACGCAAAATATCTTATGCGATCGCCGGCGGCCTGGGCTGTCTGCTGTTGATTCTTTCGGCCTGCGCCAGGCGACCCACGGGACCGGGAACCTGGAGGGTCGGCAACAATCAGCCCGCCAGTCTTTCTGATTACAAAGGAAAGGTGGTCGTGCTGGATTTTTATGCGACCTGGTGCGAACCATGCCGGGCAGAAACTCCCGGACTGGTGCAGTTGCAAAAAGATTATGGCGCCAGCGGATTGCAGGTGATCGGTCTCAATGTCGGTGGCGACGACGACCGCGCGCAGGTGCCGGTCTTTGCGAAAGAGTTCGGCATTGAATACCCGCTCGGTTTTCCGGATGACAATCTGCTCGATCAGTACCTGACTGACAATCAGGACATTCCGCAGGCGTTCGTCTTCGATCGTAATGGCGAACTGGTGAAAAGATTTGTTGGCTACAGTCCAACGTCAGGCGCGGAGCTCGAGCGAATCGTTAAAGGCGCACTCGGCACGGGACCTGTTGTTCAGCAATAGCGTGCGTCCCTAGGACATAAGTTGGTGACAAAAGCGCCCTATTATTTGAGTGTTCCACAGAAGCAGGCTGCCCCTAATATTTTGAGAAGAGCAAAAATCCTGGCCACGATTGGACCGGCCTCGCGCGACCCGCAGGTCTTTGCGGCGATGCTCGCGGCGGGCATTGACGGTGTGCGCATCAATATGTCGCACGGGACGTACGAAGAAAAAGCCGCCGACATAAAACGGGCCCGCGAGGCCGCGCAAGAAATGAACCGGCCACTGGCGGTGCTGGTTGACCTCTCCGGACCAAAGATCCGCACCCGCGCGCTGAAAAACAATCAGCCGGTTGAACTGAAGGCCGGCCAGGTCTTCACCATTACCACGCAAAACATCGAGGGCGACAATACCCAGGTCGCTACGAATTACGACGGCATGCCGAAAGACGTACATCCGGGTGCGCGCATCCTGGTTGACGATGGGGCGATCGAACTACGGGTCGAAAGCACCAGCGAAACAGATGTGGTCACGCGGGTAATTAACGGCGGAACTCTCAGCGAGCGGAAGGGAATAAATCTGCCCGGGGTAAAGCTCCCGATCCCTTCGCTTACAGAGAAGGATCGGGCTGATTTGAAATGGGCGGCGCAGCAGAAGGTCGATTACTTTGCCCTCTCATTTGTGCGCAGCGGCAAAGATTGCACCGACGCGAAGGAACTGATCAGGCAGGCGGGTAGTTCCGCACCCTTAATCGCCAAAATTGAAAAGGCCGAGGCAATTGATCATCTCGAGGAGATAATTGCGGCCGCGGATGGCGTGATGGTGGCGCGCGGTGATCTCGGAGTCGAAACGAGCGTGGAACAGGTGCCGGTTTATCAGAAGCAAATCATTGAGCAGGCCAATATTGCCGGCAAGCTGGTCATCACGGCGACGCAGATGCTGCAATCAATGGTTTCGAATCCGCGGCCCACGCGGGCTGAGGCTACGGACGTCGCCAATGCGGTCTGGGATGGCTCTGATTGTTTGATGCTGTCAGGCGAGACCGCCACCGGGAACTACCCGGTGGCCGCGATTGCCACGATGGCCCGCATCATTGAAACAGCCGAGACGCGCCGTGAAAGGCGCTCGATTGTTAACCGTCTGGTGGGCCGCCAAAGCGGTCACGTCAGCCGCGCGCTGTGCGAAGCGGCTGCCTTTGCCGGCGACGAAATGAACGCGCGACTCATCGCCGTGTTTACGGAATCAGGTTTGATGGCGCGCCGGCTTTCTTCCCTGCGGCCGGATCAAAGAATCGTGGCGCTCACTTCATCTCGCGAGGTGATTGACGAGCTTTCGTTGATCTGGGGCGTCGAGTCGGTTTTGACTACGCCTTCGAAGAGCACCGAAGAACTTCTGAGAGTAGGAGAGCAGGCGTTGCTGCACGCCGACCTGGTCGATTTAGGCGAGACGATCGTGATTATGGCCGGGAGGCTTTCCGGTTTGGGTTTGTCGAGTTCCGTGACGCTTTACAAGGTCGAAGGAGACATTCACGAGACCGTTTAGGCTCCGGCGGCAAAGTTATGCGAATGCAAACACTCAACAAGCTTTGCCGCCGATTCCTCCAAACAAACTAATTCTTCACTTTTCGTTCTGTTTCTCCTTGGACTCCGCACTTTGACCGGACTGAGCCGGCAGCGCTTTGGTGGGCTGCAATCGAGTTTTCAAATGTTCGTCCATGTCCAAACGCTGCACGCCTTCTTCGTACCATTTCGGCATCGGTTTGCCCATCAGAAAGTGATCGAAGAATTCTTTCATGCGCACCGTGTAGTCTTTCTGGTTAGCACGCTTAGCCAATCCGTGATTTTCGCCGAGGTATTCCAGCAGCACCACCGGCTTTTGCAGACGTCGTAGAGTGTTGTAGTACTCGACGCCCTGAGTGAAATCAACGGCGCCGTCCTTATCGTTGTGCAGGATAATGAGCGGCGTCTTCACATTTTTCGCGAAAGCCACCGGCGAGTTTCGCGTGTACGCTTCCCAGTTGTCCCACGGCCCGGTGGTGAAGCGACCCTGGCTGGCCTCGAAAATCTCGCCGTTCGTTACGCCGGCGTTTTTGTAGATCAGTCCGTACATGCTGATCATGTCGGTGAGCGGTGCACCGGCGACAGCCGCTGCGAAAATGTTGGTCTGCGTGACCAGGAACGCTGTCTGATAACCGCCCCATGAATGTCCGGTGATGCCGATATGCTTCGGATCAACGACTCCAGTAGCAATCGCTGCTTCTACTGCCGGCACCATGCACCAGACTGCTGACATTCCGGGATCATTCAGTTTGTAGGTGATGTCAGGATTGAGCACCGCATAGCCGTTGCTCGTGTAGACGGACGGATTAAACCCGTTGGCAGTCGGTCGCGCGTACTGATAGGCACTCTGCGAAGTTTTCTCGTAGAAGTTGACGACCATCGGATAGGTCTTGCCCTTTTCGTAATTGGCCGGCAGGTGCAGCGCGGCTTGCAGCTTGTCGCCCTTGACGCTGGTATAATCGACGAGGATCGTGCCGCTGGACCAAAGGAATTTTTCCTGACCTGCGCCGAGGTTCGTCAGTCGTTTGCCATTCGTCAGTGACGCGTCGGACACGTAGTAGTCCGGCGGATCTTTATACGTCTGGCGCGTGTAGAGATAAACGTCAGCCTTCTTCGCTTTGATCACGCCGCCGTATACAGCTTCATCCCACATCAAACGCTTCACACCTGGCTTCCCGGGATCGATGATTCCAATGCCGTCCTTCTTAGTCCATTCACTGTACACATCCAGATAGAGTGGCTTCGCAAGATCGTATCCCTTCTGGTCAGGATCGAGGATCAACGGGCGGCGATAGCGAATCTGATCTGTCTTACCGTTAACAGTGAGGTTGACCGCGGGCCCACCGCTAATAGGAACTTGCCAGATGTCCCAGTTGTCAGAAAGCAAAACTGATTTGCCGTCTTTGGACCAGCCTACGAAAGGAGTCGGTGGCTTGACGACATTTACATCATTCTCCGCATCCACGAACGAGGTGGGTACGGACTTGGTTAGGTTCGTAGACTGTCCCGCAGCCATGTCGTAGACGTAATACTGCCCATCGTCGTAATAAACGAAATGGGTGCCGGTAGGCGATGACGCCATCGTCCAACGCGCCTTGGTAAGTGCCCGCTTGCGGTCGCCGGTTTGAAGATTGATAACTGAGATGTCGGCGTACGAACGCCCGTCGAGATGACTCATCAGTTCGTACTGATCGTCGCTGCGACCGATGGCATATTTCTGTTCGGGCGCCGGCGTCACCTGACGCGTCAGCTCGTCGGCCAGGCGAATGAACTTCTTCTCGGCTGGTCGATAGGTGGCGAGATAGCTATAGTTCTTATCCGCACTTTCCTGCACCTGCTGCATTGACTGTAGCCGCTTATCCTTCCAGTGCCACAACACCAGATCGACTTTTTCGTCAGCCGAGGTGTCGCCTGCCGATGGGCCTTCGCTTTTTTCGCCTTCCGGCTTCTCCTTTTTCTTTGGTTTGTAGATGCCGAAAAGCAAACCGCTAAGGTCCTTCGTCCACGTCGCAGAGCGATTAGGACTAACGGTCAGGCCAATAGGAAAGTCCACGTTCTCCGCCGGAGTGAAAACCGTCTTCTGTGGGCCGGCGGGACCAAACTCCTTGAAGCCTATCACGCTGTAGAGCTTGTCTTCGTAGGCTTTGTCATCAACCCCTTTGAGCGCGGACAAGCCGTTGCCTTCCTCAGTCCAGGTCAAGCGCGAATACACCGCTTTGCTGTCGGTATCGAGCGGGCGAATCGCGCCGCTGTCCATCTCGCGAATAGCCACGCCGTTGCCGGCTTTGTCCTGCGCATCGATTATCCAGGCGAGGTATCGCCCTTTCTTGTCGAAAGCAAAGTCCGCGACGTTGCCGATATTGATCTCCTGCCCACTCGAGAGTTCGCGCAAGATCAGATCGGATCCTTTCGGCCGATCGTCTTTGGCGGGGGCTCCGCCTGCCGCAGGGGGACCCGCGGGAGGTGCACCAGCGGGCGCCTCAGGGCCGTATTTGTGCATGGCAATCCAGCCGGCGTTTTCTCCCGACAAAGCGAATCGTCGCACCTTGGCAATTTCGATCTTTTCGCCGGACGCCAGGTTAACGAGGCCGACTTTGTTCTGGATCGGCTTGCGTTGTTTCTTCAGTTGCGCCGCCTCACTACGCGAAGGAAACATTGTGAACACCGCATATTTCCCATCGCTGGAAAACGCGACCGCGGGCCCGCTGACTGGTAAGTTGGCCAGATCCGCCGGACCAAAAATCGCCGGAGGTTGAGGTACTTCGCCTACCGAGAATTTGTATTCCTTATCGCCTTTCGTCTGGCGGATAATCACTTCGCTGTCACCTTCCACCGGGCCGATCCGATAACCGAACCACTCGCCGTTTTCGGAAAGCGCGGTTCCGCTGATGCCTTTCCAGGCCATGATGTCGGCCAGTTCGATCGGACGTTGTTGGTTCTGGGCCCAGACGTTAAGTGCCGCGACTGGCAGCAACAAAAACAGACAAACAGACAGAGCAGTCCTCGATCGATATATCTTCATGGCAATTCCTTTCGTTGCGTGGTTTCGGAACGCAGTCACGGATTACTGGTTCAGAGTGTCGCTAAGGTTATGTCCGAATCAGAATGAAATCAAGAGTTTTGAGAGGATATTCGGGCGGAGACGAGGAATGATTACTGAGGCCGGCTCTCCGGACTTGGTCTGTCGAGTTCCGGTGCGCTGTTAAGGTGGAAGGAGATATTCACGAGACGGTTTGAGCTCTAACGATCATAATAACCCAGCCGCGAGTGAATATTAACATGCCCGAACTTGCGCCCTTTGTCGTCTCTTTCGGGCAGGGTTAGCTTGATCTTTACTGCATGCCATTTGTCGTCTGGAGTCGCAGAAGTGGGCTTGAAACTGATTCGATATCGATTCCGCAACTCCAACGAGATCTGCTCGGCAATCGCCAACATATCCTTATCAGACCTTGGATAAAAACTATCACCTCCGGAAATTGTTGATAGTTCGCCAAGAATCCCCTGGCCTTCCATGCCGAGGGCACTCGAATCGCTGAATCTAGCCATCGCGCCGATTGCATACAAAACCACGGATGATTCCTTAATCTCGTCGCGCAGCTTGTTGAACGTTAGTTTCGAACCGTTGTCCTGGCCATCACTGAGCAAAAGCAGCACACGCGAAGGGTATTTACTCGCAGCAAGTCTTGTTAAGCCGAGGTTGCAGGCATCGTACAGGGCTGTGCCATCTTTAGCTTCGCGTTGGGC
>JBKPEE010000131.1:0-33687 GCA_046728235.1 Acidobacteriota bacterium
TCGTCGATGCGACCCATGATCCAGAAATAGCCGTCCTCGTCTTTGCGCGCGCCGTCACCGGCGAAATAAACGCCCTTGATTTGCGACCAGTACTGCTGCTGATAACGCGCGTCGTCGCCATAGATGGTCCGCAGCATGGACGGCCAGGGCCGGGTAATGACGAGGTATCCGCCCGCATTAGCGCCTACGGATTTGCCATCGCGAGTCATTACGTCAGCCTCGACGCCGGGACATGGTTTGGTGCCCGATCCGGGTTTCGTTGGCGTGGCGCCGGGCAGAGGCGTAATCATGATGGCCCCGGTTTCGGTCTGCCACCAGGTGTCGACGATCGGACAACGCTCTTTGCCAATCACGCGGTGATACCACATCCACGCTTCCGGATTTATCGGCTCACCGACCGTGCCGAGCAGACGCAAGCTGGAGAGATCATGTTTCAGCGGCCATTGCTCACCCCACTTAATGAAAGCGCGGATCGCGGTCGGCGCTGTATAGAGAATATTAACGCTGTGCCGTTCGATGATCTCCCAGAAGCGATCCGGCTCGGGCCAATTGGGCGCCCCCTCGTACATCAGGGAAGTTGCGCCGTTCGACAGTGGGCCATAAACGACATAGCTATGGCCCGTCACCCAACCGATGTCCGCGGTGCACCAGTAGATGTCTTCATCCCTTAAATCGAAAATCCATTTCGTCGTCAGATGCGCTTGCAGCAGATAACCGCCCGTTGTGTGCAGAATACCTTTCGGCTTTCCGGTCGTACCCGAGGTGTAAAGAATAAAGAGTGGATGTTCACTGTCGAGTTCTTCAGCCGGACAATTCGCGTTAACGGTCGGCACCAGTTCATGCCACCAATGATCGCGGCCCGGTTCCATATGAATCTTGCTGCCGGTGCGTTTGACGACGATGCAGGACTGGACCGACGGCGTTTCCTTCAAGGCTTCATCGACAGCCGCTTTCAATTTCACTTCGTTACCGCGCCGCCAGCCGCCATCGGCGGTGACTACGACTTTGCATTGCGCATCGTTGATGCGATCGACCAGCGCGCTGCTCGAGAAACCGCCGAACACCACCGAATGAGTTGCGCCGACGCGCGCACAAGCCAGCATGGAAATCGCCAGCTCAGGAATAAGCGGCATGTACAACGCCACGCGATCGCCTCTGGTGACGCCAATCTTCTTCAATGCGTTGGCAAAGCGGCAGACTTCGGTGTGCAGTTGCTGATAAGTCAGCGTGCGCGTATCGCCGGGCTCGCCTTCCCAAATCAAGGCCGCCTTGTTCCGCCGCCACCCAGCCAGGTGACGATCGAGACAGTTATACGAGATATTGATCGCGCCGCCGGTAAACCACTCGGCGTGCGGCGGCGTCCACTTCAGGACCTGGTCCCACTTCTTGAACCAGTGAAGCTCGCTCTCAGCGAATCGCGCCCAGAAGCCTTCGGGATCACCCGTGGCTTCAGCCCGCAGCGCCTCTAAATCGGCCATCGATTTGATGTGCGCTTGGGCGGCAAAGTCTGCGGGCGGCTCAAAGACACGCTGTTCGTTAAGGACCGATTCGATGTTCGTAGCAGCAGACATATGTCTCAACTTTTCCGGTGTAATGTTCTTCCCGAGCTTGTCTATCACACAAGCGCCGGAACACCAAACTTAGTTAGGTTTCGTGTTTGTTAGTGTGAATTCGTGGATCGCTTCGGGCTGCTGAACGGAAATTACATCCACGAAACCACACGAAATCTCCCGACCAAAGCCCGGGTTTCGCGGTCACTGAGAAAGCTCTGCGACGATCTCGCGCATCGCCGCCCGGCCCTTGGCTACTTCATCAGGACCGAAAGAAATGGCTCCGACCACCGCGTGACCACCGCCGCCATAACGCTCACAAATCGTGGCGATGTTATGCCGGCGCGGCCGTGGCGCCCATGGGTTTGAGCCCACGGAAATCTTGGTGCGCTGCGGCGCGCGGGTCAAGGCGACCGTGTACGTCGCTTCCGGGAACAGATAGTAAGGAATGAACTTATTAAACCCTTCGTAGCCTTCGTCGACCAGATCGAATTCGACGACCGCATCTTGATAAATCGCTTTCCGCTTGATGGCCGCAAGGGTTTCGCGATGCAGCTTCAGGATGGGCTCGAAGCGCGCCCGGACTTCGGCGCTGGTGGCAACTTCGTCCAGGGTCTGGTGCGTGAGCCGGCGGATTATCTCCTCGATGAAAGATTCATCCGGCGTGCCTTCGATCACCTGCATCAGTTGCAGCGCAGGCTCCTTCAACTCAACGCATTGTGCCGCCGATTCATAGAGAGCGCCGTCGATCACGTGCGCCCAGTGGACCAGTTCACGCAACGGAGCCGCCTCGAAGCCGAATTTTGTTTGGGCGATGTCGGCAATGAATTCAGTGCAGGACTTTCGCGTGGGGTCGAGAAACTTCCTGCCTGATTGGTCGGCGCGAAAATGAGCCTCATCCTCCGGAGTCAGAAACGCCGACTGGTGATGATCGAACCACCACGTCAGTTTCGGTGATGGTGAATACTTAAAATCAACGATCGCGTTTTCATCGCCATCGAACATCGCCCCGTCAAACAAGAGATTACCAGGGCGATGCAACAATCCGCCGTATTCGACTCGAGCGTCATGATTAATTCGTTCGAGATAAAAGCGGGTGAACGTCGCGGCTGAGGCGACGCCGTCAAAGCAATGGCCATGATAAAGAACGCGCAGTTTCATTTCTCTGTACAGGTCATCCGTCGGCAAAAGCCCGCCATCTTAACAATTGCGAACTTCGTTAGCTAGCGGCCACGATTACGGAGTGCGTCTTTGATTTGCCGGAACAGCTATCGAGGCGAATTAAAACCACGAAATCACACGAACGAAGGGTCGAACAAGGTCTTGTCTTCGTGGCATTTCGTGGTCTAAATTCGTTTGGGTAAGATAACAAACCGCAAACCGGAACGGACTTACGCCGTCGGTTGTGCAGAGGTTGCCGGGCTCAGCTGGACAGACGATGTCGCCCGGCGCCAACGAATGATGAAGGTAATCAAGGCGCCGACGCCCACCACTAGACCTATGAGCTGCGAGGTCGACAGACCGGTGAGGGTGGTAAGTCCGAGAATATCTCCGCGCGGATCGTCGCGGACAAACTCAATCAGAAAGCGCACCGTCGCGTAAATAATGACGTAGGCGAGAATCACCTGCCCGCTGAATTTCTTCTTCTTGTGCAGCCAGAGCAGGAAGAAAAAGACAATCAGCATTGCGAATGATTCGTACAGTTGGGTCGGGTGCAGCTTCGCGTTAAGCGGAACATCGGTCACTTCATGCCCGAGTTCGGTGAATCGGACACCCCAGGGCAGGTTTGTTGGTTTGCCCCAGCAGCATCCCGCGGCAAAGCAGCCCTGCCTGCCAAAGAAGTTCCCCAACGCAATCCCCGGTGCGCAGGCGTCCGCTGTTTTCCACCACGGCAGCCGCCACCGGCGCATCAAGACATAACCGGCGATGATCGCGCCAATCAATCCGCCATAAAACACGCCGCCCGAGCGCAGAAAGTCGAGCGAGAACAAAAGCCTCGGATTCTGGCGATACTCAGGTTCGGTAAAGAACATCAGAAGTTTTGAACCGACGAGCGAGGAGAGCAGCAGCCACAAACAAAGATCGTAAATTCGTTCCCGGGGCAGGCCGTCGCGCACTCCCAGCCGGACCGTCACAAAGATCGCCCCCAGAAATGCCAGCGCGAGAAAAACGCCGTACGTGTTAACGGGAAAGTTCCAGACGCGAAAAAGAATTGGATACATGAATACCGAAGGTCAGATGTCAGTGGTCAGAGGACGGTTGCTGGTCGCGCTCTTCTCTTTGCGCTGGGCAAAGATTAAATCATAGGCCAAGAGCAGCGCGCCGATTGAGATACTCGCATCCGCGACATTGAATGTTGGCCAGTGATACTGCCCGGCGTGTAACTGGATAAAATCAATTACAAATCCGAGGCGCACGCGATCCGTCAGGTTTCCCACGATTCCCGCCAACAGCAGCGCGCATGACCCGAGCATACGATCATCGCTGCGCGGCGTGCGAAAGAAATAGAACAGCACCGCACTTGCCGCCGCTGCCGCCAGCACGACAAAAAACCAACGCCCGAACGAGCCTCCCTCCTGCAACTGCCCGAATGCGATCCCGCGATTTTCAGCATAAACAAAATCGAGTATGCCGTTAATAATTGTGCGGTCCTCAAAGCGCAGACGACGAACGGCCCAAGCCTTGCTTGCCTGGTCCATCAGGTAGATGCCGGCAGCGGCCACCAGATAAACCAGCCGCCACGCGATTCGTGCTGTGATGTTTGTCTTCAAATCTTCACTGGACGCTAAGCGTCAAGCTCGATTTCGTCCAACGCGGCTACGCATCGTTCACACACGGTCGGATATTTCGAAGATTCGCCCACGCGGGTTGAATAGTTCCAGCAGCGCTCGCATTTTTCGCCGCGCGCGCGCGCGATTGTCACCGCGATTGCGTCCTTCTCCATCTCGGTGTTTGGCTCGGCCAATTCGACTTCCGAGACGATGAACAGGTAACGCAAGAAATCGCGGTGCGGCGCTAATTTGCCATAAGCCGCACTGCCTGCTGAGATTTGGACTCGCGCTTCGAGCGAGCTGCCAATCACTTTGGCAACGCGCGCTTCTTCCAGTTTGGCGAGCACCTCGTCGCGATAGCCAAACAGATGCGCCCAGATGGTCAACAGATCCAGGTCGCTGGTTTCGCGCGCCTCCGGGAAAAGGGCGATGTGAACTGAAGGTTCGTTTTCACTTGCTGACCCGGGCAGGTTCTCCCAAATCTCATCGCCGGTGAACACGAGAATCGGGGCCAGCATTTGCGCCAGTGCTTTGGCGATTTTATAGAGCGCGGTTTGCGCCGATCTTCTGGCCTGGTTCTTTGGCGCGAAGGTGTACAGCCGGTCCTTGATGATGTCAAAGTAACGCGCCGACAGGGTGACCGTGCAAAACTGGTGTAGCGTCTGATAGACCACATGAAAATCGTAAGTTTCATACGCTTCGCGCACATCCACGATCGCTGAATTCAGCGCGGCCAGCGCCCAGCGATCTATTTCCAGCATCTCGTGTTCGTCAACCGAATCGATTGCCGGATCAAAACCATCGAGATTGCCCAGCGCAAATCGCGCTGTGTTGCGCAGCTTGCGATAGCCGTCGCTGACACGCTGCAGAATCTCATCCGAGCAGCGCATATCGTCCATGTAATTCGACGAAACACACCACAGGCGCAGCACTTCCGCGCCGAGCTTTGGAATCACTTCGTCCGGTGAGACTGCATTGCCAAGCGACTTGTGCATTGCTTTGCCCTGCGCATCGAGGGTCCAGCCATGCGTCAGCACGGCGTCGTACGGCGCGCGAT
Source organism: Acidobacteriota bacterium (assembly GCA_046728235.1). Taxonomy (GTDB): domain Bacteria; phylum Acidobacteriota; class Blastocatellia; order Pyrinomonadales; family Pyrinomonadaceae; genus UBA11740. The sequence goes on from JBKPEE010000131.1 coordinate 5,379, forward strand.
CGTGAACTGCCAGTCCGACCATCAAGGACGAGTTAAACCAACCGCGAAATTGATCGCCTCCTTCGATATAGACATCGGCCGGCCAGCGCAGATGGTCACGAGCTTCCAGCACTGCGATAGAGGACGAGCCGCTATCGAACCAGACGTCAAGAATGTCAGTCTCTTTGGTGAATTCGCTGCCGCCGCACTTGCACTTGAAGTTCTCAGGCAGCAACTCGCGCGCTTCGCGTTGGTACCATGCATCGGCGGACTCGCTTTCAAAGATGTCGGCTACATGGCGAATCACAGCTGCGTCCGCAATCACTCCATTACAAGACGTACAGTAGAAGGCTGGAATCGGAACTCCCCAAACGCGCTGGCGGGAAACGCACCAGTCGGGGCGCCCGGCGAGCATGTTGCGCATTCGGTCGCGGCCCCAGGCGGGAATCCATTTCACGCGCTCATCGACTTCATGCAAAGCCATCACCCGCAACGATTTGTCGGAAGCCGAAGCGTCATCTCCGTCTCCACCCTGATCCATCGCGATGAACCACTGCGGCGTGGCGCGAAAAATCACCGGATTCTTGCAACGCCAACAGTGGGGATACCGGTGCGCATAATCTTCGCTGAAGAGCAGGACGCCGCGCTCACGCATAAACTCGACGATCTTTGGATTGGCTGCAAACACACTGAGACCGGCAAAATGCTCAACCTCGTTCGTGAAACGACCCGCATGATCAACCGGGCAGTAAATTTCGAGGCCGTATTGTTTGCCGATAACAAAGTCATCATGACCATGCCCGGGCGCAGTGTGAACCAATCCTGTTCCCGCTTTACTGGTCGCCGATTTGTCGCGGGCCTCGCTGACATCCAATTCGGTTTCCGCGTCCGCTTCTCCTCCGAGAGTGACGTGTTCACCTACCATAAAGAGCGACCTTCGGTCGATCCATGGGTGTTTTGCTTCCAGCCGGTCGAGTCTCGATCCGCGAAAGCGGGCCAGCACCCTGGGCGAGGCAAGGCCGCATTTTTGGGTAATTGGTTCCACCAGATCAGCGGCGACGATATAGACTTCATCACCGCTTTCCAGGGCAACGTAATCAAAATCCGGATGGACCGCGATGCCGAGGTTGGCCGGCAGAGTCCACGGCGTCGTGGTCCAGATGAGCGCGAAGACTGCGCGACCCGCCAGGGCTGGATCGATCTCCGCCGGATCACTCTGCAGCGGAAACTTCACGTAAACCGACGGGCTCGTATGCTGATGGTACTCGACTTCGGCCTCGGCCAGGGCCGTCTGATCGTGAATGCACCAGTAGACCGGTCGCGCCCCTTTATAAACAAAGCCACGCTCTACAAAGCGGGCAAACAATCGCGCCGTTTCCGCTTCGTAGTGATCCGACATGGTGATGTAGGGATCGTCCCACTCGCCTAAGATCCCCAGCCGCTGGAAATCCTTTGTCTGCCGTTTCAGGGCATTCGCCGCAAAATCACGACAGGCGCGACGAATGCTTAGCGCCGGCATCTCTTTTTTCTTTTCGCCGAGCTTGCGCTCGACGTGCAGCTCGATGGGCAGACCGTGACAGTCGTCTCCCGGGACGTACGGCGCGTCATAGCCGAGCATGGTGCGCGACTTGACAATCAAGTCCTTCAGAATCTTGTTGAGAGCGGTCCCGAGATGGATGTCCGCGTTTGCATATGGCGGCCCATCGTGAAGGATGAATTGTGTCGCATTGGCGCGGGCTTTGCGGATCAGGGCATATAGATCCATCTCGGCCCATTTTTTCAGGCGCGCGGGTTCGGCCTGCGGCAGATTCGCTTTTTGGGCGAACCTGGTCTTCGGCAGGTTGACCGTCTTTTTCAGGTCCAGAGTTGCTTCTTCAGTAGCCATTGTCGCTTCGGGTATCAAAAACGAAATAGTAACACTTAACACTTAGCCGCCTAAAGGCGGTACTCCGAACCAAACAAAAGGCCCGAACCGGGAGTCTCGTCGAGACGTTTGGTTCGGGCCTTCACAAGCCTTGATCGGTTGAGCTACTCACCCGATAAACATCTCGTCTTCTCCGTAACTGCGGTTAATCGGGCTGGGCGCAGGCGCGACCAAAACTTCCAGACCGCGCCGGACGCCCACAAGAATCGCCGCCAGTTCGCGAGCGGGTTCGATCACTTTGTGCTGGATGAATTCAGTAGTGTCCATAACGCGCTCGTGCGTCGTGTCAATCGCGCGACTTACCACCTGGACCTTTTCCTTCGCCACGTTGGCCGTCTCGTCAGCGAGCATCATGATGCCGCGCACCTCTTCTTTGATGAGCGCAGTCGACTCCGCCAGATTGCCGGTGGCCGTTGAAAGATGGCCAGACATCACGTGAAACTGCTCGGCTATCTGCCGTCCTTGCGCCGCGATGCTCTGAGCCTGCACGCTGATGGCGTTAGCGCGATTGATCAGAGGATCGACTTTCTGTTCCAGCCGCGTGACCGTCTTCACGGCACGCTTAACGTAAACAGCCATGGCGATCATCGCCACCGCAATCATCAGGAAAGAGACAGCGATAATTGCGGTGATGATAACCAGCCAGAATAGTGGATCGTTCGTGTTCATGCCTGGAAAATGTACTCTGAACTTTGATCTTGATGCTTCGAAATCAAAACTACAAAGCACCTTTTTCGTTACATTGTGGTTTCCGGCTTATAGGTCGGCGCCGCCTCTGTACGACCCGACAACTCAGTCTTGCGCTTCTCCTCGACGTAAGCTTTCTTTCCGGCTTCCACGGCTGCCGAGATCGATCCCGCCTGGTGCGTCACGGCGTCCTTGGTCTTGGCAACTACTTCGCCGGCTTTGGTGCTGGCCGTGTCATAGAGATCGGCAGCGCGTTCACGCGTGGCTTCGTAATACTCTGCGGCGTGCTCGCGCGCTGAATCGTAAACTTCGCCCGCCTTTGCGCCCAGTTGCTGAGCAGCTTCGCGCGACCGATCGATGCCCTTACGCGTGGCGTCGGCAATGTCGTTGCGCAACTCTTCACCTGACTTCGGCGCAAACAACAAAGCCAGCACCGCACCGATCCCCGCGCCGACCAGAAAATATGTTAAGCGAGTCGAAATATTGTCCCCCGAATCACGATCGTTTCCCATAGCAAGTCCTTTCTTTTTGAGAGGCGTATCCCCCGCTGAGGACAGCCCCAGTTTGTTCACAAGTTTTCGGATGATGACTGTCCGCGACTATAACAAAAGGCCGCAGAGCTAGGCAAGGATGTGCCCTCAGGAGAAGGTGCCGAAACTGATGAAATTGTGTGGAGAAGCGAATCTCTAATCGAGGGCGCGCGCCTCGAATTTCCGCAATCCGACCCAGGTGAAAAATATCGAAAAGCCTATGAGCGCACCATAAACGAGCGGTAGCGGCATATGCGGCATCGCCGGTGTCAGTGCCCAGCGAAAGCCTTCGTTGGCATAAACGAGCGGATTGAGCAGCACTGCGTACTTGAACCACGGAATTACCTGCAGTGTGGCCCAGGGATAATATGCGCAACCAAAAAAGATCATTGGCGATAGGAGCGCCGTGAAGATCAGACTAATCTGCTGCGGCGGCACAATGGTGCCAATCACCATACCGAAGGCGGCGAACAACCAACTGCTCAAGAGCGCCACCAGCACGAAGTGAATAGCGTCTGTGGTCGTCAGATTCAGATGCACGCGCATCAGCAGCCACGCCAGCGGCAGCACCACGAGGCCGGCAATTATTGCCTGAATGACACCGACGATGATCTTTTCCAGACCGACACCGGCGATACTGATCGGCGCCAGCAGCCGATCCTCAATCTCCTTGCTCCAGCCGAAATCGATCACCAGCGGGAGAGAAACAGCCTGCATACTCGAGAGCGTCATGCTCAGACCGAGAATGCCCGGCAGTAACATGTCCGTGTAGCCTCGTTGAATGATGCCCATCCGGGGCATCACAAAACCAAAAATAAAGGTAAACAGCAGCGGATTGAGCACGACACGCAGCAGAAATGACGGCAGCTCGCGTCGCACTACGCGCAGGTCACGATGAAGCAGGGCGATGAAGGTGGTCATCTTTTTGGAGTGCGGTAACTTGTTACCGCTTTTTTTTGCGCCGCGACTTGTCGCCGCTAGATAGAATTCCCCGAAGCCCGCGGCGACAAGTCGCCGCATCCGAAAGCGCTGACAAGTCAGCGCGCTCCAAATTACTCTCGCAAGCTTCGTCCCGTCAGATGCAGGAACAGGTTTTCCAAACTTGGTTCCGAGACATGAGCGTCGGTGACCATCACGTCCTGTTCGCCGGCCAGACGCATGGCGTTCGCCAGCAACCCTTCGATACGATCTGCGTAAACCCGGACCCGATCGCTCTCAGCTTTGATTTCCACCACGCCGGGTAAACTTCGCAAGGCGTCGGTGAACAATCCATCCGCGCTGTTGCGCACCTGTAGCTCGACCAGGTAACCACCAGGAACGCTCCGCTTCAGCACCGCGGGCGAGTCAAGCGCCAGCACTTTGCCATGATCAATAATCGCGATGCGACTGCAAAGCTGGTCAGCCTCCTCCATATAATGCGTTGTTAGCAGGATGGTTAACCCTTTTTGATTCAATTCCGTCAACAGCTCCCACATGGCGCGTCGCGCTTGTGGATCGAGACCCGTCGTGGGTTCATCGAGAAACAGAATTGCGGGGTCGTGCATCAGGGCGCGGCCGATCTTCAGCCGCTGGGCCATGCCGCCGGAAAAGCCGGTAATCTTTTCGTCGGCCCGGTCCGCGAGTTCGAACCGCTCGAGCAACTGTTGGGCGCGCTGCTCGCGTTCATGTTTCGGCACGCCGAAATACTCAGCGTGAAACAACAGGATCTCTTTCGCGGTCAGGCTGCGATCGAGATTATTGACCTGGGGGACGACGCCGATGCGTCGCTTAACTGAAACCGGATCGCGGGCCACATCGATTCCTTCGATCTGAGCGACACCGGCGGTCGGCAGCACGCGAGTCGTCAAGATCCCAATCGTAGTTGTTTTGCCTGCGCCGTTAGGGCCAAGCAAGCCAAAGAACTCGCCCTGGGAAACTTCGAAAGAAATACCGTCGAGAGCTTTGACCTCAAGACCCTTGCGGGTCTTGGGCTTGAAGGTCTTCTTCAGCTCACGAACCGTGATTACAGCTTCCATTGTGCTTACATGCCGACTTGCAGGTGCGTGGCGATATACCACCAAAGCGAGATGGTCAGGATGATCGAGCCAAAGAACAAAACGACTATCGTGCCCACAATCAACATGACGAACAACCAATCACTCTTGCGGCCACGTTTGGCTTCTGCCGCCGACACGGTGGCGCGGCGCCGCAGCAAGTTAAGGTTGCGCACATTTGGCTTCCACCAAACGTCGAACAGATAGCCGAAGAATGGGACCACGCCGCCGAGAAAATAGATGCCAATATTCATTCCCATGCGGAGCAGGGTGATCTTCGGCACTCGATACCTGACAGCCGAGACCAGAATGTAAAGGGCGACCAGGGTGGTCGCAATGTCCCCGAATTCGGGGATCAGATCGATGATGGCATTGAAGCCGAAGCGCCAATCCAGGATGGGCACGCGAAACTGGTTGTCCATCAGCTGGGTCAGGACTTCCAGTTCCCGCTCGATTTGCACCGCGTTGGGACGGAGCACACGTTGCCCCGTCTGCGAAGCCAGCTCTAAATCTTTATAAGCGCGCATCGGTTTGTTCTTAGTACTTTGCGCCTGGTGCTTTGAACATCGATTCAGCCTTGAAACAAATAACAAAGTTCAAAGCACCAGGTACAAAGTACTTGTTAATGAATCTTGGTCATCTGCTGCCAGAAAAATTTTCCCACCTTCGCGAACGGAGTCAGCATCCATTTGTCACCCTTCCCATCGGCCCGCGACGGTAAGCCGAGCTCTTCGGCCAGTTTCGGATCGGGTGGGCCAATGTCTTCATCTCCGCGCCGGCTCGAAAGCCATCGATCAAAGGTACGACTCACGGCCCGCCTTTGTTCGACGGGAGCCCCGGCAATAAAAGCGCCGCGCAAATCGTCCAGGTCAGCGACTTCCAGCGAGTTCGCCTCGTAGTAATCACGCAGCGCCGCAAAGAACTTTTCATCGCCCAGCAGTTGGCGCAGCGCTTCGAACATCAGCGCCCCTTTGGTCGCTACGATCGCCGCATACTGAAACGAATTGCGGTACTCGCGGGAAGCGCGGCTGGCCTCCATGTCGTCGCCGCCAAACGTCCGGTAAACCTTGTAAACGCCACGCAGTTGCTCTTCGAGAGCGGTCGCCGTCTGTTGCTCGCCGTGCAGTTCGCGGTAGTAAAGCAAGGCCGACCAGTTTGAAAGCGATTCATCAAGAATGGGTTCGCGCCCGGCGTCGTTACCGACGGTCGCGCCCCACCATTGATGCGCCACCACCCGGGCCACTGTCCATTCCAAACTGTCTTCGACTGACGCGCGCTGATCGCGAATTACGTCCGGCATGTTGCGCATCGTCGGCGATTCAAAATCGACGTAGAAGGCGCTGGCGATGCCGCTAAGCCCGGACAATTCAACGCTACCCAACGTTGATACCAGCGGCACCTCAGCGACCGTCACAGTTTTCATCGGCAACGGTCCGAACTTTGCCGCGTAAACGCGCACGGCATCCGCCGCAATTGCCAACACCCGCTGAGCAATTGGTTCGTGTTCAGCGCGATAAAGTGAGCGCACCGTAACGTCGCCGATGCGACGGTCTTCCGATTTCAGACCGCGTCCGGCGATCACCGCAAAATCGCGCAGGTATTCAGCGCTAAAACGATGTGAATCGACCTTGTCCTGGTGCGTTATTTCCGACGGGATAACGGGCGTGAAAATCATTACGCCCGGCGCCGCTTCGATGGTCACGTCAAAATCTGCCGCCTCAGTCGTAAGCGCATCGCCGATGCTCGGCTCGATTTTGCGCAGCCAGTCATCTCCGCTGCGCGCGGCCAAAATGGGAAATGAAGTCGCCAGCATCATCACTCCGCGACATGTGAAATTAGTGTCGCGAGCGCGCCTCAGTTCGCGCTCACTGCGGATCGCGGCGCTCACCTGCTGCAGGACGTGGGTGACGATGCCGGTCTCTTCAGGATCGATCTCCGGCACCGATCCCTTGAACTTAATCTGAATGTCGGCGGCGGCCTTTGGCTGGATCGCATCACGCAGACTTATCCGGAGTGTGGTTTGCAGATCATCGAATGAAAAAGGAATCAGCGCGTTGTTGCTGGCGGACCGGACTTCAGAAATTTCGAGCCGTGGCTCGTCACTGATAATCTGGCCCGCATCATTCCTTTGCGTCGGCGCGACATAATCAGGCGAACGCATGTTGGGATACAGATGGAAGAAGATCGTTGAGGTTGCATGATCGCCATGATTCACCCAGCGGACCTGTTCAGTGCCCGTGTAGGTACGCTCATCGAAATTGACGGCGAGTTTAATGTTGTAGCGAATGCGCTTTTCCGTCTCGCGGTTCTGCGCGCCGGCCATGGCGGGCCCAATCAGCAGCAGGGAAACGAGCAGAGGCACCACAGACTTGCCAGAGATGGCACATCTTGATTTCCAAAGCGAACCTCGCTTTGCTCGCGCCGCTCTGTGATTGAGCCTATCTCTCATCAATAACCACTCGCTGAATAGTATCGCCCCGCGCGATATTGTCCACAACTTCCATGCCGCGAATCACGCGACCAAAGACAGTATAACCCCCGTCGAGGTGTGGTTGTGGCGAATGCGTCACAAACCATTGCGATCCGCCCGTGTCTTTGCCCGATAAAGCCATGCCGACGGCGGCGCGTTCATAGGGAACCTCGTTGATTTCACAGCGAATTTGATAACCTGGCCCGCCATTCTGGTCGCCGCGCGGGTCGCCGGCTTGCACCACAAAATTGGGCACCACCCGCGGAATTGTCTGCCCGTTGAAATATCCTCGTTTAGCCAGCTGAATAAAATTATCGACCGTCAGCGGAGCGTCGTCAGGTATGAACTCAATTGTGAACGAGCCGCGGTTGGTCACGACTGTTGCGGTTGGGTGTTGGCCGATACGCGCTATGGCGCGACGATAATCAGGGATTGTATTTTTGGTTTGCACCGTGCCGATTCGATCCGAAAAGTCACCGGCGCCGTTCGCTTTCAACACGGTCACCGACCGTCTCCGAATCAAGTGATCCGAAGAACTGAGCGCAGTTTTGATGGCCTCATTGGCCGCCGTACTCTTCTGTTTCGCCAGCGCATCGAGAATCGCCAACGCCGCATCGTTTGCATCTTTGTCGCGTAGCGCGCGAGGCAGCGCATCTATCAATGCCCGCGTGTCTGTTTCTCCTGGAGTTTGATTGCCAATCACTTCAGCGGCAGTGGCCCGAACGATGACGTCATTGGATAAGAGATATTTTCGGGCCAGCTGTGCCGTGTCAGCCATCTTGTAGCTGCCATAAGCTTGCAGCACGTCAGGAATCGCGAGTGCGGGGGTGTTTGGTCGCTGCAACATATCGGCTAACTCTCTTTGCGCGTCCTTCAGTGCATTATCGCCGGCGCTGCCGGTTGCGGCGCCAGTGATTACGTCCTTGATGGCCGCTAGTCCCTGCGCGCGCCGCGATATCTGCCGCCACGTCGCAGCTAGACTTGTCGTTTCCGATTTGTACGAGTTTTGAAAGATGCCGGGCACGATGCGCGCGAACGCGACCTCAACTTCTACGGCTTCACCGTTCGTCAGGTCGTGCATCTTTCGCATAAAGGCAACCGCGTCCGGATTGGACTTGTTCGGAAGCAGCCGTCCCAGCAGGGTTGCAATCTCGAGCAGTTCGTTTTGTGAATCGTGGAATTGGTTGAGCAGAGCACTGCCACGTGCCAGTAGCGGCTCAACCGCGCGGGCATCTTTTAGACTCGCCAGCGTTCTGATCGAACTTACTCTGACGCGCAGATCCTGATCATGCAGCGCCCGATCGAGGACGGCTTCCAATGCTTCTTTATCTTCCGCTGCGCCAATTACCCGAGCCGCATTCGCCCGCACAATTGGATCGTTATGATTCAGTAACTGCCGCACGCGTTCGTGGGCGTCTTTCAGGCGCAGTCGCGCCATGGTGTTGAGCGCCGTGGCGACAATTGACGGCTCTTCATCATTGAGAAATTTGGCCACCATTGACCCAGCCCCATCCGGCTTAGTGCGCAGCATGGCGGTCAACCCTAAAAGGATTGTCAGCTGATCGCCGCGTGGCTTTCGCTCGGCTTCAAATTGCAGCGCCTCAACAATTCCGGCCTTGCACTGGTCCAGCCTTTCATCGTCTGCCTGTTTATCGGCGCCCGGATTAGTTGGCGCTGAGGCGGTCACCATCGCGGCGGTAACTTTGCCGAGCGCCTCAATCGCGCGGGCACGAGCGGGTTTCTCCGTGTCTTTCAGCACCGTCACCAGGGCGTACGCCCCGCCAGGCGATTCAATTTCACCCAGGGCAAATGCGGCCATGTCCCGCACCGCGGTGTCTCTGTCGGTCAGCAGCATGTCAGCCAAATCCGGCACTGCGCGCCCGTCACCGATCCTTCCGGCCGCCAGCGCCGCGCGTTTGCGCACTTCCGCATCCTTATTCGCGAGCAGACTCTTCAATTCATCATCCCAGCGTCGCTCGTCTTCATGACGAATGACGTTGAGGAGGACATTTTCGGAGATTGCCGGCGGCGACTGACGGCGACGCGCGGGTTGGCCTGGGGCGACGGCCCAGCACATCGTGAGAACGAGAGTACTGAGAACGACGTGAAACTTTGAACTCATGGTGGCGGCTTTGGCAACCGATTTTACAGGGTCAAGACGAGATTTGTCGCGCAGGCTGCGATGACGCCATGCCTTACGAATCGGCCTACTGCGCGGCATAAAAAAGGAGAGGCGGACCAATCGATCCGCCTCTTCGGATAATCGTCTGTAGAGCAGTTTAATTTGCCACTGCTGATACGATGGGTTTGGCGGGCGTCGTCGGCTCGGGCTTAACGGCCGGTTTCGTGACGTCGATGACGTTATCTTTGCGCTCGACCTTAGGTTTCTCAGCCGCGGCCTTGGCCTGGGTCATCTTGCAGCTTCCTTCAAAGACAGCGCCTTGCTCAATCATCAACGACGGCGCCTGAATGTTTCCGGTCAGCTTTGCGGCGCGTCCCAACTCGATCCGATCGGTCGCGACTATGTCACCGTTGACGATGCCATGAATCGTGGCGACGGCAACTTCAATATTTGCGTCCACCTGACCGCCGGCACCGACAATCAGTGTCCCATCGGTCGAAGTGATGCGGCCGGAGAACCGGCCATCGACGCGTAGCATGGATTTGAACGAAGCTTCCCCGGTGATCACGGTGGCATTGCCAACGAAACCGCTCAGACTTCCGTCCTTAATCTCGCGGGCGATGGTTTCGCTCTCGGTCAGTGCCTTGGGCGTGGTAGCGCCGTCTGGAGCCGGGCGATAAGCGTCGTTGTTCTGGTACGGGGTATAACTTCTGTTTGCGTAATCAGTTTCGGGCTGGGTCTGGGTCTGGGTCTGGCTCTGGCTCTTGTCTTCTGGATTCTTTCCCATTCTGAGCATAAAAACTAACCTCCGGTTTAGGGAATCGCCCGAGAAGCCGCCACTACGGGGAGGGGGGTGCCGAACTGTCACGCGATCCGTTGCAAAATTGGAAATTGGCCGCGATGACCAACTTGAAGGCCCGCCCGGGAGCGGGGCGTCGATAATAAACAAAACACGGCAGCGGTGTCCAGAGTCAAGTTGGTCGCAGGTGAATTCGAAGTGAATTGTCTCGGGTTTGCAACACTGGCGCGGGTAGTGGCCTAGTTTCGGACGCCTTCCAGCAGAGTCTCGATTACCAGCGTCTCGCGGAAGTTCTCCAGATAAGAGAAGTAAGCGGCGTTTCGATCCAGCGCGGCCCGCGGGACCAGGCCGACGATTTCAGCGCTGAGCACCTCGACCTGACGATTGTGGGCGGCTTTGCGCACCGCCTCAAACGCGCGCTCGACGCCAGTGTGCTGGTAATCAACCAGGTTCATTGATACCTGGACCACGCCGCGACTATGCAATTCAAAGCCGAGTGCTTTGACAAAAGGCAGGCCACCGTCGCGCTCGCGTACCTCGCGCGCAATGCTGCGGGCAATCGCCAAATTATTTGTGCGCAGATTTACGTTGAAGGCGATGAGAAACGGCCGGGCGCCGATTACGATCGCGCCGGCCGTCTCGTGCAGCCTGGAGTCGCCGACATCGGGCGCGCGGTCCGGATTCGTTTCAATCTCCTCACGCAACCATTCAAATCCCTTGCCGCGCACGTGTTCGAGCCGCACGCGGTCAGGCCGCAACGCGGCCCGCTCGTAAAAGTAGACCGGGATCGAAAGTTCCTGCCAGATTCGTCTTCCTGCTTCATGAGCCAGAGCGATGCAGTCATTCATCGTCACGCCGCTGACGGGGACGAACGGCAAAACGTCCGTGGCGCCGATGCGGGGGTGCACGCCCGCATGAGCTCGCATATCGATCAGCGTTTTAGCCGTGGCGACGGCTTTGAGGGCGGCGTCGACGATTACGCGCGGCTCGCCAACAAACGTGATTACGGATCGGTTGTGATCGACGTCGATGTGACGGTTCAAAACCACTACCCCGCCGATCGATTCAATTGCCTGGGCGATTTGATCGATCGTCTCAGCCTTGCGGCCTTCGCTGAAGTTTGGTACACACTCAACAAGCATTGCCGATTTTCGATTGCCCATTGCCAATTGTTTCGCGCATAGGCGCCGGCGGGATTCTAAGCTGAAAATTGGAAATCGGAAATCGGAAATCGGCAATTGGCAATGTCTCATGCCGATCGATCGATTCATCAACGAGCGCAAGAATGTTTGGCAAAGGCTCGAGGAGTTGCTGCAACTTCTCGATCGCATGACGCTGCGCAAGCTGCACCGTGAAGAGGTGCGCGAGTTGGGCCGCATCTATCGCCGCACGGCTTCGGATCTGGCAATTGCCCGCGCCGAGTCGCGCGACCCGCGGCTGATCAATTATCTGAACAGCCTCGTAATTCGCGCTCACGGAAGGATTTACCGGGCCGACGCGCAGGGTGGCCGCCGCATTCGCGAGTTCTTCAGCCGCGATTTTCCCCGCGCGTTTCGTCGCACCTGGCGCTACACCGCGACGGCCTTTGGTGTCTTCTGCTTGTTTTGCGCGATTGCTTTTTTCGGTACCCATCGCGATCCGGATTTTTCTGAGTTCGCCGGAATCAGTCCTTTTTTTCGCGAGGCCATCATCAATCACCGCACTCACTGGTGGGAAGAGGTGAACAAGGCAAATCAGATCGAATCAACGAACATTTTCACCAACAACATTCACGTAACATTTTTGGCGTTTGCGCTGGGAGCCTTGTTTGGCCTGGGAACCCTGTATGTCCTGGCTTTCAATGGCGCCTCGTTTGGCGCGATCATCGCGCTGACATATCACGCCGGTTTTGGAAACGATCTGCTGCTCGGTTTTGTAATCTCACACGGCGTGATCGAGCTCACCTGTATCTTTATCGCCGGCGGCGCCGGCCTCTTGATCGGCACGGCACTGCTGATGCCTGGTAATCTGTCACGCGCCGATGCCTTGAAGTCGCGCGGCATCGAGGCGGTCCGGCTGATCGTGGGCTGTATTCCTTTGCTGGTGGTCGCGGGGCTCATCGAGGGCTTCATCTCGCCGCAGCCGATTCCCTCCGGTATCAAGATCGGAATAGGCGTCCTGACCGGAATAACTCTGTATTCGTATTTGTTGCTGGCGGGGAGAGAAAACGAACCGCCAACAAATTGATAGTTTTGGGCCGGCTATCGGCGCTGATTAAACGATCACAGGTTTCACAGCAGACCTCGCTCTTTAATTCGCAAATAGGTCTCCAATAACTTTGGCGCCAGCACGGCAGCCGTCACATCCAAAGCCAACCCGCCTTGTGATTCGACCAGGCGCAACGCTGCCTCGCGCAGGTGAATAATTTCTTCGGCTACTGACTGAGTAAACATCTCGCGCTCGTTTTCGGGAGCTTCGCGCACGACAGCTTTCAGATCGCGATCGGCAATGGTGACGACCAAAGGCAGATGGCGGGGACGCAGAAGCTTCAATGACGAAAGCAATTCACGCGAACCTTCTTCATCAACTAAATCTGTAATCACCACCACCAGCGAGCGGCGCTGGCTGTTCGCGGCGACGAATTCAAAGGCGCGCGAGTAGCTCGGTTCAATCATCTCAGGTTCGACCGCATGCAGCGCTTCCAGCGCCGCGTCCAAGTGCTCGGCGCCGCGCTTGGGTGGCAGAAAAGCCTGGATTTTCCGGCCAAAAACCAGCAAACCGGCGTTATCGCCGGCGCGCGCCGCGGCCGACATCAAAGCCAGCGCGGCATTCACGGCGGAATCCAGTTTGGTTTCATTTTCAATGCGCGCCGTCATCAAACGTCCCGCGTCAAGCGCGATTAGGATGGTCTGATCGCGCTCCATTTGATACTGCCGGGTAACCAACTTCCCGCGGCGCGCGGTTGCTGTCCACGAGATGTGCCGCATTTCGTCGCCACGCACGTAATCGCGCAGTGATTCAAAATCGCGTCCTTCGCCGCGCCACTGCGACTTGCGACGCGCCGCCACGAATGAACGGGCGCCGAGGGCTTTCAATTCTGCCTCGCGCGCCCGCCGCATATTCGGGTAGACCTTAACCGTCATCGATTCGCCGGCACGTGTTTGCTTCCAAACCAGACGCCAGTTCGAAAGAAAACGAACCGCAATCAAACCAAATTCGAAGTGACCACGTTTTGGCGGAATCAGCTCGTAAGTAAGCGAGGCACTGGTCTGGGCTTCCACGTTCATTCTCGCTTCTCGCGAGCGCGAGAGCTTCATTTGGGCCGGGTATTCATCTTTAACGACGAGTTGAAGGTCTCGCGGGGTGTGGTTCGCCACCGTGACGCTCACTTCTGTTGGCGCGCCGACGGCAAAGCGGCTGGCGAAGTGTCTTTCGACATCGACGCGTGCGGGCAGCTGGCTGTTCCAGGCGTCAAAAACAGCAAAAGCGAAAATTATCAGATCGTAAGCAACGGCCAGCCATCGCAGCATGGGCCGGTTCCACGACAGTGAAAGCGGCACCAGACCAATCGCCAGCAGCGCATAGAAAAGTTTTGCGAAGACAAAACGCATCAGACCTGAATGTCTACAACCTGCCGGCGACCGCACTTGAAGCGATCGAGACGATCAAAGACCACTGCGCTACTTGCTTGGTGTTCATCTGAGCGTCGGAAGTCAACGTGGCACTTCAGCGCTTTGCAGAATATCCGTTATCACCGAATCAGGCGTGGCGCCGTCGAGTTCGGCTTCGGCGCGCAGGGTCAAGCGATGGCGCAGCACGGGCCGCGCAATGTCCCGCACATCATCGGGCGTAGTGAAGTCGCGACCGCGAATTGCCGAGAGCGCTTTGGAGCACAACAGCAACGCCACCGCGGCGCGCGGGCTAGCGCCATATTGCGCCGCTGCGTGATCACGCGTGCGCCGGACGATATCCACTATATAGTGTTGCACACCGGGCTCGACCCTCATATTTCGTACTTCAGCCCGGCAACGTGAGATCGCGTCCGCATCGGCCAGGGATTGAATTTCGACCTGATCCAAACGCCTGGCATTGAATCCGGCATCCCACCGGGCGATCACCTGGTGCTCGTCCTCGACCGACGGATAAGAAAGCAAGATCTTCAAAAGAAAGCGATCCAGCTGGGCCTCAGGCAAGGGATAGGTGCCTTCGTATTCGATCGGATTCTCAGTTGCCAACACGGTGAACAAAGGCGAGAGCGCATAGGCTTCGCCATCGATGGTGACTTGTCGTTCTTCCATCGCTTCCAGCAAAGCGGCCTGCGTTTTTGGCGGCGTGCGGTTGATTTCGTCGGCCAGCAGAATGTCCGTGAACACCGGGCCGCGACGCAGACTAAAAGTCGACGACGCCATGTTGAATACGTTTGTCCCCGTGATATCCGAAGGCATCAAATCCGGCGTGAACTGAATGCGGCCAAACCCCGCGTTTAGGATTCGCGACAGCGTTTTCACGGTCAGGGTCTTGGCTGTTCCCGGGACGCCCTCGATCAGTGCATGACCCTCGGCGAGCAGGGCAACCAGGATCTGTTCGATCGGATCGTCCTGGCCGACAATCACTTTGTGCAGTTCGTTTTGGATTTGGGCGACGGTTGCTGAGATGTATTCGGGCATCTTTGACGGTTGAATTTAATCCTTCTTTAGACTATTTCGATCTTGGGTCTTGGGTCTTGGGTCTTGGGTCTTGGATCTTGGGTCTTAGATCTTAGGTCTTAGATCTTAGATGTGTCGTTCATGTTTTGCTAAGCACCAAAGACCAAAGACCAAAGACCAAAAGACCAAGGACCAAGACCTAAGCTCGAAGTTCGTTCTGTTTCGCGTCGCGAATGCGACCTTGCAGGCCCAGCCTCGCTTCAATGTCACGCAGGCGTCTGACTAGTCGCAACGTTTCTTTGGCACTGGTCGGCGCGCCGTTAATCGTATCTTCACAGCTGCGCATCAACGATTCAAGCTGCTTCGCGTTCAACTTTGAACGCACCGCCACGCGGGCCGCAATTTGCGCAGCCGAGGCATTTTGATTCAGGCCCGCATGCCGCACCAGCACGCGCCGCACTCGCGAATAGATATTCTCCAGCGCCAGGTCATGCGCCTTTGCCCGCTGGTGTAACTCGGCCATCGAAGCGACGAATTCGAGGCTCGACCTCCGATCGACGTGCGGCAAAGGCAAAGGCCGGCCGAAGCGCGTCCCGCGCGACCAGACTATGGCCACGCCAATCAGCATCAACTGCCCGCAAATGGCCAGCACTGGCGTGCCTTCGAAATATTGAATCAGGGCGTTGTGCGTCGCGCCGCGACCCTGGTGAAACTCGTCGAACGCCACCACGCCGCCGCTTCCGGCGACGACATTAATTGCCATTTGCAGATTGTCGGCGCGATTGATGCCGTTATTGGCGACAATATAGGGATCTGAAAGTAGCACGATTCGACCCTTGCCGTGCGGGTATTCAATCAGAAGCGATCCGCGATCGTTGATAAAGCTGGCCACCGGCGCAGGCGAAAGGGTGGGCGCATCTGCAGTTGGGGTGGAAATCTCAATCTTCGGCTCAGTGTCGGAATCGGAATCATCCTCCTCATCGTTGTTGTCGGGCACTGAACGCGGAGAATTTGAATTGTTGTTCTTCTTTGCCGGCGGCAGGCGCGTAAAGGTAATCGCGCTCGCAAATCGAGAGGGCATAATAGTTTCAATATTCCTTGCCAGGGTGGTCGGCTGTGACGGTGAGAGAGGCTTTACTTCGCGCGTCATGGCCTCGAAATCGGTGGGGTCCAGATCGGACCAGGGAAAGTTTGTCATCATTGTCCTGACGACCCAATCACCGCTCTTCGGCAACAATAATTCCTGGGGACTGCGATCGATGATCACCAATCTGCCGCCGGCTTCCACCCAAAGCAGAATTTCTTTACTTTCGACTTTTGAAAAAGGAAGTTTGGTCGCGCCCACTACGACTACAGTTACTGGTTTGGGCCCCGTAGAACTCAACAGCGAGGATACAGAATCGCGCCAGCGCGCCACCTGGTAGCCGGATTCGTGCAGAAAATCATAAAGCGCCCGGGTCCCGGTCGGGCCGCCATTGTAAGTCGAACGGTCGGGCGAGCTCTCTGAATCAGGCGTCTCTTCCACCTTCACGTACGAAGCAGCGTTCAATAAGACGAGCACGACTACGACGACGATTAGGGTTCCGATGATAATCAGCCGTTGGCGCATAAGAAACAGGAAAGCGATTTGACGTCAGCAAGAAGATCGACGGATAAGCTCACAGCAAACAGGCAAGCGAGGACGCTTGCGCTCCAGTCTGTCGCTTGCTTTCTTTGATGTCTTCCCGGGTTGCCACCAGCTCAGCAAGTAGTCACTAAGGACCCCTCACAATCTTTCTGTACCCGGTCCGAAATTCATTCCAGTCCGCTTCGCCAACGGGAACGAAACCATACCAGTGCAACTCAAAACTGTTTGTCAGCTTGCGCATCAAGGTGTACAAGGAGCCCTTATCTCGCACGGCGTTCAGGTAATCGCGGTTGGTCTTATGCTGGGCCAGACTGATGATTTTGCGATCGCCCAGTTCGCAGAGCAGCGCGATGTAGGCTTTGCGAATGGCCGGGCGCAGATTACCGTCGCGCGCCAGCTTTTCGGCCTGGGCCAGCAGATCGGCCGCCGTTTGATCCGGCTCGAGCTTTTCACCAAGCACAATCCGCGCTTCGCGCTTTTTCTTTTTCTGGCGGCGGCCGCTCATGAGTCGTGGCCCATAACGCCAGATCAGCAGCGCAATTGCGCCCACGCACGCGGCGATGACTATGATCTGGGCCGTGCTTGCAGCCCATCGGGAGCTGCCCGGCTGAATCGGTTTCGGATGCGGCAGCAACCTGGAGAGCCAACGCAGAAATTGGTCGATGAGTCGTTCCAGGGCGCTTCCTTCAGGCGGGGTACGCACATACTCAGGGCGCCGCAGGATTTCGGCTAATTTTCCTTTGTCGGCATCCTTGTCTCCGTTCGCGCCGGCAGCTGATTGCAGTTCCAGCAGGCGTTCATGGATGGACTTCAGTCGTTCCGCGATCCGGGCGAGCGCGTCGCGGCGGTCACTTGCCTTCGTCGATTTTTCAAGGTCGTTCAGCTCTTTATATAACCATCCGTTGTCGACTGCGACTGTCTGGCCATTCAGATTTACGGTTTCTTTTGCGGGTAACAACTGGCGAACCAATGTCAGGTTACCGGCATAAACCTGTTCCGGCGGCACATGCCCGCTTTCGTCTTCGTAGGCGGTCCGTATTTCTTCAACCAGGGTGATGGCTCGCGACACTCGCATCGCGTAATCAGCCAACGGTTCAGCGCGCAGCGCATACGGGGCAATCAGCAGCAGCGCCATCGACAGCGCCAGCTGGAGTGAAAAAGTTCTTAACTGAAGCGAAACGTTCATTTGATCTAGTGCAATCCCAATACGGTCCCGGTGTGCAAGGGTTCAGGCGGCGGCGCGGCGAATTGTGGCGCGCGACGCGTCACCAGCGCCGGCGCGAATGGCGAAACAACTCCCGGCAGGTTCGGCATCTCAGGAAGTTGTCGCGCCGCCATCAACTCGATATCGTACCCTTCATGGCGCACACGCTCGTCAACATACAGCAGCGAGAGTCCGAGCATCCAAACCGGCGCCAGCACAATGTGACTGCATTGCAGAATTACCTGATAACCGATCGCATACCACGTCGGCCAGGTGCTGCCGAACAGCGATATCTCGACCCCATTCAAATAGCCGTACCAACCCAGGGGGACCATCAGCAGCATCAGCGCTGAATAGGTAGCGAAAAAGGTAAACAGGGCCATCGCCATCAGCCGCTTGACGTTGCCGCTCGCCAGGGCAAAGCTGCGGCCCACGGCTGAGAACACCGACCGGCCTTCGACCAGCATCGCCTGCGGCACATAAGCCATTCGCCCCGCAAGCAGAAAAAACAGAATCAAGGCGAGCGCGATGGCTGCGACCGTAGCCAGGCCCACCGCCAGAGTGGTTAACCAGGGCGAGACTTGGGAACCAAAGGCCACCGCCATCAGCATAATGAATGAGAGCAACCCGTAGCCCATTGAGGCAATGAAAGCCGAGAACGCCAGCCACATCGCCACCAGAATGCTGGCTCCGAGCAATCCCCAGAACCTTGATTTGACTGCTCCGTACGTTGTCCGAAAGGTGACCGGTTCATTCCAAATCAGATGAGAAACCAGGTTGCGTGTCGCGCCGCCCATTACGATTAAGCTAAACAGCGAGCCGCCGATAATGATTGCTACCCCGCCCATTAAGACCAGCACATAGATAAAGACGCTGAACTCGCTGGACGTCGAGCTGAGCTCGCGGAACGCTATCGTGGCAAGCGTCGAGCCGAGCGCCGAAACCAGGACAGGCGGCGCTGCGATGCGGATCAGGGTGAGAAAGTGGCGACGGTAAAGCCTGACGGCGCGGTCAATCAAATCTCCCGCGCCCAGCGGGGCCAGCGCCAAATCGTTAGAAACGGAATCCATCTATGGCGCATGATCTCTGTTTTGAGAATTTGAATCAAGCATTTAAAAAGTCATGGACAAAAAAAGCGACGCCGGAAGAGTCTGCGACGTCGCTCTTTTTTGATTGCGGTGAAAGGGTGAGTTAGTACTCCAGCGCACCCTGGTACATCATATCGGCTACCTTAAATCGCCGATCAAGTTTCGGAATATTGGGCAGTTTCGCATAGAAGCGGATCTCACCTGACTTTTCATCGATGAAGGGCTTGCCGTCCAGTTCGCGTTTGAAAATGAATCGAGCGCCGAATCCGTCCTTTCCCGGCGGCACATACTCGTCGAGGAACAACTGCTTGCCGTCAGAGCGTTGCAGATAGCTGTCATTCCTAACGGTGGCAGTTACCGCGCTGCTTAACGCCTGAAAAGCAGGGCCAGAATAACGGCCGTCGGGTGAATCAAAGGTAACGGTCACAATGATCGAATCAGACGATTTTAGTTCGGCAAAATTCTGAAGCTTCGTCACCATGTCCGGCTGCGTCTTTGGGTCGAGATTCTGGCTGATTTCGATCATCCGCGCGAGCGCCTGGCGAATGGGACGCGCCGAAAAGAACCGGATCTGAAAGTTCAGGTTAATCGCAGAATTAGTGGCCCCTGATCTCGCCCGGTCAGCATTAGTACGCGAGGTGCCGGGCCCCGCTGTCGGTGAATACATCATCTCGGATGTGTCGGTTTCTACCTGGGTCTTTGCCCAGGGAGAATCCTGAAGCATCTTCTGGGCCTCCTTTTTGTTCCAGTCGGTCCATTTCTTCTCGCTTTGGGCGATCACGCTGCCGGCCATGGCCCACAGAAGAATGAACGCGATCAGAGCCAAATCTTTTCTTTTCATGAGGGGCTGCCTTTCTGCGGCGAACTCAGAAAGTTAATACTCGAGCTTCTGATCGTAGATCATATCGGTCACTTTGTACTGCATATTGAGCTTGAAAGAATTGCTGAATTCCGCATAAAAGCGGACCGTGCCGCTGTTCGACTTCAGAAACGGCTCGCCGTCAACCATTCTGGGGAAGATGAACTTCGCGCCAAGCCCGTCGGCAATCGGAGCATCGTAGCGCATCAGGAAGACACGCTTACCGTCCTGCCGTTCGAGATAAGCAGCATTCTTCAAAACTGCGGTGGTAGCGCTGTTGATCTCCTGCATCACAGGTCCGAGCAGTCGCCGGTCTGACGCTTCCACGCTGACGGCGATCACCACGTACGAGCTAAAGTCGCGCTCCACGAAGGCCTGAAGGCTCTGGGCCAACTCTTCTTTCGGTCCATTCTGTGAAGAGAGGATCATCTTCGCAAACGCCTGCCGTATGGGACGGGCCGAAAGAAACGATATTCGATAGCTAACGCTGACGGCTTGATTCATCGCGCCCCGGTCGGCGCGATTATTATTGACTGACTGCTGGTCCGTGTAAGTAGGGGCGTTCGATCTGCCTGGTGACGGCGCCCCCTGTCTGGTCGGAGAATAAAACATTTCAGAGACATCGGTATCGACTTGTGTTTGTGACCAGGGCGAATTCGCCAGCAGCCGCTGCGCTTCCTTTTGCGGTAACTCTATCCAGTTGGTTTTCTTTTGCGGAAACACCATGGCAAGCATCGCGAACAGCAAAAGGATCGCCGCGAAACAACGACCGGGAGTGAGAAGGGCTCTGTTTGCCGTTGAACTCATCACTACGACAGATTCAGTATTCGAGCTTACCGTCATAGATCATTTCGCTAGTCTTAAAACGGCGGTTGATCTTGACTGCCGTGCCGATTTCGGTTCCGAATTTCACTTCAGCCGAGGCTGCATCAATAAAAGGTTTACCATCGACCGTACGCGGAAAAATGAATTTGGCACCGATGCCGTCTTGCCCGGGAGCGCGGTATTGAGACAGGGCGACTCGCGTTCCGTCTTTTCGTTCAAGATAAGTGCTCTCCTTTAGAGCCGAGGACTCAGCGCTCAAGAGCGCCTGTTGTACCGGCATCATGCGTTTGCGATCGTTTCCCTCAAGCGTAACGGTAATGACGATATAGTCACCAAAATCGCGATCGACGAACGGCCGCAACTCGCCCATTCTCTCCGCCGAGGCGCCCTGCAACTCGATCATGCGCACGAGCGCGGCGCGAATGGGCTTCGCCGAAAGAAACCGCACGCGGTAACGTATGGTGACCGGAGCCTTTGCTTCGCCAGACTGAGCGCTGGTCGCGGCGGCTCCTGCATCACGCACCGTCCTCTCCCTCGCCGCCGTCGTTGAACTGATGGCCGACGTTTGGCTGGGTTGAGAAGAACCACTCTCTTCGCTTTGGGTCTGACCCCAGGCCGAATCATTCAGAATTTTTTCCGCATCCTTTTCCGACCATTCGGTCCAGGGTTTTGACTTCTGCGCCACAGAAGTGCCGCTGGCGAATAAGAGAACCAGACAAATAAGAATAAATGTTCTGATCACGGGCTTGTCCTTATAACCTCCACTCGCGCAATTGGAATTGCATTGATTAGCAGACCGCAATTACTTTTCGGCTTCACACGGGTAATCCACAAAAGTCGAAAACCTGTCGGAGCCGTGGTCCATCGCCACATCGCGACGTAAATAATCAACATGAATTACCGACATTAGTAACGTCGTGTGCTCGTCAATCAAACGAAGACTGAGATCGAGCGGCGGAAGTTTTTCAGATAGAACTTCAGAAAGCAAATAGTGGCGGCAGGCGAAACTCGGCACCTCGCCAAGCCTGACACGAGTCACCAAACCGCCGGCGCAGAAAACTTCTATAGTCGGGTGGCCACTTACTCCTTTGTCGTCGATATTAATGATCCCGATTACTTCATCGCGCAACAGTTTGCCTGACGACTTTTCAAACCGAGCGCCGCAGACAATATAATCCGTTGCCAGAGCGCCACGTTGTGTAGGTGATTGATATGATCGCGCTGCCTGAAGTCCCGGGCGGAAATGGGTGAATGCGTGGGCTCCCCACTCCTTCGCGAGAAGCTCGATTTTCATGAGCGTGTGATTAGTTGTCGGCGCGACGGCGAGAAACAACCCGCCGGAGAAAGTCTTTGGCAAACCGAGTTGCGAAGGATCGAAAACACAACTCTGCATGCCGCCCAACTTGATCGCGTCATGTTCGACCTGCCTGGGCGCGATTGCAGCAGGCAGCGGCGTTTCGCGTGAGATTTGCCAGACGATATTTCCGTTCGCGTCGGTGATGAAGGGCTTTAACCAGAGAAACTCTTCGATGGGAGCACCCGAACTGAAATGAAAACGGGATTGCAGCGTAAGGCCGCCAAGCTGCATTGCCTGAAATACCAGCGGCGTGTAAAGAATGTTCCTGGCTTTGAATTTACCGGCCCCATCGATCGGCGGCCGCGCCGGGGATAACTTAAAGGGCGGCTGATGAATAGGATGTTCTACGCTGAAACGCGGAGTGCCCGCCCGCTTGATCAGTAAATAGCCAAACGATTTCGTGGACCCGGATTCATTTGTCACCGCGAGACTGCCGCCGTTTGGCGCCCACGCACTCTTTGCCGCCGCGTGATGCGACTTGCTTGAAACAAACGCCGAAGTTGGCCGCGTCGCCAGCTCGCCCCGCCTCAGATCAACCAACAAAGACGCGTGGGGTTTCAGGTCGTACGCGATCTCCTTCACTTTTTGGCCAAACGGATCGTAGAGCGTGACGGCGCCGGCACTGCGGTCTGCGTTTGGATTGAAGAGACTAAAAATGCACTCGTAAGTTTCCAGTGACGGGAACGGCATTGAGTAAAAGAAGCTGTCTTTACGCTGCCACTGTAGCGGGTCGGGATTCGCATGCACGTTGTCGAACGACTTCTCGGTCTGCCAGCGCACAAAAGCCGAACTGAACAAGTCACTGGCGTACATCTGCTCGCGGCCTTGGGGACGCAAACGTATCTTCATGCCGCCCCAGAAACTGGTTCTCTGTCCGATTAAATCTCGCAGCTGCAAAACCGTTGTGTGCATTGCCGGGACAATCAGCCTCTTGGCCACGCCTTCGGAACCAATCGGCTGTCCGTCCGCGTCGTACAAGTAGATCTCGTACTCAGTAAAGTTGGCTGAGTCTTCGTATCCGTTCTCGCCAACAAAAGTATCGGACGTGAGAAAGATTTCTGAATCAATACCGGCGGTTGTGTCCTGCACGACGAAAGGCGCAGCCAGATCGAGCCAGCAGCTTTTCACACTGCCATTTGCCGTTTTGTAGGTTTGAGCGAAACCTGGCGTGAGGTGGCGATTAAGTAGGGGAATCAAAGCCGCCCCGGCGCAGGCGGGTGTAAATGTAGCGAGAAATTTTCGGCGGCGAATCTTTCGGCTTTCTCGCGAGTCAGACATTGAAATGCAATATCTAATAAAGACGGGGGAGAGCAGGACGCGCCCGCTGCTCCCCCGTTTTGAACCGGCCGACTCTTCTCGATTTAGAAGTTGAGCCGGATAACCAACTGGCCCACACGACCGCCAGGATCGTTCGTGGTTGAAGTGTCCTGATAAGCAGCGGTGATGCGGCCAAATGCTGACGAGTTGAACCCACCAATCGAATTGGTGATGCTCGGAACAGTACCAAGGGTATTCACGTCATTTCCGGCACCCCCGACGAGGAAGTTGATGTTATTGAAAGCGTCCAGAAACTCCGCACGCAGTTCGAGATTAACGCTTTCAGTAAACTTGAACTTCTTGGCAAGCGCCAAATCGAACCGAGTGAAATTCGGACCGTGCAGAACCAGGTTACCGAAACCGCAGCCTCCGGCGTAGGCCTGAGCACAATTACCAAACCCGGCCGGCGCGATGAAACGCCCCGTTGGAGCGCCGGCGCCGGTGTAGCTGATGGCCACCGTGCTCGGCTGACCGGTTGCCTGCGTTGTGATATAGCCAAGGTTGAAAGCTCGGACAGTGTTATCGCGAATGTCTTTCGGGAAGACATAGATAAAGCCGTCCGGATCGCGGTAGGGCTTGATCGTCTGCTCAAGTTGTTTCGCGGTCATTCCAACCACCTGCACGTTGCCGAGCGAAAACGGGGTGCCGCTTTGAATGCGGATGTTACCGTTGAAGCCCCAGCCACCGACGAGCTTGTCAAGCCACCCGCCGGCGTTGCTCAGGAACTGCTTGCCTTTTCCGAATGGCAACTCGTAGATGAAGTTGGCCTTGATGCCGTGACGGATGTCGAAGTTCGTCACGCCCTTCTTCAACCACAAGTTACGCAACGTCAGGGGTTGATCGTTGACGCCTGAGTCACTCGAGAACATGTTCGACAGAGCCTTGCCAAATGTGTAGCTGCCCTGTACGAGCAGGCCCTGTGCCATTCGTCGTCGGAACTCAACCGTCACAGCGTCATACCAGGTTTGGCCAAGATTGTCGACGACAAATGCCCCACCGCGTTTACCGGGATTAACCAGGAACTGGTTGTAAGGGAATAAACCGAGTCCCGTACAATTCGTGACGCCATAACAGGCCTGGCCGAGGGGCGTCCTGCGGTTTTCAAAAGCGGTGCTATTGAGACCGCTTGACCCGTTGTTGGGCCCCACAAAGTTGAGCACGCTCGGGTTCAACGGATTTAGCGGAGTCGTAAATGTCGAACTCCTGAAGTTGGAACTCGAGTAATTGTTCGCGTTGGTGGGATCCCCACCCGCGGTGGTTCCAGCCAAACCTGAAAAGTATGCGAGGGAAATCGGCAGCGGAACGGTGCCGGTACCAGCTCCGAAATACGCGAAGTTGATTTGACATCCCGGATTGGCGGTCGGGTTTTGTCCACTCTGGCAGCGGTTAGCATTGATGTTCGCTATCAAATTCTGCTGGGCCAGTCGGAACTCCCTGAGGACGCCGTTCTCAATGACATTTGTTTCATTAAGATTGATCTGTCTCCAGAGATCGTGACCGCGGTTGCCGATATAACGAACCTCGATGACGTTGTCCTTCTTGATTTCCCGCTGAATGCCAAAGGACCACGACTCCACATAGCCTATCCTGAGGTTCGGTTTGAACGCATTCACCGAATCTGTGATCAGACCGGGATTGGGATAGGTAGGCGTAGCCGGAAATGCAGCTGGAGCGAATGGCGCGCCGCTTCGGAGATAACTTCCAACCGGAAGATTTCCTAAGGTCAAGCTCCGATTCGTAGTGAGAGTGCCGCCCGGATTTCCGCCAACCACGGAGGTAAAGACTCCGGTGCCTTCGCGGACCGAGGCGATCGAGAAGCCGCCACGAAATACTGTCTGTCCCGATTCACCTGCCAGGGTTTTCAAAAGTCCGTTGTGGAAAGTCGGGCTATAGGTAAAGCCAAAGCTCGGCAGGAAGATGCCCGCGCCGTGGTATGCTTTTTGTCCCTTACCAAACAAGAAGTATTGGGACTGGAATCCCGCCAAATAACCCGGTTGGAAAAGATTTCCGGCACCAGACTCGCCGAATAACCCCGCGTAGGTCACACCGGCCCAGGTGTTGTTGCTGGCCTCAACCGGGATTTGGCGTTCATAACGAAGTCCTAACGTCAGCGTGACGTTGGGACGAAAACGCCAGCTGTCCGCCGTATAAGCACCCCACTCCGTCGAATGGGCGCGGCTGTTCAATGGACCGAGGTAGCTGTATTTATTAGTGTTCTCATCCAACCGCGCATTCGAGTTGACCGCGGTCAATCTTCCGGCCAGCAAGCCGTAAAGTTGCGCGGCGCCATTCTGCTGGGTCGAGGAAGGCAGAAAGCTAAAGGCGTTAACTGGAGCCGGATCCTGGGTCGCGCTGATGGTAGTAACAGCCTGGGGAACCACGGTAATCGCTTGGTTGTAATAGCGAATGTCCGTGACCGTAGTACCAAAGCTGACCGAGTGATTACCGCGAATCCAACTTAAATTATCGCTGAACTCACGAACCGGGCTATTGCGCCGCGATGGTGCTCTACTCACAGTCGCGCTCGTAAGCGTCAGACCGCCAGGGGGAGGGAAATTGCCAAGGTTAAGATCCATGGCTTGACCATTCGGCGCCTGATTTGTGAATTGCGTCGCGGCAATTTCAGGGAAGAAGAGGACGGTGCCGCCGACTATCCCATAACGAGCCTCATTGATCAGGTTTTGACTGATAGTCCAGCGCCACGCCATCGAATCCGAAAAGCGTACTGAACCCTGCGAACCCTGATTCGGGAAACCTGGAAACGCCGGATCGGTGTTATTCAGGAAATCGACCTGGCCGGCAAAGCGTTGATAATTCCAGATGTTTTCGATGTGATGGTTCTTCGTGAGGTTGAAATCAAGACGCACGGTCGGAAACCGCCGAATCTGGCCGCCATGATTGATGAAACTGGACTGATCAACATTCGGATCGCCAGTCGCCTTTGAACCTGGAATCGCGGAGCGAATGCTTGCGAACAGGGCGCTCATGGTCGGATCGCCGGTGGTGAAAGCGCCAACAATGCCTGGATTTTTTTCGACGAAGCCGCCGGTGCTGGTGTCCGCCCTAGCATTCGCAATGACCTGGTAGACATTGACTGAGCAAACTCGAGACGAACCGGAGCCCGTACAGGTTGTTGCTCCGGCACCGGGGCCTGAAGTCGGCGGTGTGAAGCTGGAAGACAGAAACTGATATGTACCACCCTGGGCCGCCTGCGAAAGAACGTTTCTGGTGCGAATGGCACTCTCGGGTAAGCGATACTCCTCATAGTTGACGAAGAAAAACGCTTTATCCTTACCGTTGAATACTTTTGGAATCGAAATTGGACCACCCACCTTGAAACCGGGCTGATGCAAAATGATGTCCGTACGCGGAGCCTTGCCGGTTATTGGATCCGGCGGCAGATCGCGATTATTGAACCAGTAGTTGGCGTTGAGGCCCGGTGTTCGGTAGTAGTAATAACCGCCACCGTGGTACTGGTTGCCGCCTCCCTGCGTAACGAACTTGATTTGAAACGCGCCCTCGCCCGAGCTTTCCGCGCCGGGATTCGAAGTCGATATGGTAACTTCACTAATGGCGTCAGTTCGTGGACGGACGTAAGTGAAGAAACCGTCGTTGGATTTCAACAGGTTATCCTGCACGTTGACGCCGTCGATAGTGATGTTCAAAGCACCCTTCGGCAACCCGTTGACGGACGAGGTGCGGGGGCGGCCGGGAGTAGTTGTACCGGGTAACGCCAGCACTAAATCCAGCGCGTCACGAGACGCGGTCGGAATATCGGTAATCTGCCGGCCAGTCAAGGTCGTTCCGATGGTGGCCGATTGGCTTTGAATAACCTCGCCGCCGCCGACGATCGTGACCGTCTCTTCAGCTGCGCCGACTTCAAGCGTGGCGTTTACGGTGGCCGGGGTACCGACGTCGACTTTGACGTCCGTGACCAGTGTTTTCTTAAACCCTTTCACTTCAATGGTCACGATATACATGCCGGACGGCAATGCCGGAATCGAGTACGTACCGCTGTCCGATGTAGTAGCGGCTTTCGTTTCTCCGGTAGCTTTGTTTTTTGCAGTTACACTTGCGTTAGGCACGACCGCGCCCCGCTGATCCTCGACTGTGCCGGCGATGGATCCGGTGGGATTCACTTGTCCGAAGGCGGGCAAGCTGAACAAAGTGAGCGCGACCGAAAAGAGAAAGAACTTCGAAAGCAAATTTCTCATTGGGCTCCTCCGAGAGTGGTTGATTTTTTGCTTAGACCAAGAGATGGCA
Organism: Acidobacteriota bacterium; assembly: GCA_046728235.1. Taxonomy (GTDB): domain Bacteria; phylum Acidobacteriota; class Blastocatellia; order Pyrinomonadales; family Pyrinomonadaceae; genus UBA11740. Next base: position 33,088 of record JBKPEE010000131.1, read on the forward strand.
AAAACAGAAGTCGCAATTTGTTTATCGTTTCTTAAATGCCAAGTCTGGACTTGGCCAGATTGTTTCAGCGAAAACTGAGACAGAAATTCAGCCGCCAAAATGCAAACGGTGGGCCAGCCTTCAGCTGTTACTTGAACGCAGTAATTTGCGGGATTCCCGCCAATTATTGGCGGTCGAGGAATATTATGTCCGCTTTTCTGAATATTCCTACAAATTATTGGATTTAGGGTAAGCGCGGCGTAGTTGCGGTTTCTCGCGGTGCGAGAAGCGGAGATTCGTTTTTACCAGCGATATCAGCCGAGGGCTCAATCGTTTCGCGCCTTCTGGTTTTGCCGAATGATTTGCCGAATCTGATCGGCGTCTCTCGCGTTGGGCGATAGTTTCAGATAGGTTTCCAATTCGGTAACGCCCTGTGCGCGCTCACCGCGCCGCAGATAGATTATGCCCAGAAACCTGTGCGCATCTTTCATCTCGTCACCACCCAGTTCCACGGCGCGGGACAGATGTGTGACCGCCTCATCGAAACGGCCTAGGTTAGCCAGCGCCTGGCCGAGATAAAAATGACCGTTCGCGGATTGCTCCCGCTGTTTCAGAGAGTGC
>JBKPEE010000132.1:0-22915 GCA_046728235.1 Acidobacteriota bacterium
CCCTAATCCGGAGCAGCAACGTCACGCCTATCCAACCGCAAAGGAATATCTGCGCCGCTGGGGCGGCGACAACAGTGCGGAAACCAAAGAAGTGCGCCAATGGGTGCTGCAATACGAGCGCGCCATGCATCAGGAGGCACTGTACGCAGCCTACAACTCCAAGGACTATGGAAAGACGTTCACGCTCGCCCGCCCAATGGTAAAAGAGGACCCCGAATACTTTCTCGCGCTCGCCCTTATGACCGAAGCAGGTTATGACAACTCGGTTGCGGGAAATCACAATCTGGATACTGAGACGGCGGAGTACGCACGGCAGGCGATTGCCCTGCTCGAGGCGGGAAAGGTTTCCAAGGCTGACCCCTTCAAGAGTATGGAAGTGGCGCGCGGATTTTTGAATTACGCGCTGGGTTCAATCGTCAAAGACGACAAGCCTGCAGATGCGGCCATCGCGTTTAGGAAAGCGGTGAAGTCCGCTGATAGTCCTTATCACCGCGACCCCCTCGCTTACCATCGTTTAGGTATTGCCATTTACAAAGGTGAGTTGACCCAGTTGTCGGGCGAGTATAATCAGAAATTTGGTGCTAAGCAGGCTTCGGCGGAACAGACACAGATGCTGAATCGCATCCTGCACCTCGCCGAACAGGCGATCGACGCTTATGCGCGCGCCGTCGCGCTCAGCGACAAGCCGGCACAGCAGGAAGCCCGCGCCAAGATCCTCGCGCAACTTACCGGACTATATAAGAGCTTTCACAACAACTCGGATGCAGGCCTGAACGATTTGATCGCGGGAGTGCTGTCAAAGCCGATGCCGGAGTGAGCTTGCCGCAAAATCCTGATAGACAAAAAAGCGGTGGGTCCGTTTGAGAAAATTCTCATTCTCGCCGCCGCTTTAGCGCGGCGACCTTCTCTACGCCCGAAAACGGAAACCGTTTAAACGGTTTCCTTTGACTTCGTGGTCCTCGAACACCGGGCTAAAGCCACGGTGTGAATGAAAGGGACAAACGGAACACTACCGACAAAAGGCAGGCGACGGCGTGCCTGCCTTTTTGTTTGATAATGATCGGATCGGGAGATGCAGCCTGCTGCTTACTGCCTTCTGCCTACTGCCTTCTGTTTTTCGGCCCCGGCACGCGGGGCCCAAAGTGGGCCTTATCAACCCTCTATCGTGCTCATCGCAGTTACGGCTTTCTTTTCGTAACCGGCGATGACCACGAGGTTCCCTTTCTCGACGGCGCTCAATTGCGCGTCGCTGTAATTTGGGTTGGCCTTGTACCAATCAAAACTCTGAAAATATTTTTGCGTCCAGGGATCTTTGAAGACTCTTCCGTGACGCGCGTAGATCTCATCACGCATTTTCCGCACGTCTTCAACGAATAGGCCCTGGAGCAAGGCCTGGGTGATTGGCTTCTCGCTAATCGAGTTGTGCAGCCTGGTCTCGTAGGCGACTATGGTTTCGACGTTGGTCTTGTCAGGACCCGACAATTCTTCGTCTTTGAAATTGTCGTTCGGATCGTACCAGGGCTGGTTGCCGAAGTACTGCTGGATCCACATGGTCTTGAAGACGCGGCCATGGCGCGCGTAAATCTCGTTCCGCAGCAACCGCAATTCATGCAGGCTCAAGCCATGCAGCATGGTTTCCGAGATCAATTTGTTCTCGAATAGCTCCATATCGCCCGGAGCCAACGCCACGTGACGCTGCTGCCTTCGAATCGTGTCGATTAACTGCAGGTTCTTTCGCTCGGTATCGCTCAGTGACTTCGGGTTGTATGGCGACGCCGGCATGTACCAGTAACGCTCGTCGAAATACTGTTGCAGCCACGGCGTATCATCAAAGCGCCGGCCGTGAATCGCCTCGATCTCAGAAGCGAGCACCGTCCATTCTGCATTGGTATGCGTCCCCAGTTTTTTCCGCGTCAGCGGCTTATCAACATACAGCCGCATATCGCCGGGTTCGACCGTCTCGTGCTTTTGAGCTTCCGCGATGCGAATAACGTCGAGGTTCTTACGCTCAATGTCATTCAGCGCCGAGTTTTGAAAGTTGGGATCAGCTTTGTACCAGCTGCGCGACTGCAGAAACCGGTTGATATCGGGATCCTTGAAGATGCGGCCGTGTTTACCAAAGACGATGCCGCGTACCAGTTTCAGATCTTCGATCGCGAGGGGATTGATGTCAGCGGGCGCGATGCTCTTGCCGCCAAAATTAAAGGATTCCCATTTGTTGACAGCCGCGTATTCATCCTGCGCGCGGGCCGCAAATGAGGCTGAGAAAACGATTAGGAGAAGCGGAAGAAGAGTGCGAACGAGCGAAACAGAGGATCTCATGACAAACATCTCCAGGTGTTTATTGCCGGCTTACTGCCTGATTGTTGCCAACAGCCTGGCCGGCGGCAGCAGTTCAAAATCCTGCGTTTGCGGGCCAGCGTTAGAACGAACGCAGGATAACATCTTGCGCCGGACTTCAACCAAAGATATCGCGAACCTTGTCGACCAATTTCTTGTCTTCAAGGTCCTTCGTTTCAATCTTAGCCAACTGCTCGAGGAGCTTACGCTGCTCACGCGTCAGACTGGTAGGAGTGATGACGGAAACCGAAACGAACAGATCGCCCTTGCCGCGCCCGCCCAGCACCGGCATCCCCTGTCCGCGCACGCGGAAGACGGTCCCAGTTTGAGTGCCGGCAGGTATCTTCAGCGATTCATCGCCAGTCAGGGTCTGCACTCGCACCTCAGCGCCCAGCGCTGCTTGCGCGAACGTGATGGGAACTGCCGAATACAAATTGTTTCCCTGCCGCTCGAACTGTTCGTGTTCGCCGACGTGAATGACTACATACAAATCTCCGGCGGGGCCGCCGTAGGTGCCCGATTCTCCCTCTGCCTGTAAACGCAATCTTGATCCCGTTTCGACACCGGCAGGGATCTTTACCTCGATCGATTTTTCATGCTCGACCCGTCCGCTGCCACGGCAGGTTTCACAGGGAGAGTTGATCACCTGACCGGAGCCGCGACACGCGCTGCAGGTGCGAGATACGGAAAAGAATCCCTGTTGAAAGCGGACCTGACCGGCGCCCTGACAAGTCCGGCAGACTTCCGGCCTGGTTCCCGGCGCGGCGCCCGAGCCACTGCAGGTTTCGCATGTCTCGCGCTTGGGGATGCGCAGTTGCGCCGTCATTCCCGCGGCCGCTTGCTCGAGGGTTATCTCGAGATCGTATCGCAGGTCAGCGCCGCGCTGTGACGCCGAGCGCCGCGAGCCCCCACGGCCCGCAGCTCCGAACACATCTCCAAAGCCAAACAGATCGCCCAGAATATCTTCAATACCACTAAAGCCTGGTGCTCCCCACGCAGCACTGGCGGCGCTACTTGATACGCCTGCGTGGCCGAACCGGTCATACCGTCGTCGTTGTTCGGCGTCAGACAGCACGCCGTAGGCTTCGGCCGCTTCTTTGAATTTTTCTTCTGCTGCTGGGTCGGCCTGGTTCTTATCCGGGTGGTATTGATGGGCCAACCGGCGGTAGGCCTTTTTCAAATCCTGCTCAGAAGCGCTCCGGCTGACGCCCAGCACCTCATAATAATCGCGTTTATTCACTGCCATAATTTAACTACTATTGACGAACGGCCAGCAGTTCCGACGCTTACGATCGGCGAAGCTACTGACCGTTTTTCTCATTCTAACTTAAGTGGGATGAGTTCACCACCAAGACTGTAGACAGGAAAGACATTAAAAGAGTCAGTTCATTCCTAACTCGATTGATCCAAGTTTTTTTTACTCAACTACTTTCTTTGCCTTCAGATCGCTTTGGGTACTGGTGTCTTGGTGGTGAGTTTTCCCGCTTCAAGTGGAATTGGTTTCAGCTTGCTCAGCTTGCTTCATCATCGCGGTCGTCAGGTCGCGCCCCAGGCGCTCAACTCCATCCAGCGCCAGCCGGAGCTCACCTAGCTCGGTTGAGCCGAGGGCCTCTTCGGCCTGCTTCAAAAGCTGCTGCCCGTGTTCCCGTGCTTCCTCGGACAGCAAACCACTAAACTCGATGAACGAGCGCTGGGTATTGCGGATCAGGCTGCTCAGTTTGTTGTTCAGTTCCTGGCGGTCGCGCGAGTGCCGATCTTCTTCCTTTGAGCTGTATGCCTCGGCGATAATTCTGTCGATTTCATCGGGCGTCAATCCCGAAGTCGGCGTGATACGCATCTGCTGCTCGCGTCCACTGGTCTTGTCGGTTGCCGACACCGACACGATCCCGTTGGCATCAACTTCGAAAACCACCTCGATTTGCGGGATACCGCGCGGGGCGGGCGGAATGCCTACCAACTCAAACTTGCCAAGGCTGCGATTGGCGCTCGATATTTCGCGTTCGCCTTGCAGGATGTGAATCTCGACTGACGATTGATTGTCGACGACCGTGGTAAAGGTCAAACTGTTGCGCAAGGGAATAGTCGAGTTGCGCTCAATAATCTTAGTGAACAACCCACCGCGTGTTTCCAGTCCCAGACTCAGCGGCAGCACATCGAGCAGGACAATATCCTTCACATCTCCGATCAGGACACCGCCCTGAATTGCCGCGCCCATGGCGACGACTTCATCCGGGTTGATTTCTGAAGAGGCTGACTTGCCGAAAATCTCAGCCACTGTGCGCTCAACTATTGGAGACCGGGTCTGGCCGCCGACCAGAATCACCTTATCGATGTCGCCGGGCTTTAACTTCGCATCGGTCAGCGCGCGCTCGCATGGCTCGATCGTTTCCTTCACCAGATCTCCGACCAGCGTTTCGAATTGCTCCCTGGTCAGGGTCTTGTTGAGATGTTTGGGGCCCGAGGCGTCAGCCGCGATGAACGGCAGATTGAACGAGGTTTCGGTGGCGGAAGACAGCTCGCATTTCGCGCGCTCAGCAGCCTCTTTCAATCGTTGCAGTGCGAGCCGATCTTTTCGCAGGTCTATGCCCGTATCCTCGAGGAACTGGTCGGCCATCCAGTTCATGATTCGCTCGTCAAAATCCTCCCCACCCAGATAGGTGTTGCCGGCGGTCGAGAGCACCTCGAAGACGCCGTTATTCATTTCGAGAATCGAGATATCGAAAGTGCCGCCGCCCAGATCGTAAACGGCAATCTTTTCCGACTCGGTTTTTCCCAAACCGTAAGCCAGCGCCGCGGCGGTCGGCTCGTTGATAATTCTTTCGACATTCAAGCCCGCGATTTTTCCCGCGTCCTTAGTAGCCTGGCGCTGGGTGTCATCGAAATAGGCAGGCACCGTCACGATTGCGTCAGTAATCGACTCACCGAGAAAGTCTTCGGCGGCTGTTTTCAGGCGCTGCAAAATGATTCCAGAGAGCTCCGGCGGGCTGAATGAATGGCCCTGCACGCTGATGCGGGCATCACCGTTAGGGGCCTCGACGATCTCGAAGGGCGCCGTCTCGCGCATCCGCTGCGTTTCGCCCGAATCGTACTTGCGGCCAATCAGGCGCTTCACCGCGTACACAGTATTGGAAGCGTTCGTCACCGCCTGGCGCTTCGCGATCTGTCCCACGAGGCGTTCGCCTTTATCAGTGAAGCCAACGACGCTGGGAGTAGTGCGTCCGCCTTCTTTGTTCGGCACAATCTGCACCGTGCCGCCCTCAAGAACGGCGACGCAGCAATTGGTGGTTCCTAAATCGATTCCTATTATCTTGCCCATGTTTTTGACGGGGGTTGTGTGTGATTACTCGTTGCGCGCGGCCACTTTTACCATTGACGGGCGCAACAGACGGTCTCCAATTTTGTAGCCCCGCGCGATCTCCTCGATTACCGTATCAGGTTCGAATTTGTCAGACTGTTCCGTGACCACAGCTTCGTGGATATGTGGATCAAAAGGTTTTCCCACGGCGGAGATTGGATGAATACCCAGCGATTCGAGCACGTCGCTCAGCTGCTTACTGATTAGCTCAACGCCATGCAAAAAATGGCGAAACTCCTTCGATTCCTGAGTCTCGACACTTCGCTCAGCCTCCAGAGCGCGCCCAAGATTATCTACCACTGGCAAGAGTTTTCGCGCGACGTCCGCGACGATGCGATTGTGCGTTTCGCCACGGTCGCGTTCAATTCGCTTGCGGTAATTTTCAAAATCGGCCTGGCGCCGCGCGGCCGTATCCTGCGCCTCAGCGAGCGCCATCTGCAGTCGCTTTAGCTCTGCCCGCGTCGCGATGAGTTCCGCCAATTCGGGGCCCCCCACGGCCGGCTCTTCGGCGCGGGTCTCCCCGTCACGGGGGACCATCGAATCAGAGACTTCGTCATTCAAATCTGCTTGCGTGTCGCTCAATTCAATCACTTCCGGATCTGCAAAATCTGGTTCGGCGCGATAATCCGCTTCTGCCGATTCGTCGCTGTCTACAAAACGAATTGGAATGTTAGAGGAATTCTTCGTGTCGGCCGCCATCTTGTAATCGATTATCGCGCCAGGGGGTTTGCAACTTCTATTGCAAGGACGCTTCATTCGAGAACGCGCGTTCCATGAAGCGCCCCAGGTAGTTTACCACAGCCATCATGCGTCCATAGGCAATGCGAGTCGGTCCGACCACACCCAATGTTCCGCAAACGTCTGTGCCCACCCGGTAGGAGGTCGTAATCACCGAACAGTGCTGCATTGAAGAAGCAGGGTTTTCCGTGCCAATCACAACTTGAACCTCACCCGAAGCGTCACCTGCCACGCATTCATTCAGAATCTTGATGAGCCGCGACTTCTCTTCAAAAGTCTGGAGCAACTCGCGAATTCTTTCGGTGTTGGAAAACTCGGGTTTACCGAAAATATTCGAGGCGCCGTCAAGGAATACTTCGGCCACGGCAGAGTCTTCATCCTGGAGGCTTCGCTCGCACAAGAGAATGGCGTTCCTCACGACCGAGTTATACAGCGCCCGCTCCTTTTTCATGAGAGCAATAATCTCGGCTCGAATGGCCAATAAGCTCTTGCCGGCAAACTCTGTGTTCAGGAAACGCGCGGTGCGATTTAATTCTTCCTGATTGAACTCCTCATCGAGCGTAATAACCTTGTCATGAACAATGTTTGACGTTGACACCAGGACCACGAGTATGCGGTAGTCGGGAAGCTTAACGAATCGAATCTGTTTCAGGCCGTTGTCTGCCAGGGACGGCCAGACAACAATCCCGACATTGTCGGACAGCTGAGACAAAACGTGGGAAGCACGCTCCATCAAACGATCGGGGCGCACGCGAACTTCATCTCCCACTCCGATGGTTTCGATCGCGGCTACATCTTCCTTCGAGAGCTTGGTTGAGTCGAGCATGTTATCGACATAGTGCCGGTAGCCGCAGTCGGTTGGAATTCGACCTGCTGAAGTATGAGGCTGTTCAAGCAAACCAAGCTCCTCCAGTTCAGACATCACGTTCCGAATTGTCGCGGAACTCCAGCCGGGAGCGCGCGAAAATTTAGCCGAAATCACATGAGAGCCCACTGGTTCGCCACTGATCAAATACTCGTCAATGATCGTGGCCAGAACAGCCTGACGGCGTGAATCGGGTTTCGGGCGGCCGGATTGTATTTGATTCCTGACTTTTGTCATCGTCCTCGCGGAAAGGCAAAACTGTCCGTAAGTATAACGAAAAGTATAACGAATTGACCAAATTCCTAGCAATTATTGAGCTCTTAATTCGGCCGGCGGAGCTTCCGATTTGACTGACGCCGGCAAAGCGTCTGTAACTATTGAAATATTGGAACTTATATTAACGAAAGAATGGCCGGTCACCGCTTAGCCGCTTCGCGTGAGCGGCAACGTGGCTCGCCACAACGCTTTACGGGCGCTCATCGGCGCCGGTTTGACTGCCTTCAGGGTGGCCCATAAGATTACTCCGTCTCAGTTCGGCGATGTCACATTCCGACTTACATTTACGCCGGGTCTTTGCGGATGCGTTCCGTCAATTGGCGAGTAAACGCAGAAGCTTTCAACCCAAAATTACCACGATCGAAGTGAAGTTCTATCCTTATGCCGGTTTGCATCACACGATTCGCGTTCGGTCAGGCCGCGTCTTTGTGCGAATCTCTGATCTGTTTCGCTCGGCGCCACCTGAGGTGATTCGGGCGCTCGCGTTTTTGCTGGTGGCGCGACTGTTGTCGCGCAAACCGCCGCGCACACATGAACGCGTTTACCGCGCATACGCCTTTAGTCCTGAAGTCCTGCGAGCATCCGACATTGCGCGCCGTCAAAGAGGGCGCAAGGTGATCTCCTCCGCGACCGGCCGAGTTTACGATCTGCAGCGCATCTTTTCGCGTGTTAATCGCCGCTATTTCGACGGCGGGATCGAAAAACCCAGCTTGACCTGGTCACAGAGAAGGGCGCGCAGCATTCTGGGACATCACGACGCGGCGCATGACACGATCACTATTAGCAAGACTTTGGATTCTCCGGACGTGCCGGAATGGTTCGTCGAGTACATCATGTTTCACGAGATGCTGCACATCAAGCATCCCGCGCGGATCATCAACGGCCGCCGTTACTATCACACCCCAGCTTTTCGCGCCGAAGAGAAGAGCTACCCACGCTACGCCCAAGCGCAGGAGTGGTTGGATCGCGTGATTCGCACGCGCCAGGAAGTTCGCGCCAGGGCAGCATAGCGCTGGCTCAATAATCTGGAACTATCCGGCTTCACGGACGTTAATTCAATCAGGTAGGTGGGCTCCTCCTGAGAGCGGGCAAGCAGCGCTTCAGATCTTTTGGATTTAAGGCGAGGCTTGCTCGTTCTGCGTTTGGCGGCAAGTTCCGAAATTACAGATCTGGCGGGCTTTGGCCCAAAAGTCGGCGCAGCCGACGATTGACAATAACCCACCGATTCATCGGTGGGATTGTATACGATAAGGAATCGGAGTCCGTGAAACGGACGACTGACGTTCAAGATCAATAATTTAGAGCTTAACCAGTCGTCCGCTTTGGCGGACTTATTTAGAATCGGCCCTGATCTCCCAGCGCTAAAGCGCTGGGTTATTTTCACTCGTCCGCTTCGCGGACGGATCACAAATCACTTTTGAGGCAAGGCTGATAAGGCGACACGCGCAACATTTGGCCGCTACATGGCCCACGACTTCAACTACCGCGGCCTCCCCACTGTGTTGACCTGGCGTATAGAATTACCCCGGCACGCTCGTGTCAGCGGCTGGACAACGACGCACGGCTGCCGCTAGACTACCGGGTTTGTTAAATCGACAACTCTCTGTCCTTAAGGGCAATCACACAATCAGGAAGAAAGCATAGACCATGGCAATTCCAGCAACCCAAATCAGGCGGGGTATGGTAATCGTTTTCGAAGGCGAGCCATGCCGCGTGGTCGAATTTCGTCATCACACTCCCGGTAATCTGCGCGCGATGATTCAAACTAAGCTGCGGAGTATCCGCAGCGGCTCGTCCTTTGAACATCGATTCCGTTCGGCGGACACGATCGAACGTGCTTCGCTCGAGCAACACGAGATGGAGTATCTCTACTCGGACGGTTCTCATCATCACTTTATGAACACAGAGAATTACGAGCAGGTGGCGTTGAGCGATGAAGAACTGGGCGACTCGGCCCAATGGCTGTCACCGGGATTAAAGATTCAGGCAGAGTTTTATGAGGGGTCGCCGATTGGCATTGATATGCCTCCGTCAATCGAACTGACTGTGACTCAGACTGAGCCATCGTTAAAAGGGGCCACAGTATCTAATGTTAATAAACCCGCCACGCTCGAAAATGGCGTAACGATCACAGTGCCACCCTTCATCAATGAAGGCGATCGCATTCGAGTCGATCCGAACGAAGGCCGCTATATCGAACGGGCTCGATAGCTCGTCAATTCGAAACGCCCAGCTTCTATGGCGTTTGATTAAGCCGTGTATTTGATCTACAGCTTCCTGCTGACCCTCGGCTTTCTGCTCCTGCTTCCCAGGTTTGCCGTCGATGCGTTTCGGAGCCGTAAGTACATCACCGGTATTGGTGAGCGTCTGGGAAAAATCCCTGCGCTGGACGGGGCCGCCGGACCAGTGATTTGGCTGCACAGTGTTTCCGTAGGCGAAACTGAAGCCGCGCGTCCATTGGTGCGGGCGCTTCGTGAGCGCTTTCCTGCCCATCAGCTCGTCATCTCGACCACCACCGTAACCGGCCAGCAGGTTGCTCGTCAGGCGTTCAGTAAGGATGCCGCGGCGATCTTCTACTTTCCCATCGATTGGTCGTGGACTGTCCGCCGAGTGCTCCGGACGCTGAGCCCGGCGGCCGTGCTAATCATGGAAACTGAACTATGGCCAAACTTGCTCCGCGAATGCCGGCGACATGCGATTCCGGTGGCGCTAATTAACGGCCGCATCTCGCCGAAATCGTACAGCCGTTATCACAAAATTCGCGGTTTTATGCAGCAGGTCCTCGAAGATCTCGCCACTGCCCTAATGCAATCTGACGAAGACGCGAAGCGGATCGCCATGCTCGGCCTCTCGGAAGACCGCATCCGGATGCTGGGTAACTTGAAGTTTGATAGCGCGACCTTGCCGGCAAATCTTTCGAGTGTTGCTTCGGATCTGCGTCAACGTTTCCACATTGATTCCAGCCAGCCGCTAATCGTCGCGGCCAGCACTCATTCGCCCGAAGAAAGCGTGGTCATTGACGCGTTCAAAGCGATTAGGAAAACCCCAAGAGGGAAAGACAGCCGGCTATTGATTGCGCCCAGACATCCCGAGCGGTTTGACGAAGTCGCTAAGCTCATCAGCGAGTCCGGATTTGCCTGGTCACGAAAATCGTCTCCGCCGGCGCCCATGGACGCGACCTCTGAAATTATTCTCCTGGATTCAATCGGCGAGTTACGATCAACTTTTCAGTTGGCAGAAATTGCCTTCATCGGCGGCAGTATCATTCCGCATGGCGGCCAGAACGTGCTTGAACCGGCCGCTCAGGGCGTTTGCGTGATTACCGGTGCGCACACTCATAACTTTGCGGCCATAATTCGCGCCTTGCTGGCAGAGAATGCATTGATCCAGTTGCCTCCAGTTGATTTGGCCCAGGCGCCGGCGACACTCGCGGCTGCGTTTGGCGAACTGCTCGCTGACGGAGCCAGGCGCAAAGCTACAGGCGCCCGCGCGCAGGACGTTTGCGCGGGCAGTCGCGGCGCAACTGAACGGACTGTTGAGATCATCGCCGACATAGTCGAATCCCGCATCGCCACCGGCCAACCAGTTTCCTTCCCAGCTGTTCACCTTACGGCAGCCAAATGAATCGCGCCGCGACACTCGCACTCGTACCTTTGAGCGTCGTTTACGGCGCCGGTGTCCGCCTTCGTAACGCGCTGTACCGGCGTGGAATTCTGAAAAGCTTCCATATCGGCGCTCCCGTTATCAGCATTGGAAATCTAACGACCGGCGGGACCGGCAAGACACCGTTGGTCGAGTTTGTGGCGACCCAATTGGCAGCGGATGGACGAAGAGTTTGCGTGTTGACGCGGGGTTATCGGCGGCAGTCTTCGGGCCGGGTTGTGGTTTCAGACTACGACAAGGTCCTGGCTGATGTATCTGCAGCCGGCGACGAAGCGCTGCTTCTCGCTGAAAGGCTTCGGGGACGGGTGGCAGTAATTGCCGACGCAAATCGCGTCGCTGCGGCACGTTGGGCAATTGAGAATCTCCACAGCAACGTGTTCATTCTCGATGATGCGTTTCAGCATCAACGGATTTGGCGCGATCTAAATATTCTAACTGTCGATGCGGCGAATGCCTGGGGAAACCGAAAAGTTTTGCCGGCGGGAATCTTGCGTGAACCCATCAAGGAACTGATCCGGGCGGATTGCGCGGTCATAACCCGCGCCAACGAGTCGCCACATGTGGATCAGTTGCGACACGCGATCAGTCAAGTATCTCCTGAGACGCTTGTCTTTACCTCGCAAATGAAGTCGTTCGAAGCGCGGCCGCTAAAGACCGTCAGTCACTCGTTCGAATCCTTCACCAATCATGCTTCGCCCGTGGCGGCTTTCTGCGGCATCGGGAATCCCGAATCATTCTTTTCGTTACTTCGGCGGCAAGGTCACAAACTCAGCTATACGCGCGCCTTCGCGGATCATTACAGTTACCGGCAGTCTGACATCGATGGGTTAATCAAGGATGCAATCGGGCGCGGCGCAAAGGCCGTCGTAACCACGGCTAAAGACGCGGTGAAAATAGAATCGCTCGATTTCGAAATTCCCTGTTTCGTAATCGATATAGCCATTGAAATTGACGACGTGCAAGCCTTTCTTAAATATTTAGCAGGCGCGGTTGATACCGCTATCTTGAAACAGGCTCAGCAACCCGGGCACTAGAGTTTGCATACCGGCTTCAAGGCGGGCCTACTCGATACCGACTGGGTGCGCAACCGTCCTCGGTTGCTTATTGACTGGAGCGCAACCGTCCTCGGTTGCAATGGCCCATTTAAACGTCTGTAAGCAACCGAGGACGGTTGCGCTCCAGTCTTGCGCTCCAGCTCAACGATCGATTGGAGACGCGGTCGGCTTTGCCGCCGGTTTCACACTGGGGATGATTTTCGGCGGCGGTGGTGCGGTGTCCAGTCTGACGCGCGGTGAAGGTGTGGGGGCTTCGCCGAGATTTGAATTGCGATTGCTGTTCGAGCCGAAGTTGCCGTTTACGGTTGCCGGCGTCGATTGGACTCGAGCATTCGCGTTCGCACTGTTATTACTGTTGGCATTCTCCGTGAGAGTCCTCGGCGAGGCGCTCGGCTGTGGCTGGATATTAACTTCGCTTTCGCCCGTAGGCGTTCCCACCTGCTGCACCGGCTGGCTGTTGGGATCGGCCAGTAAACCCGGCTGTACATTCGCGTTCGCTGACTGATTTTGGCTGGCACCTCGTGTCAGGAAAAAGACCAGCGCGAAGACCGCCACCAAAACAATAGCCGCCGGCACCATAATTCGCCACGGCTGCACAGCCGCCACGGGCGCTTCGACCGGTGCGACTTCACGCGGTCGCACCGCGGTGGCTTCGTCACGCGCGCGCACCAAGGTTGCTTCATCTGCATCATCAACCGGCAACACAGGCACGTTCGGAACAGTCGCAGGCACAGCCGCAAGCTCGGGCTCCGCGATAGCCTGGGCCGCTTTGCTCAGCGCGTCCGATAGCTCGCCCGCGGTCTGAAATCGATCCGCGGGTTGTTTGGCCAGAGCTTTCAAAATTATCTGTGCCACAGTCGCGGGAACCTCAGGCCGGATGTCCCGAATCGACGGTGGCGGATCCTGGACCTGCTTCATCATGATCACCGTGGGAGACTCACCGGTGAAAGGCAATTCCGCGGAGAGCATTTCGAAGAGGATTATTCCCAGCGAATAAATGTCCGACCGCGAATCGATAGGGCCTGATTGCGAGCATTGCTCAGGCGACATGTATTGCGGCGTGCCAATGACGAGGTTGGCTGCGGTTATATCAGCATCGCGCGAGCCACTCTCCTGAATCTTCGCAATGCCGAAATCCAGCACCTTCGCCCAGTCGCCGCCATTCGTCTGCGACAACATGATGTTATCGCTCTTCAAATCGCGATGTACGACTCCCTGCTCATGGGCCGCGTCGAGGGCGCCGGAAACCTGTCGGACAATCTCGACAACGCGCCCGAGCTTCATCGGTCCTTCGCTCTTAATGACTTCTTTCAACGTGCGCCCATTGAGGTATTCCATTACCAGAAACACCACGCCATTCTCGGATTCGCCGAAATCAGTCACGCTGACCGCGTGCGGATGCGAAATCCGGGACGCCGCCTTCGCTTCACGCGAAAAACGCCTCACCACATCGTCGTCAAGCGCCAGCGCCGGATGCAGCACCTTGATGGCGACCGTCTTATCCATCAGCACGTGCTTGCCTTCATAGACGGCACCCATGCCGCCGCGCTTGATCAGCTTTTCGATTCGGTATTTGCCCGCGAGCGTCTGCCCCACAAGGGGATCGCCTGTTCTCTCTAGAACCGAGGCATCAATCGGGCACAATGTGCTGGTGTCTGAGTATTCTTTACCGCAGACAGGACAGGTTTTCATCTGACTTCTTTCCGTGCGCTTTCAGGGCCAGCGTAACAGAGAAATCCCAGTGAGCAAAGTTAATGCCAAACAAAAACGAGCGCGGCAAATAAAGCCGCGCTCGCCAGAATCGTACTGATTTAGTTACGCCCCGCGGACGACTGTAAACACGATCAGCAAGGCAAACAGAACCAGTGATTCAATCAGCGCCAGCCCGAGAATCATCATGGTCTGAATACGACCTGCCGCGCCCGGATTGCGCGCCGCCCCTTCACAAGCCGCAGCGCCGATCCGCGACTGGCCAAGTGCTCCACCAAAAACGGCGATCGCAAAACCAATTCCGGCACCGATAGCAATGGCGCTTCTGTGGTTATCGACGGCCGCCGGCTGGTTAGCGCCCTGGGCTGCGGCTGTGACCGCCATCAGCAACAGGCCGAGCATGGCCAGACCAATCATTCTAACTTTCTTCATATTTGTTTTCTCCTTGGCGGAATCAGGAACAGCCTCCCTTTCTCCGACCAGTGTTTGGTGACGCGAACCAGAAAAAACAAAACCGTATGATTTCGCCGGTATCCGGTATCCACCGCCCCTCTTACAACGGCGCTCCAGCGATACTGACAATGAACAGCAGTTATGTTGGTCTCAGTTCTTCGCGAGTTCGCGCTATTGGGCGCCTCAACGTGTGCGGCGCAGTGCCACATCGCTCGAGAGCGCGTTTATAAAAACCTGTTTAAGTTAATACTGGCGCAATGATTTCCATACCGTCCTCTTCATGCGGGTGATGGCTGTCATGAGGCGGATGCGAAACCTCGCTGATATACAGCTGCGACAATAGGACAAAAACGAATGTCTGGATGAACGCCACAAACAAACTCAGCGGCATCAACAGCACCGGCACACCCCAGTACGTAATCCCGGGCGCCAGGTGCGAAATTGTGTCCAGCACTTTTTCGTCCGAAAACATGTTCGCAAAGAGACGAATGCCCAGGGTAAACGGACGGATGAGATTACTGATTAATTCAATCACGAAGATCAACGGGGCAATCCACCAGATGGGACCGGCGAAATGTTTTAGATGTCCGAAGATCCCGTTCTCTTTTATGCCGATATAGTTGTAATAGAGAAACGATGCCAATCCCAATGCGAACGTGACACTGGTGGCCGATGTCGGCGAGATGAACAAGGGAAAGAAACCCATTAAGTTCGAGACCAGGATTAGCACCGCAAAGGTCATCACCACCGGGAAGTACTGGAGCCCATGCGGACCGACTATGTCTTCCAGCATGCCTCTGACCGACAGCACACCGACTTCCAAGGTCTGCTGTCCATGGCCGGGTTCATCCTCAGAAAGCTTGCCGCGCAGAATCCAAATCAACACCAGCGAGAGAATGCAGGCGATCACAAACATCACCGTGTACCAGGGGATTGCGTTCTCTGGCGTGTACACACCAAACGCGGCTTCAGGCGTTGAGCCAAACTTGGCCAGGAACTTTTTCCAAAACGGATACGTGTACTTCATTTCAAAGTTGTACGCGTATTCGCCGAAGTATTGATTAACTAGCCGGACCAGAATCGGCACATGTTCGGCCGTTTCCTGCGCCTGCTCTGCTTGTTCAGCCAAAAAAGCGAACATCAAAAAGATTCCTCTCGATGAATGATTGCTAAATAGAACTCTCTGCCGGCTTCAATCAACAGGGCCGGCACAAACGAGCATAAGCCCGCGATGGTCGCCGCCAGTGAGACAAGTTCCAGGTTGTAAGCCGCGAACACGATGCCGCCTACCACCAGATAGCGCAGGATATACCGCAAGACACTCGCGCGCGGTCTCTGCGACGTCAAATCGACGTTCAGGATCGCCGCAACTGAAGTGTGCAGCCAGCGATAATTCAGCAGTGACAGCGAGCCTCCCAGAATTAGTCCGGTAGTTACGCGCCAGGGCGCAAGCATGGCGCTCATGAACACCGCGATGGTCACAGCTATCACCATCGAACGCCACACGCGAGTTTCCACCGCGTCGTCGCGTTCATTCAATGCGACTGCTTCTGAACTATCAGCAACTTGGCCCATAAATTAAGCGGACGATTTTACCTTGAGGCTGGCCGCGTGTCGAGTTCGCAGGCGACGCACCGGCGGCAGGTTGCGGCTCTGCCGGTGCACGGTGAGTCAGCATAAATAGATCTGCGCCTGGCGCTAAACCAAGGGCCCCGTGCCGCCGCACCGCCCGCAGAAAACTATCGCAATTGTCTTGGCGGCGGTGGCTGGTTGGGATCATTCGAGCTCTTGGCGCCGCTATCAGAGAACATCTCTTTGATCGTGCCCACGCTCGAAAGCATGGTCGACGTTTCCACCGGCATGAAAATGACTTTCGCGTTATTGCTCTTGGTCATATCGCGCAGGCTCTCGATATAACGAGTCGTAATCAAGTACTGCGCCGGATTGCCGTGGGCCTGCATCGCCTGCGCCACCTGGGCAATCGCCTGGGCTTCAGCTTCTGCCTGGCGCAGACGAGCCTGGGCCAGTCCTTCTGCCTGCAGGATTGCCGACTGTTTCTCACCTTCCGAACGCGTGACGGCGGCCTGCTTTTCACCCTCTGCCCGGGTAATGGATGCCTGCCGCTCGCCCTCCGCCTGCAAAACCAGAGCGCGCCGATTGCGTTCAGCGGTCATCTGTTTCTCCATGGTGACGCGCACATCTTCAGGCGGGTTGATGTTCTTGACATCAACGCGAGTAACCTTCACGCCCCATTTGTCAGTCGCCTCATCAAGGATTATCCGTAGTTTAGAATTTATCTGATCGCGTTGCGACAAAGTGTGATCGAGGTCCATGTCACCCATCACGGCGCGCATCCCGGTGATAGTCAATTGGACAATTCCGCCGACCAGATCGTTCATCTCATAAACCGCTTTCACCGGATCGGTGATTTGCCAGTACACGACTGAGTCCACGTGAATCGTTACATTGTCGCGCGTAATCACCGGTTGCGGCGGCAGATCGATGTATTGCTCACGTAAGTCGATCGAGGTTATGCCGCCGCGCATGTTGGTCCAATAGACCGCGCGCGGCTTGTCCAGGAACGGAACCAGAATATTCAGACCGCTCGCGGCTATGCGGCTGAATCTGCCCAGCCGCTCAACCAGCATCACGGTGGCCTGCGGCACGATCTTGATCGTCTTAATGGCGATAACCAGCAATACGATCCCGATAAAGAAAAGCGTAAAGATCAGCAGAAATGCCGGCAAAACCGCATCAGGCGATTGCAGCAGTAATAAGCTGTCCAATTTCATCGGATCACCTCCGAAACTCGAGAACTGGTCATGATTGGGTGCAAACTATAGCTAAACGCCGCGCATTCGACAATCACCAGAATCCAGCTCGCAGCTCGATCGCGCTGGCCGCCGCCAATACGCCTCGTTCGGCAAACGGCCGGCCGATCACCTGGACGCCGATCGGCAGGCCGGTCGCTGTGCGTGCTACGGGTACCACCACGGCCGGCAAACCGAACACATTCACCGCCTGCGAGTACCCACAGGAGCGAAACACGCCGATTGACTTTTCGTTTACGTCAACGGTAATCGCGCCATGCGCGAAGGCAGCCGTAGCGCTTACCGGCGCCAAAATCAAAGGCGTATGTCTCATCCAACGGAGGAGTTGTTCGCGTAGGCGCTCACGTTCCATGACCGCCGCGGCCAAAGTCTCAGCGATGTCTACCCGCTCTTCGAACGTCGCCTCGTGCTCGGCCGGCTCGAGCAAAGCGGATGTCGCGGGGCCGGCCTCTTGCTCGCGGCCGCGATACAACTCGCGAATCTGCTTACTGGCCGAGCGCGAAAAGAGTTCGACCCACAGGCGTGGCCCCAGTGAAATCGCGGGTGGTCGCTCTGCAACGATGCGAAATCCAGCGTCCCCAAGCATGGTCGCAGTTCGTCTCAACGCGTCGGCGATCTCTGCGCTTACCGGCGTAACTTGCTCGTCTGTGTACAGCGCGACGCGTTCGCCGGATACAACGTTACCGTCAAGCAGAAACTCGGCTTCCGGCTTCTGGGCCATCACGCTGAAGAGCAAAGCCAGATCTCTAACTCGACGAGCCATTGGACCAATGCCGGCCCCCAAGGCCAGCGTGCCGCTCGCTCGAGGCAGATGCCCGTCCATCACCACCGCGCCCATCGTCGGCTTCAAACCGGCAATGCCACAGAAGTGCGCCGGCACCCGAATCGAACCTGACAGATCGCTGCCGACACCTGCGGGCGAAAGGCGCGCGGCGATAGCCGAGGCTTCACCGCCGCTCGATCCGCCGGGCGTACGACTCAGATCGTGAGGATTGTTCGTACGCCCAAATACAGCATTGTCTGTCTCATATGGAATTGCCATTTCGGGCACATTCGTCTTGCCAAGAACTATGCCGCCGGCTGCTTTCAACCTGGCGACAACCGTAGCGTCCTGGGCAGGGACATGATCGGCAAACAGTCGGGAACCACGTGTCGTGCGGATGTTTGCGGTATCGATCGTGTCTTTAATTGTGATCGGTAAGCCGTGAAGGGGCCCAACTAAGTTTCCGCTTGCGAGCTCTGAATCCAACTCGCGCGCGCGATCAAGCACGTCCGGCGCAATCGTCACGATCGCGTTCAGTGATGGATTAAGCTCTTCGATCTGGCGCAGGCATGCCTCAACAATCTCAATAGAGCGAACGGCGCGCGTTTTGATTAGTTGCAGGAGTTCGGTCGCGGATTTTAGGATTAGATCGTCAGCCACGATAGTCAGCGAGCGCAAACAAAGTTTTAATCGCTCAGCGTTACCGGCTCACCCGAGATCGCGGATTGTCGGGCCGCGAAAATGACTCGCATGCCGGCAACGAGTTCGGGAAACGGAATGGGCGCGGCGCCTTTTGCGCGAAAGGCGTCGATCGTCTCGGCAACTTCACGCTTCTGTCCCTTGTCCTGGTTGGCTGACTTGACGCGGGCCGGTTTGCCGCCTTTCATGATTTCCAACAATCTGAAATCGTCGATTACACCAACGCTGCCGCCGCCGTAAACTTCCAGGCGCTCTTTCGGAAAACCGTTATTGCCGACTGTGTTGTAACAAAGTGTGCCGACTGAGCCACCGGCAAAGGCGATCACCATCGAGAGGTTATCGTGATCCGAAACTTTCTGGCTGTTCAAGGTCAGCGGCTGCGTGTACACCTTTGCCGGCCGCTGACCACACAGATATTGCATGACATCAACAAAGTGGCACATCTCTCCGATCAGCATCCCGCCGCCCTCGTCTTCTTCATGCAACCAGGTACTGGTAGGAATATTCCCGCTGTTCACCCGGTAAACCATCTGCAGAGATCCGGCGGATCCGAAAGCGTCACGCAACCTGAGAACCATGGGCGCAAAGCGGCGATTCAATCCAACCATTAAACCCGTAGGCTGCTTTGCGTTAGCAGCGTTGTAAGCTTCAATAACGGCGGCGAGTTGCTCTTCAGTCACCACCATCGGCTTCTCCACAAAGACATGTTTGCCGGCATTTAGTGCTTGCATTGTGAAGTCGGCATGCGTGGCATGACGCGTACCGATAAAGATAGCGTCGATGTTTGGGTCTTCAAGCAAAGGCTTGATATCAGTCGCACAGTAAGCGAATCCAAACTTCTCGGCCTTCTGTTTCGCATTTACTCCCGTCGCTGAGGCGACTCCGAGCAATTGCACATCACTGCTACTCTTGAGATGTGGGATCAAGTTAACTGAAGAATAATTTCCGGCGCCCACGAAACCGATTCCAAGGGTCACCTGCCGTTTGTGTTCGGTTGCCGAAGCGAGTCGAACAATTTTTTCCTGCGGACGATCGAGATCATATTCAAGAACGATTCCCACATACGATTCCTTACCCTGCTGGATCATTTCGTAAGCTTCGGTCGCCCTGTTGACTGCAAAGCGATGCGTCGTAAGCGAGCGCACATCCAGGTTGCCGCGCGCTATCAAATCTAGGACCGATTCGATATTCCGTTGTTCAGTCCAACGCACGTAGTCGTAGGGATAATCGAGCCCGCCTTCTTCGTAGGATCGATCATAGCGCCCTGGACCATACGACATTGAGATTTTCACTTCCAATTCTTTTTTGTAGTAAACGTCACGGGGAATATTCAACCCCACGGCGCCCACCACCACAATCCGGCCCTTGCGCCGGGTGATCTCGCCGGCGAGCTCGATCGGCTGGTTGCTGGAAGTGGCGGCAGTAATCAGCGTGAAATCCGCGCCGCGGCCGTTAGAGAATCGATCAACCGCGCGGTGCACGTCATCCACCTCAAGCACGGCCCCTTCATCCAATCCCAATCGTAATCCCTGTTCGACTTTATCTTTGTTGCGGTCTATCCCGAGCACGCGACAACCATTGGCTTTTAGAAGTTGCGCGGCTATCAGCCCAATGAGGCCGAGGCCGCTTACGACCACGAACTCTCCCAACTCGGGCCGCGCCAGCCGAACGCCCTGCAATGCGATCGCTGCCACCGTTGAATAGGCGGCCTCTTCGTAGGCCACGCCGTTAGGAATTAGCGCAGTCAGGTTGCGCGGCACAAAATTGATTTCAGCGTGGCTCGCGTATCCAGCGCCCGCCATCGCCACTCGATCACCGATCCTGACATCGGTAACACCAGGGCCCACATCTGCCACGATGCCCGCCGCGCTGTATCCTAAAGGCAGCGGCTTATCCATCTTTGACATGACATTGTGAAAGGTATTCATCAAACCCTGAGTACGGGCCTTATTGAGGACCTGTCTTACCAGATCAGGTCTCTCTCTGGCTTTACCGATCAGCGTTTTCTTCGCCAGCTCCATAACCATCTTCTCGGTACCAGGGCTGATAATTGAGGCGGCTGTTCGCACCAGTACACCACCGGCCAATATCGCTGGTGGTGGTACTTCTCTTATTTCGAGCTGTCCGTTCTTAACGTTCTGAACGATCTGCAACATACGTTTTTAAGACTCCGAATCAAAAATCATAAACTGCACAATGCAGTGCGATTACAGAAGAATCTTGTACCTATCGATACATGCCGGGATTCGATCTTCGCGAATCATAATCGGATTTTTGCCAGCTAGAGCGCTGGTGATCCATGTCACAGGAACCTCGCTTGACACTCACCGAGGGCACATTTAGACTCGCCTTCTTTCAAACATACTTGACGCAATTGTTTGCGCGGCCATTTCACACTAAGTCGCGCAACTTATCAACTGACTTCGAATAAGGACTGGAATCATGGGAGCACGAAAAAAGATCACTGTTGTGGGCGCTGGGAATGTAGGCGCGACCGCCGCCCACTGGCTGGCTGCAAAGGAACTGGGAGACGTCGTTCTTATCGATATTGTTGAGGGAGTGCCGCAGGGCAAGGCGCTGGATCTGGCGCAAGCAGCGCCGGTTGAAGGTTTCGATGTCCGGATGACCGGCAGCAATAGCTACGATGAAAGCGCAGATTCAGATGTAATAATCATCACCGCCGGCCTGCCGCGAAAACCGGGGATGAGCCGCGACGATCTGCTGCGCACCAATGCGGACATTGTCGGGAAAGTCGTTGACGAATGTGTTAAGCGCTCACCGAATTCCATTCTCATAATCGTTTCGAATCCCCTCGATGCGATGTGCCAGGTAGCTCTCAGGCGATCGGGTTTCCCAAAGCATCGAGTCGTCGGCATGGCCGGAGTACTTGACTCCGCCCGCATGCGCTGCTTCCTGGCGGAAGCACTCGATGTCTCAGTCGAGAACGTTACGGCCTTCGTGCTCGGCGGGCACGGCGACACCATGGTCCCCCTGCCGCGCTATTCCACCTGCGCAGGTATCCCAGTTACCGAGCTGCTATCGAAAGAACAGATCGACGCGATCGTTAAGCGCACAGCGAATGGCGGCGCCGAGATTGTAAATCTGCTGAAGACGGGATCCGCGTATTATGCTCCGTCGGCGGCCGCCGTCGAGATGACTGAATCGATTTTGAAAGACAAGAAAAAGATTCTGCCATGCGCCGCGTATCTCGAAGGCGAATACGGCGTTAACGGGCTGTACGTTGGCGTGCCCTGCAAACTTGGAGCGCAGGGACTGGAACAAGTGATTGAGATTACCCTGACCGCCGAAGAGCGCATTGCCCTGCAGAAGAGTGCGGCGGCGGTTCAGGAACTAGTCAACGTGCTGGGCATCTGAAACCGTGTCCACCTCACGCCCGTGCTGGTAGTGGGGTTTCTCGGTTGCTGTCGTGAAGCGAGGCATTGAACTGGTCGCAAAGCGGCCAAACCGGTGACTGAGATCACGCAGTCTCCGCATCGCCGCCGACTCATTCACCTAATTTGAGACGTTTGGGCCGTTGACGCTTGCTTTAACTCTGGTTGACCATCCAGAAGAGCAAGCAAATAATTTGCGTAGCTGGTGCTTCCGAGTTGGCTCGCCAGGTTTCGCAGCTTGTCTCCAGTAATGTAACCGCGGTGGAAGGCAATCTCTTCGGGCGAGCAAATCATGAGTCCCTGCCGCTCTTCGATCGTCTGTACAAAATTCGATGCCTGCAGCAGCGACTCGTGTGTGCCCGCGTCCAGCCAGGCGACTCCTCGTCCCATCGCCTGAACATTTAACTCGCCGCTCTCAAGGTATAGTCGGTTTAGATCGGTGATCTCGAGCTCTCCGCGCGCCGACGGCTTGAGGCTCCGCGCCCGGGCGACCACGGTACCGTCATAGAAATAGAGTCCCGGCACCGCATAATTTGAACGGGGCCTGACCGGCTTTTCTTCAATGCTTAAAGCAACCCCACGCTCGTCGAACTCTACCACGCCGTAACGCTCTGCATCTCGCACCGCGTACGCAAATATTAACGCCCCGTGATCGAGTTGCGCCGCCACCTCGAGTTGTTCGGGTAGTCCATGCCCAAAGAAAATATTGTCTCCCAGGATTAGGCATACAGGTTCTTCCCCCACGAAGTCGCTGCCCACGAGGAACGCATCGGCC
>JBKPEE010000133.1:0-25270 GCA_046728235.1 Acidobacteriota bacterium
GTAATAACTGATCGAAGTGTTCGCCAGGTTGGTCTGCTGGGACTGCGGTGCGTCGTCGATAAACGGCGCCGACAGCGAAGATTCTTCCGCGCTCATCAATTTGCTGCCGGGGGCGTTTTCGACGTCCGTGATCTGCTCGGAAAGCGCGCTCAGAAATTTCTTATCGTCCCACAATCCGGCGCGTCGCTGCATCAGGTGGCCGTAATAATTGGTGATCCCTTCCGCGATCCACAGGCCACGGGTGTTCGCCGGACGGGTGAAGTCCCATGGCCCGAGCTCAAGTGGCCGCAGGCGCTTTACGTTCCAGACGTGAAAGAATTCGTGTGCGACCGCGTCCAGTGTCTCATCATAGGCGTTCGCCTCGGCGAGTGCCGTGGGTTCGATTATCTGCGTCGACGTCAAATGCTCCATGCCATCACTGGAATGGCCGTCATTCGCGAAATGAAGCAGAAAGGTATATGAATCAAATTCGGGCGCTCCCCACATCGCCGTTTCGGCGCGTACGATTTTCTCGATATCCCGCACCAGCGCCGGGCGCTTTCCGCCTTCGCTTCCCAGAGAGTGCACCACGACATGATAGGTTTTCCCATCGACCTTGAAATCATCTTCGGTCCAGTCAGCGGCAATCTCAGTAGGCGTGTCGATCAGCAGATCCCAATTCGGAAATTCAAATTCAGTCTGGTCCTTCTTCGCCGTCAGCGCGTTGATGATGTGCCAGCCATTCGGCGCTTTGATCGACAAAGCGACAGGATCCTGTTTGTGATTGACGACGTACATCAAGACGCAGCCGCCGTTCAGATTCGCATGATGATCGTTAAGCTGTGAGAAGGTGCCGGAAAGATCGTTGCCGAATACTTTGTAGCTGAACATCAGTGACATGCCGGCGTGGCGATTTCGCTCGATCTCTACGCGCCATGTCTGATCGTCAAGCCGGGTTATCGGCGCATCCGGCACGGTGCAATCAAGTCCGGCCGGGCATGCCTCGCGCGCTTTGACTTCCTGCACGTTCTTGGCGAAATCAAAAACCGCATAACGACCGGGCGACCACTTCGGCATCTGAAAATCGACCGCACGGAGATTTGGATCGGACGGCAGTTCCACCTCAATCGTGACTTCAAACAGGTGAGAGTTCGGATGTGGCATCGCCAGCCAGTACTTGATGCGCAGCGGCTGGTCCTGGGCGGCGCCAGCGATGCTGACCGCGAACAGAAACAATGCGATTGAGAAGAAACGCGCAGCGAAAGTATTTACCCTGTTCATCGTTTGCATAGTGTGCAGCGACCCTTGTCTGGCCCGGGCATTAGAGCACCGGCTTTAGCCAGGCTCTGATTCAGCGAAGGAAAAACCCAACTGAAGTTGGTACTCTAACACGTGTTGCTTTAGATGAATCCGTGCGGCATTTGATAACATCGCGGTTCGATGAGCGCAACTGAACGACTCTATTATCGCGATTCACACCTGCTGGAGTTTGACGCGCGCGTCATCGACGTGACCGAGCGCGATGACGGCGCCATTGCAGTAATTTTGGATCGCACGGCGTTCTATCCGACCGGCGGCGGCCAGCCAAACGACACCGGAACCCTCGGCCAGGCGCGGGTCGTCGATTGCATCGATGCTGACAGTGAGGGCGTGCTGCACGTCGTCCAGGGTCTGACGCCGGAAGCCGGCGAACTGGTCCATGGCCGGATCGATTCGCTCCGCCGGTTGGATCATATGCAACAGCACACCGGGCAGCACATCCTGTCGGCCGCGTTTGTAAAACTGTTCGACGCGCCCACCCGAAGCTTCCGCGTGATGGAGCATGATTGTGAAATCGACGTGCGCTTGGATAATCCCACGGACGAAAAGATCGAGCAGGCCGTCGATCTGGCCAACCAAACGATCTGGGCGAACCTCCCTGTAACGGCTCGCGAAGTTAGCTCAAAGGAAGCGTCGTCGTTACCACTGCGCAAAGAACCGGCGCGTGAAGGCGAGCTGCGCTTGATCGAGATTGCCGATTTCGATCTGACCCCTTGCGGCGGAACGCACGCAAAGGCAACCGCAGAGGTCGGCGTGATTGCGGTGCGCAGTTGGGAGCGCGCGAAAGGCCTGACCCGCGTTCAATTCATGGCCGGTCGGCGAGTCGTCAACGATTATCGCAAGGCAAATCGAACTGCCAACGCCGCGGCTGCCTTGTTCAGCGCCGGACGCGATGATTCTCCGGTACTCGTGACCCGGCTAATTGAAGAGAACAAGCAGCTGGTGCGGCGAGTGCGCGAGCTTGATGAAATCGCGTGCCGCGTCGAAGCCGAAGATCTGCTCCGCGGCAGTAAATCCCACGGGGACCTGCGAATCATTACCAGCATTTTTTCCGATCGCGATGCCGATTCACTCAAGCATCTCGCGCTCGCGCTCATCGCTTATCCGCATGTCGTTGCCTTGCTGGGCTCTCGTGACGGTGAGACTGCGCGTCTGGTCTTCGCGCGTTCAGCCGACCAA
Organism: Acidobacteriota bacterium; assembly: GCA_046728235.1. GTDB lineage: Bacteria > Acidobacteriota > Blastocatellia > Pyrinomonadales > Pyrinomonadaceae > UBA11740. Next base: position 2,479 of record JBKPEE010000133.1, read on the forward strand.
ACAGGTGACATGAACGCGCTGATGCGAGCGGCCTGCGCAGTCATCGATGGTCGGGGCGGCGGCAAGCCCGACATGGCCCATGGCGGCGGCAAGAAGACCGACGCACTGGAAGAAGCATTAGCCACGGCTGCGCTTTCGCTGGAGAAATAATCCCAGTTGAAAAGTTTCGAAGGGAAATAGCCGGGTAGTGTTGCACTTTGGAGGAATGCGCTACTTTTCAGCTGGGAGCGCGGACGTCCGCGCTCCCAGCAAGAAGCAGCTCGCAAGACCAAATTGCATCACTACCGATAGCCGCGGCGTCTTTTTCTTTTCGTAAATCCTGTTAATCCTGTCTATCTATTCCTGGTCACGTCTGCCCGATTGCGCTCATCTCTTTCACGAATCGCTTCGCAACTTTTTCCGCCACTGTGCCGCCGAGCGAACTCAGCTTCCCGCCGGCAATGACGTTCATCGTCTTTACCTCGACGACAGTAAACACATACATCGTCAGCAAATCATGTCGTAATTCCAGCACAAAATCGGCGTCTTGAGGATCACGGGTAATGACAAACCCCAACTGTTTGAACTGAGAATTCTTCAGCAGTTTGTCTTCCACCACGGCTCCGCGCACCAGCAGCGATGTTGAGCGGACAAAGACGCGACGCGTGTTGACGAGCCTGGCTCGCTGGCCGGATTCGTTCGGCGTTGAAGATTGCGCATTGCCGATCGTGGCCGCCATGAAAACAAGGGCTGAGACCAATAGCAATCGAATTCCAAACTGATGTCTGAAACTGCTGTCACATTCACTTCTCATTAGGCCATTCCTTTCGCAATTTGCCGCAGGGAGTTTCCAGCGGTTTGCATCACCACACAAAATTTTTGTCGCACGCTACCAACCTGAACACCGCGGCCAGGCATCTCAGCGGCAAATCCGACGCGACTCTCCAGGCCTCGGAGATTCAGGTTTTCGAAGCAGCTTTAACTTTCGAGCGGCTCCTCAGGCTCAACCGCGATCAGTGTGCAAGTGAAGTGCCGGGAACATTCGTTTCGGGCAGGTGGTCTAACTATGCGCTAAGAACAAGAGCTTCTCCCCAGGTTCTCCAATCAAAGTCAGCCGATTGAAGGGAGTCCCAGTCATGCCGAAGTCCGTTCCGTCTTTCGATCGAATTACAATTGCTGCACCGTGCGATGCTGACTGGCAGGCGATGAAATCACGCGGCGCGCCCGAGTGACTCACCCGACGCAAATCCTCATCTCGCCGAGACTGCCGGGCCGGATCACGAATCACATCCGGTCCGGCAGTTCACCAGCTTCCTTTTAAGCTTTTACACCTTCGATTACGCTAAACGGCGATTCGGTAGGAACGATTCGCGTCAGCTTGAATCCCGAATCTTCGTAAAGCCGGCGAAACTCCTTTTCCGTGCGTTCGCGGCCGCCGGTCATTACGAGCATGTTCAGATCGATGAATTTGCTGAAGTGCATCTCGCTCGCTTCAGGGACCACCGCTTCCACCAGAATGAGCTTGCCGTTGTCTGGTAACGCCGCATGGCAGTTCCTCAAGATCGCCACGGACTGTTCATCGTTCCAGTCGTGAATGATCCATTTCAGGACAATGGTGTCTGCGCCCGACGGCACAGATTGAAAAAAATCGCCGCCCACCAACTGACAGCGATCGGCGATCTCTGAACCGGCTATCTTTGCCTCCGCGCCTTCGATCACTTGAGGAGCATCGAAGACGACGCCTTTCATCTGCGGATTCTTCTGCAGAATCGAAGAGATCAATCCACCATGGCCCCCGCCGACATCCATAATCTTTTTGCTGCCGGCAAAGCTGTACGCCGCATGAAGAGCCTGGTTGGCCTGGGCCGTCATGCCCGACATGGCGTCGTTGAAAACGCGCGCGTTCTCGGGGTGAGTAGCGAAGAAGTCAAACACGGGTTCGCCAAAAGCCTTGTTGAAAGCGATCCCTCCGGTCTGCACGCTGTAAAGCAGCTCGCCCCACGCGGGATAATGTTCCTCGCCCAACTCACTCATCGCGAACGCGCGCAGCGACCCTTGCACATCCGATCGCAGCGTGTCCGAAAGTGGTGTGGCGCCGAAACGGTTTTGCTCATCCTGGCTGATTATGCCAACGGCTGCGAGTGCCCGCAGCAGGCGGAAAAGTGATGGTCCGTGAGATCCAGTCGCGCCAGCTAATTGATCTGCGGTAAGAGGTGCGTCTTTGATCATGTCTGCAATTCCGAGTTTCGCCAAAACATAAATAGAACGCGCAACCCAAAACCCCGAAATGACTTGTAGCATTTGAAGTGGCGGCGGCGTTTCCTTGGCCGTCGCAGTTGTTCCTTCCATAATTCTCCTTCTTCTAATTTAAGAATGCTCTTTCTGGCCGCCAATCTTAGCGAGCACGATTGAGTGCGGCAACCCCCCTTACCAATGAGCCACCCGATTGTGTTAAGCTTCGTTCACCGAGCAAAGACATCTTTAAGTGCAAATCGTCTGGGGAGGAATCATGGCTGACGAAAACAAATGCAAGAATCCACCGTGCACGTGTCCGCCGCAGGAAGGCGGAAAATACTGCAGCGCATCCTGTGAAGGCGCGGGTGACACAATCGAGCTCGATTGCGATTGCAGTCACGAAGAGTGCCAGGGAAATTTCTAGCGGGTTTGGGAGTGCGGCGGCTTGACGCCGCTTTGGATCGCTCGTTCCCATAAGGTCCGATCCAAAGCGCCGTCGAAGCCGGCGCACTCCAAATCATTTCTGCCGTTTGGCGATCATCAGTGCCAGATGTTCCGCCATTGCCGGGTCGAGCTTTTCCAATTTGCTGCTTCTGTTCCTTGTAGCGGGTAAACCGCCCTTCCGACCTGAGAGAGTTTTCAGATGTCCGTTCCCGACCAGAACTTTTTGTGCAAAGCCATTGGAATTGTCTGATTAACCACGCATCATAAACTTACTTTTTTCAATCAACTCCGCCTTCCTAATTCCAGAAATCTTGCCGCCAGTTTCGGACCAACGCCTTCGTCTTCGTGCTTGAAAAAGACAAAGGCGTCATTCCATCTCTGCCCCTGCACTCGACGCATCCAATCGGCGAGATCCTGCTCTTCATAGTTGGTGCGCCGCAACCGCAGGTACCCCCAGGCTGCCGTTGTGATGATCTCAGTCAGCGGCTTTTCATCGGTGTCCGAAACCACCAGGGCGCAGTCATTCGCGCGCAAAAGGTCGAGGATTTCCTCGTCAAACCAACTTTCGTGGCGAAATTCGAAAGCGGCCCGCTTATGACCCGGCAAGATTCCGAGAAAGTTCCTGAGCCTTTCAGCATCCTTTTTTGCATTCGGAGGCAGCTGAAACAAGACAACTCCCAGCCGCTGTTCGAGCAACGCCGCGGTGTCCATCAGATACCTGGTTTCGTCTGCGCAATTGTTGAGTCGCTTGATATGGGTGATTCGCTGGGTGGCCTTAATTGAAAAGCGAAAGTCAGGCGGCACTTGCTCTTTCCAGTTCTCGATCATCGAGGGCTGGGGCAGGCGATAGAAGGTGTTGTTTATTTCCACCGCCGGCAGGCGCCGCGAGTAGTAAGAGAGCATCTCTTTAGCGGACAGGTCCTCAGGATAGAAATTGCCTTTCCATTCCTTGTAACTGTAGCCACTGGTACCGACGTAGAGGTTCATCGTGCTGATTAGGTGCAGTTTGATCGTCGACGCGTAGCGTCGACATGACTTTAGCCCGGCTCTTTAGAGCCGGGGAAAACGTAAACCGAAATTACCGCGTCGCGTCAGCGACGCCTGAATTGCGCCATGGTTCAGCCGTCGCTAACGCGACGGGGCGACCTGCGAACGGAGGACCCGGCGTTAAAACGCCGGGCTACAGTCATGCCGACGCTACGCGTCGAAAGTGGTTGGGCAATTCAAGCTGAACCAGCACTCAACTTTCTCCAGCGACCTCTTCCATATCGTTCGCGTAAGATACTGCGGATTCTAACGCTGGACCTCAGTAATCCGTCCGATGATCTCAAAATGCATCGGCGAGAGTTCCCTCACGAGATCGCCCGCGCGATCAGAAACGCGGCGCCCGCGGCCAGGCTGCCAATCAGCGCCGTTTGCAACGCACTGCGAATCGGGCGCGTGCCCGTAAACCGCCCCTTGATAAAACCAAACACGAACAACGCCAGCAGCGTCAACCCGACCGACAACAACAGCGCGCCAACAATCCTGAGTCCGTGAAAATAGATCGCGGCGATGTACGGCGAAAGGGGAATCAATCCACCGGCGACGTAGGACAACGCGATGGTTAACGCGCTCGTGAACGCTCGCTTCGGATCCGGCTTTTCCAAACCAAGTTCAAAGCGCATCATGAAATCCACCCACTTTTGCGGATGCTTCGCCAGCGCTTCAACGACCGGCCCACTCTCTGCATGCGTCAACCCGTAGGAGTGAAAGACCTGCGCCACCTCGCGCATCTCTTCTTCGGGTATCTCTTTGACCTCACGCTTCTCGCGCTCGCGCTCCTTCGCATAGTGTTCGGCGTCGCTCCTGGCGGCCAGATAACCGCCCAGACCCATCGCTATTGAACCCGCTGCGATCTCTGCGAATCCGGCCGTGACGATTATGCCCGCACTGTTGATGGCCCCGGTTAGTCCGGCTGCCAGGGCGAAGGGAACCGTCAAGCCGTCGGACATACCAATAACGATATCGCGAACAGTCTCGCCCGCGGTGAAGTGCCGTTCGACGTGTCGTGTTTGTGGCATTAGTATGGAGTGCGGCGACTTGTCGCCGCTTTTACTAACCGAAACCGTACGCGCGCGAATTGCAAAACTAAAACGAAAAGCGCTGACAAGTCAGCGCACTCCCAAATCAGAACTTCCCGAACAAGACCAGTATACCGATCACGATGAATGCGGCGCCCGCCGCTCGCTTGATCCATTCGAGCGGCAAATATTGGCCCAATACTGTACCCACGAAAACCCCAATCGCTGAAACCGCAGCCAGCGCCAGCGAGGCCGCCAGCAAGACCTCCCATGGCCGTTTCTTCTCGGCGGCCATGGTCATTGCGGCAATCTGGGTCTTATCGCCCATTTCGGCCAAAAATATTATTCCGAACGTCGTCAGGAACACCCGCCAATCCATCGTCGACCTTCCTTGAATGAGAGTGGCACGGGCCTCCTGCCGTGAGCTCGCGCGGCTACGCGTGCCACTTCCGCTGCCTCAAAATTTGATTGCGCAATTCATGTAAGGCACAATTGTCCATCTGTCAACAGGTTCGCGTTGTCGCTCCAGCCGGAGAGGTCCCCACGTGGTGAAGCCCGCAAGAGAATTCGTCGGCACAGATCGATTTAGCTTGCTGCGCCGCCTCGGCACCGGCGGCATGGGTGTGGTGTACGAAGCGCACGATCGCAAAACGGATCGCCTCGTCGCGCTGAAAACTTTGACCCGCGCCGAAGCCGCGCACATCTATCGGTTCAAGCGCGAGTTTCGCACCCTGGCCGATGTGTCTCACCCAAACCTGGTTACCTTGTATGAACTAATGTCGGCCGGCAACGATTGGTTTTTTACCATGGAGCTGGTGCAGGGCGTGACCTTCATCAATTATGTGCGTCCCGACACCCTGGCCACGCCGGCTACTGATGTGGATAACACCTTGCCGGCTCGTCGCGGATACGAACCAAAGTCAGCAGACTCGGAAGCCGACACCGAAATCTTCGACAGCTCGCGAATTACTTTGGATGAAGACGATCATGGTTTCAACGAAGATGAGTCTCTCGCCGCTAACCTGCCATTAGACGAAAACCGTTTGCGGTTCGCCCTGCGCCAGCTGGCGGAAGGCGTGAACCGTTTGCATGAACTGGGTAAGCTTCATCGTGACATCAAACCTTCGAACGTGCTGGTCACCGAAGAAGGCCGCGTGGTCATCCTGGACTTTGGTTTAGTCGAAGACATCAATCCCGAACTTCGCGAAACCTTACTCGCAGGCACTCCGGATTACATGTCACCGGAGCAGGGTGCGCAAACGGCGATCTCAAAAGCCAGCGATTGGTACAGCGTGGGTGTGATTCTGTACCAGGCACTGACGGGACGGCTTCCGTTCCGCGGCAGATTCTTTGAGGTCATGCTGCGCAAGCAAACGCGCGATCCAATTCAGCCACGAGAGGTAAACCCAAACCTGCCGCGCGACCTGAACGACCTCTGCATGCGGCTTTTGCGGCGCGATCCCGACGCCCGACCGAGCGGCCGCGAGATCATGCGCGCCCTGGGCGTCCGCCGATCTCCGTCGACGTTACGGGTGGTGAGCGAAAGTTCGTTTCTCGGCCGGGAAAGACAGATTGCCGAACTGCGTGACGCCTTTCGCGCAACGCGCGACGGCCAGACTGTGGTGGCCTATGTCCACGGCAATTCCGGTATGGGCAAATCAACCCTGGTCCGGATCTTCCTGGATCAACTTAAGGCGCAGACCCGCAACGCGATTATTTTGCAGGGCCGTTGTTATGAACGAGAGTCCGTTCCCTTCAAGGCCCTCGATGGCGTGGTAGATAGTCTGAGCAAGCACCTGAGCTCGCTGCGCCGGGCCAAAGCAGAAAGCCTTATGCCGCTGAATCGCGCGGCCCTGGCGCGCGTATTTCCGGTGATGCTGCAGGTCGACGCCATCTTTGACGCCCGATCCGCGAAGCCTGAGCCCCTTGATCTATTCACGCTGCGGCGACAGGCGTTCGGGGCCCTGCGCGAATTGCTCACCAAGATCGCCCGGCAAGCGCCGCTGGTAGTCTATATCGATGATTTGCAGTGGGCCGACGCTGACAGCACATTTCTGATTGAAGATTTACTCCGTCCGCCTGACGCGCCGCCGCTGCTGCTCATCGCCTGCTTTCGTTCGGAAGATATTGAAGAAAAGCCATTTCTGAAACAGCTCTTGTTACTTACCGGCACCGAAACCTGTCGCGAATTATTCGTTGGCCCACTCAGCGGCGGCGAAGCGAGGGAGTTGACGCGCTCGCTTTTCGCGGCGGCTAATCTTTCGGGCGAGCCTTTCATCGAATCGATCGTTCACGAGGCCGCCGGCAATCCGTTTCTGATCGAACAGCTGACGCATTACGGAATGATGAACGAGCGCGCCGCGACTGCCGGAGTTACGCTCACCACGATGCTCGAGGAGCGCATAAAGCAATTACCGGCGGGCGCGCGATCTGTCCTCAACGTCCTGGCAGTTGCCCGTCGACCCGTAGACGAGGCCGTCGCTATTGCGGCCGCCGGCGTTCCCGATCCGCAACAGTCGTTATCACCCCTGCGCGCGGCGCAATTCGTGCGCAGTGGCGGCACGCAATACGGCATCGAGGTCTATCACGATCGCATCGGCGAGACGATTGGATTGCTTCTCGACGACAGTGAGCGGAAACAGATTCACCGCCGCCTGGCCCAGGCGATCGAAGCCCGCGGCCTCGACGATCCGGAAGGTTTGTATGAGGATTATCTGGGGGCGGGCGAGATTGGTCGAGCCGCCGTGCACGCAGAAGCGGCCGCGCGAAAAGCCGCCAGCGCGCTCGCGTTCGATCGGGCGGCGCTTTACTTTCGCCGCGCGATCGAGCTCACACCGGACGCTGCGAACATTGTCGATCTAAAAATTGGTTTGGGCGATGCGCTCGCAAATGCCGGCCGGCCTGCTGAAGCGGCGCGTGAGTTTCTGGAGATCGCGAACCGAACCTCCGCGCGCCGCGCGCTCGAACTGCGGCAGCGCGCCGGCGCCCAGTTATTAATGGGCGGACACATGGACGAAGGCCTCGACGTTTTTCGGGTGGTGCTCGAAAGTGTCGGCCTGCGCCTGGCGAAAGGGCCGCGGCGCGCCCTGGTTTCACTTTTCCTGCGCCGTTTGCTGATTCGGCTGCGCGGTTTAAATTTCACCGAGCGCTCAGCCGATGACATTCCGGAATCGGATCTGCTGCGCATAGATATTTGCTGGGCCGTGGCGGCCGGCCTGGGAGTAGTCGATTTGATTCGCGGCGCCGATTTTCAGAGTCTGCATCTGCTGCTGGCACTGCGCGCGGGCGAGATCTCGCGCGTCGCGCGCGCGATGGCTTTCGAGGTTGGCCATATGGCCGCAAGTGGCGGCGGCGGCGCTCGAGATCGCGTCGCGTACTTGATCGAAGTAACTGAGGCGCTGGCGCGCCGGGCGAATAATCCGCACGCGCGCGGCCTGGCGATTTGGGCGCGGGGATTGAGCTCATATCTTCTGGGCCAATGGAGAGAAGCCGCAGAATACTGTGAGCGCGCGGCCGAGATACTGCGAGATGAATGCACCGGAGTGACCTGGGAACTCACCATCGCGAATCGATTTATGCTCTCGTCGCTGTTATACCTCGGCGAGATGGTCGAGGTGTCGCGGCGTGTGCCGCAACTGCTCTCGGCGGCGGTGGAACAAGGAAATGTTTTTGCCGCGACTGACCTGCGCACGCGGCTTAACACCATCTGGCTGGCGGCGGACGATCCGACGCGAGCGCGTGATGAAGTAATATCGGCGATGACGATCTGGCCGCGCGAGGGTTTTCACCTGCAGCACTACAGCTCGCTGGTGGCGCTCGCGCAGATCGAGCTGTACACCGGCGATTATGAGATCGCCTGGAAACACCTCGACTCGCAGATGAAGCCATTGGAGCGATCGATGCTGCTGCGCATCCAGGGCTTACGCATCGACGCGATGCAAATCCGTGCGCGATTGGCGCTGGCCAGCGCGGTCGGCAGCCCGCGCCAGGGGCATTTGCGCCTCGCAGAGAAACTCGCCGGAAAAATCGAGCGCGAAGAAATGGAATATGCCAATCCGCTGGCCACGCTCATACGCGCCGGCGTCGCGCGCCAACGGGGTGACGACGCGCGCGCGATCACACTGGCAGAAAAGGCGGCAAAAGATTTTGACGCGGTACACATGCGACTCTACGCAGTCGCGGCGCGCCGCAGGTTGGGAGAAATGATTGGCGGCGATCGCGGCCGCCAGCTCGTGGCGCAGACTGAAGAGTGGATGAGTAAGCAACTTATTAAGAATCCGGCAAGAATGATCAATATGATCGCGCCGGGATTCTGAAACGACATGTCACAACCCCTTCTCGCATCACTATTCGACTCGACCGAACGCCGGCCCGTAAGCGTATCGGAACTGACGCAACAGATTCGCGGCGCGCTCGAGAAGCGCTTTGCTTCGGTTTGGGTAGAAGGCGAGGTTTCGAATTTTCGCCCGCAGAATTCCGGTCACTGGTACTTCACTTTAAAGGATGAATTCGCGCAACTGCGTTCGGTTTGTTATCGCAGCAGCAATCAACGGATTCGTTTTCGGATTGAAGACGGGATGCAGGTGCGCGCCCGCGGCCGGCTGAGTGTTTATGAGCCCAAGGGCGAATACCAACTGAATGTCGACTCGCTCGAGCCGGTCGGCGCCGGCGCCTTGCAACTCGCATTCGAACAAACCAAAGCCCGCTTACAAGCAGAAGGTTTGTTTGCGGCTGGGTTGAAGCGCGCCATTCCGATGTTTCCCAAACGCGTCGGGGTGGTGACCTCTGCCAACGGCGCCGCCATTCGAGACATCCTGCATGTGATTTCGCGGCGCACGCGCTCAGTCCACATCCTGATCGCATCTGCGCGCGTCCAGGGCGACGGCGCCGCCCACGAAATTGTGCGCGCGATTCGCTTTCTCAACGAGCATCACCAGCGGGCGCTGCGCGATGGGCATTCCGAGCGAGTTATCGACGTGATGATTGTGGGACGCGGGGGCGGATCGATTGAAGACCTGTGGGCTTTTAACGAGGAGGCAGTGGCGCGCGCCATTAGATCTTCGGCGATTCCGGTTATCTCTGCCGTCGGGCACGAAACCGATTTCACCATCGCTGATTTTGTGGCGGACATGCGCGCGCCTACACCATCTGCGGCGGCGGAAATCGTGGCCGCGCATGAAAGTGAATTGTGTGCCCGGCTCGCTTCCCTGACGGGAACGCTGGCGCGGTCCATGCAGTATCGAATCTCCGGCGTCCGCAACCGGGTGCAGGAGCTGGCGCTTTCAACGGCGTTCGATGCTGTCTCGGGCAGGCTGCGCAACGCATTGACGGCGACGGGCGCCGCCGAATATCGTTTGCAATCGACGATGCATGCCAGGCTGGAAACGGCTCATCGCCGGTTGCATGAAGCAACGCGCAATGTATCGCTGCCGCAGCTGCGTTCGGCGCTGGCCGCATCTCGCGCGAAATTTGAATCGTTGAATAATTCGCGCGATCAATTGGTACAAGCGCGTTTGGAAGCTGCGAGACGCAAACTGGGTTTGGCGGCCGCCGCGTTGGATGCCATGTCACCTTTGCGAGTGCTCGAGCGCGGTTACGCCATCGCGCATGATACGGCCGGCCACGTAGTTCGCGACGCGAGTTCGATGGCCATCGGCGAGCAGTTGCGGCTGCGTTTGTGGAAGGGCGAGTTGGATTGTCGCGTCGAAGGGACCCGAAACGAATAAGTGAAACGAAATCGCATCGTCATCAACTTTGATAACCAGCTGCCGGCTGGCGCTCGTGGAGGACAGTCGCGGCGTCGGCGCGGCCTCGCCGCTGTCCTGGCGGCCATCGCCATTATTCTGGTTCTGATCGTTGCCGGCATCGCGGGTGGCGGGTTCCTCTGGTGGCGGCATTACCAAAACAGCCCGGCTTATTCCCTGGCCTTGCTGGTTGACGCCATCCAACGCAACGACAAGCAAACGATCGATGAAGTTCTGGACACCGACAAGATTGCCACGGACTTCGTTTCCCAGATTCGCGGCCGCGTTCCTGCTGCATCACTGTGGGTGGGCCAAATTGATGCCGCGAAGATAGTGTCGCCCAAAGTTAAGGACACGCTGCACGATCAATTAATCAAACAGGTGCAGCAGCTGACGGACGTCGCGGCAGGTAAACCCTTCGTCGTGGTGGCGCTGGCGGTGCCACACTTTGCCGACATCAAACAGGACCACAGTTCCGCCCGCGCGTCGGTCAACCTGAAAGACGAACAAATTGAGCTTACAATGGTGCAGACCGGGGATCAGTGGCGCATCACTGCGGTCCGCGACGATAAGCTGGCGCGGATGATCGCGCAGGCGATGCTTTCAAATCTGCCTGCCAACGGCGCGCATGTTCAGGACGAGTTACAGCGGCAACTGAACAATATTCCAGCTCGCAATCGGTAAGTTATGTGCCATGAGTTTTTGAGTAGATGTAATGAAGTCAGTACCGGAGCGGTAGCGACCGGGTGACTCTGATCTATCTGTACAGAATTACTTTTGAGGCAAAAGCTTAAGTTCTTGAAATGCACCCGGTCGCTACCGCTCCCGGTACTGACTCGCTTACGTCAAATAGTCTATGAGCACCGCCAAACCGAAAAGCTTCGAGTCATCGCTGGAAGAACTTGAGCGGATTGTGCGCGAGCTGGAACAGGGCGAACTGCCGTTGGAGCGCAGTCTCGAGTTGTTTGAGCAGGGCGTAAAACTGTCGCGCGAATGCCAGGACCGCTTGAACCAGGCTGAGCGCCGCATTGAAATCCTGGTGCGTGATAGCCAGGGCCGCCCCGTAGTGCGTCCCTTCAAGGATGAGAATGATTCGGGTAACGGCAGCGACGATGCCGGCTGATTCTTTATTCTTCTGTGTCATCCGTGGCTAAAAACTACGCTGCCAGCGGCGCTCGCGAGCTCCTTACTTTCTGCCGCATTCTCGTCGATGCGGAACTCGATCGACTAATTCCTAAGGAATCTGAATCACCCGAGCGTGTGCATCGCGCAATTCGCTGGAGTGTCTTTGCCGGCGGCAAGCGCTTTCGACCTGCGCTCTTGATCGCCGTCGGCGAAACATTCGGGGCGCCGCAAGATCAGTTATTGCGCACAGCCTGTGCGCTGGAAATGATTCACACCTACTCGCTGATTCATGACGATTTGCCGTCGATGGATGATGACCAGTTGCGCCGGGGCCGCGCGACTTGTCACGTTCAATTCGATGAAGCCACCGCGATCCTGGCCGGCGACGCATTGCAGGCCCTCGCGTTTCAAACAGTCGCTGAAGACGAGCAACTGGCGCCGGCGCTGCGGGTTAAATTGATCGCCGAAATCGCGCGGGCGGCAGGCGTTCCTTCAGGTATGGTCGCGGGCCAGGCACTCGACCTCGAGGCCGAATCGCGCGAAGTCAGCAGTGACGAGGTCGAGCGCATACACTCTCAAAAAACTGCCGCGCTCATCTGTGCGGCAGCGCGCGCCGGAGCGATGATTGCCGGCGCGAACAAGGACGAATTGAATGAGATCGCTGATTACGGAACCAATCTGGGATTGCTGTTTCAGATCACGGACGATTTGCTGGACGTGACCGCTACCGCCAAAGACCTGGGCAAGACGCCGGGCAAAGATGCCCGCTCGCGAAAGGCTACCTTCCCGTCGGTCTATGGAATCGAGGTCACCCGCCAAACGATCTCAGCCGTGCATCAGACGACTTGTGACGCGCTCGGCCGCCTCGGTCGACCAACTGAATTGCTCCGGGCAATTGCAGATTTTATTTTGCACCGAGACGCATAACCTGGCGCTATGCGTAGCTGGCATAGACACTCTTCACTTTCTCGAGAAAGTCGCGGCGGTCAATGATGTAGTGAAGCTTCACTGCTTCACTGAGAATCTCATCCGGTGGGGGCGGCGCAATTTTTTTTGAGCCGGACTTTGCGGATTTCCTGGGTGACTTTTTGGCGCCTTTTTTTGCTGCCTTCACCCGGTCGCTGCCGCTCCCGGTACTGACTCCGTGGCGTTGTGACCAGTCCTGAGTCGCCGCGAGGTGATCGATAGTCTTTTCAAACACTTCTCCCAACTCTCGTTCTGAGATGCCCAAAGAATCCAGATAACCAAAATATCGAAGGCGCCGGATCAAGTCCATCAGGGTGAGCCGGCCTTCCAGGGTCATGCCGCCGTGCGCGTGCGAACGGCTGACGAGATACTGAATCAACAGTGCTTCAGCATAACTGTTCGGATCGAGAAACAGTCTGGCGCCGTCTCGCTCCCAACCTTCTTTCAGTTTCATCGAGCGACGCACGGCGCGCACCTCGGCAAAGACAGTAGCCCAATTTGTTTTTGGATCACGTCGCTCAAGGTAGTTCCGCGTCACCTCCAGCACCCACGACTGATCGTTCAGGTCCAAATTCACGCGCAAAGTGTCCAGCCATTCAAAGAAGACCGCGCGCGAGTCGGATTTCTTGTCTACCAGCCGAAACTGGTCTCCGGCCTGCGGCAGCTTTTTTACCAGTGCGCGCCGCGGCAGGTCGGTGCTTTTCCGGCCCTCGATGCAATAGGTGTCAAACCGCGCGTGCCAACGCTTTGCGGATCCACAATACGGGCAATGGGGATGTTTCTCTTCACTGTCGAAGTAGGGCCGCATGGCACTGCGGCTGGTCAACTCTTCGATGGTGGGCGTGTGGCGTTTGATTTCAGAGAAGGCCGTGCGCGGCGCCAGTCCCAATTGCTTGGTAAAGATATCGAAGATGCAGGCGAGGCAAACGAGCGTGGTGAATTCGGTGACTGTGCCGCTGGGAAAATCCTTGAAATCAAGCTCGCGGCTCTTCAACATGCTTGAATTTTAACCACAAAGACACGAAGACACTAAGCAAATAAAGTCCCAAACGCGGGCGTCAGACCAAGCTCTTCCTAAGTTGTGAATTGGGAATGGCGTTCAAGTGCGATCCACGAAATCACACTAAAAGTCACGAAGAAGGACAAGGTTCGTGTTTCTTCGTGTGATTTCGTGGATCGTTCGGTCAATATCAAACTAGCTATGTGTCTTTGGGTCCTGGTGGTTATTGCACTCAGGCAATCGCCACCAGGGCCGGCTCGGTGTCGGTATGGCCCAGCACCAGATCGAGTTCGGCTTCCACATCGCCGGTCGCTGACGAAAGGCCGGCAAAATCAAACAAGTTGGGATCGAGCAGGTGCGTCGGCACGGCATTGCCGAGCGCGGTCAGCATCGAGGCGCGAATATTGGGAATCTCTTTTTCCAGCTCCTCGATCAATCTTCTGATGCGTGCGCGTTTTAGACTTGGCTGCGAGCCGCACAGGTCACAGGGAATGATGGGAAACTCTGCCTCGTGCGCGAATTGCGCGATGTCGCTCTCACGACACAACGCGAGTGGCCGAATGATCGTGTTGCGCCCATCATCGGAACGAAGCACCGGCGGCATGGCTTTCAGCGTCCCGACGTAAAAGAGATTCAGCAGAAATGTCGCAATGATATCGTCTGCGTGATGACCCAGCGCGATCTTCGTGCACCGCTCTTCGACTGCGATGTTGTAGAGAATGCCGCGGCGCAAGCGCGAACAGACTGCACAGAACGTCTTGCCTTCCGGCACCAGCCGCTTCACTACTGAGTAGGTGTCGCGCTGCACGATCCGAAACGCCACGCCGCGCTCAGTGAGATACGCAGGCAAAACCTCTGCCGGAAACCCCGGTTGTTTCTGATCGAGGTTGACGGCCAGCAAATCGAAACTCACCGGCGCGCGCTTCTGCACATCAAGCAGCAGATCCAGCAAAGCGTGACTGTCTTTGCCGCCGGATAGGCAGACCATCACGCGGTCGCCGTCCTCGATCATGCGAAAACGCTCGATGGCTTCGCCCATGCGCCGCAGCAGCCGGGTTTTCATTTTGCTCTCAACGAACATGACGCCTCAGCATGCCATGAGCGCCGCGAGGTGACAAGATCCACTCAAGCGGTGGTGTATTAATTTGCGGGGAACAGTCCGCAGGCGGCACGGAGTCAGTACCGGGAGCGGTAGCGACCGGGTCGCGACACTATCATCTAAGATTGCGATCACGAGACCCGGTCGCTACCGCTCCCGGTACTGACCTTTTTCCTCAGTAGATACCTCAATAAAATTTTCACCAAACCGTGTCGAAATGGCTTGAACCCCTGCGTATGGTGTGATAAGGTGCGCCGATTCCAACATAGTTTAGTAGCTCGGTTTGGACGAGCTGGTAAAGACTTCTCACCAATTAGGATCAGCAAGAAACCACCGTGACGGTTTCTGTGGAGAAGCCCCGATGATTGCTGTCAAGCCCGCTCTCGAAGAGGAGCAAAGCACACCTGACGCGATTGCAGCCGTAACTAACATTATCGAAGCTGCGCCACGCCGATTATCTCCCCCGCCCGCGCCTGTTTTGTCGCCGAGTCTCCGGCCGGTTCCCGTACCGGTTCAGACCCTGAGAGAAAAACCCGCTTTTCAGCCCCGCTTACCAGTTATTACCGGCGAAGCAACTTACCGTGGATCGGCAGAGGTCCACGGGATTATCTCGGGTCAACTGGGCGGCACCAGCATGCTCACAATCAAGCAGCGCCCCCGAAACGGATCAGACGAGCCGGAGCTGGATGGCGAGCTCAGCTTCAAAGACATGCTTCGCATCAACGGTCATATAGCGGGCAAAGTTTTCTCTGCCAGCGGCACGTTGATTGTCGACACTTCGGCGAAAGTCGAAGCTGAAATTGACGTCCGCATATGCGTCGTCAGCGGAACGGTGGTGGGCGGCATCATCGGCCACGAGCGAGTGGAAGTCGGATCCGGCGCGGTGGTGAAAGGCAGTATCGCAACTCGCATCCTCTCGATTAAACCAGGCGCCGTGTTTCAAGGTGATTGCCGCATGCTCAAAGATTAAACGGCGAAAGCTAGCTTGCCGTTCGCGATCAAGCTTTAAAATTTCACATCTGACTTCCAATCGTCTTGGTGTGTGCTTCTGGCTGCAAACCATGTCCGGCAGGACAACTGTCCCAACCTTTGCCAGTTTCATCATCATCGCGTTTTCGCTTTGTGCTTTTTCTCAAACCGCGCGGGCCCAGCGCCGCGGGCGTGTAAACGAACCGCAGATTGACAACCTCCACGCCTTCATCGCAACCCTAAACATCAAGTGTCCGGTAGTCTGGGAAAATATCGGATTCACTGATTCGCTCTCAAGCCCGGTTCCAGGCCTTCACGTCCTGCCGCAGACTTTCATCATTGATAAAGCCGGGCGACTGCGAAAACATTTTCGCGGCTTCAACGCTGAGTTTACGCCCGCCCTCGTACGGGAAGCTTTGGACCAGGTAAGGGCGAAGGATGCGATCGGACCTCCCTGAGATCCTTCGATTAACTATGACGTCGACCACTCACGCCAGGCCTGATCTCAAAACTGAAGCCATCGCCGGTATCACCACCTTCTTCACGATGGTTTATATCGTCGTCGTCAATCCGCAAATCCTTTCGGCGGACGGGAAGACTGGAATGGCCTTCAATGGCGTACTCACGGCGACGGTCATCATCTGCTTTACGATGACTTTGCTGATGGGCTGGTACGCGAAGCTCCCGTTTGCGGTCGCGCCCGGCATGGGGATCAACGCATTCTTCACTTACACAATCATTCTCGGCAAAGGCGTGCCGTGGCCAACCGCACTCGGAATCATCTTCTGGGCCGGGGTTTTCTTTCTGCTGATCTCGGCCACGCCAATTCGTGAATCGATTGCCAGAGCGATTCCGCGAGAAATCAGAATCGCGGCGGCCGTCGGCATCGGGATTTTTCTAACCTTTATCGGCCTCAAAAGCGCGGGCTTCATCGCTTCTGATCCGGTGACGTTTGTGAAAATCGGGGCCCTGGGAAGGCCGGCGCTCTTGACGATACTCGGAGTCGCGATTTCGATCTTTCTGATGTCGCGGAAAAGCGCGTTTGCGTTTCTCGCCGCCATCATCGTGGTGACGCTGATCGCCTGGGCGCTTGGTTTGGTAACGGCGCCGGCGCAAAAGCTGAGTCTCCCGGACTTCAGCAGTGTGTTCCTTAAACTGGATGTGTGGGGCGCACTGAAATTGAGTTTGGTGCCCTCGATCATCGCAGTCCTGTTCACGGATCTGTTCGATTCAATCTCCACTTTCATCGGCGTGGCGCACGCGGGCGATCTGATTGATGACGAGGGCCATCCGCGGAACCTTCGCCAGGGCCTGATTGTCGACTCGCTGGCGACGATGGGCGCCGGGTTGGCAGGCACCTCGTCAGGTACTGCCTATATCGAAAGCATCGCGGGAATTGAAATGGGCGGGCGCACAGGTTGGACCTCGGTTTTCACCGCGCTCTGTTTTCTGCCGTGTTTATTCATTGCGCCGCTGGCCGGCATGGTGCCCCCGTATGCAACAGCGGCGGTCTTAATTCTGGTTGGCGCAGCGATGTTTCGCAGTGTCGGCCAAATCAATTTTTCAAAGATCGAAGAAGGCATCCCAGCGTTTCTGACTTTAGTCCTGATCCCGCTGACGTTTTCGATCACCCAGGGAATACTTTGGGGGTTCATCTCGCACGTGGGGTTGTATTTGATGGTTGGCCGCCGGCGCGAGATTCACCCAGTCATGTATGTGCTGGCGCTGGTGTCGATCGGGCTGCTGGTGCTGGAGCGGGTGAAGTTTGGATAACTATAAGCTCCCCGAAATGTTTCGTTCGCTCCAGTAATGCAAAAGGCGGATGAGAATCCAACCGGAACGCTGGTAGGTCAGTTTGAGAAATTCTCATTCTCGCCGCCGCTTTAGCGCGGCGACAATTCTTTCGCCCGAAAACGGAAACCGTTTAAACGGTTTCCTTTGACTTCGTGCGTCGGACACCGGGCTGAAGCCGCGGTGTGAATGAAAGACGCAAACTGAACCAGTAACGGGATGGAGGATAAGTTGCGCTAATAATCCTTCGCGTCGCATACTCGGACGTCATGAAAAGGGCTGTGGTGGCGCTGATAATCTTGTCCGCGTGCTCAGTGTTCGCGCGTCAGGACCAGCCGCAGCGACCGGCAACTCCAGTTTCATTTTTTGATGTGCTTGATCTTCCGGTGCGCTTGGATGAACCGAGATTCGAGAAGACTGCCGGCGATCAGGTTTTGAAATGCGCGCTGGCGAATCGCTCCGGGGAACAATTAGTTGGCTTGCGACTGACGTTGATGTTCATTGAAGGGCCAGGTCAGGGCCGCATCACCCGCACTACCTGGAATGAAGCTGCGGACGTGGCGGCATATTCAATCAAGACTTTCGAATTTCATCCACCGTTAAAGAACCAGGCAAACAGCGCCAGGATTTTTCTCGGGCTCGACGAAGTAATTGGCCGGGATACAATCTGGCGCACGGTCGATGCTGATAAACTACTCCGCGCTTATGCGCGCGGGCAGCACGGCCTGATTCCCAAAGTTCAAATATTGTCAAACGAAATCGATTCTCCTTATCGCGCTACAACTCCTCCACTGTTTAAGAAGCCGTGAGACGATCGACACGAGGCTGCGGATGCGCGATTGCTGTGCTGGTGGTCCTGCTGGCGGCAGGCAGCGTTGCTTTTTGGAAGTGGGGACTGACGTGGCTACGCACGCGGCCGCCTAAACCAACCGGTGAGCTGCAGGTTCATGTGCTCGACGTTGGGCCAATCGAGGGCGATTCAATTCTGATCGTGGCGCCTGGTGGGAAGTCTGTTTTAATCGACGCCGGCGACGCCGGCAAAGGCAAAGTTATTCTTGACGCTTTAAAGCGTTACAAGATCGAGCAGCTCGATTATTTCATCGCCACCCATCCGCATCCCGATCACATCGGCGGCGCTGATGAAGTCATCAATGCGATCAAGGTTGGGACGGTGATCGACAATGGCGTGGACCTGTCGACTCCGGCGCCTTCGCCCACGCCGTTGAAAAAAGGCGCCCGGCCGGCGCCGACACCCAAACCCGCAAAGAGCACTAAGATAAAATCGGTAAATAGTTTCTTTGATGAATACAAAGACGCAGTGGGAAAATCCGGCGTCCAACATGAAAAGGCTGAACCCGGTAAGAAATACGATCTGGGCGGCGGCGCAATCCTGACGGTGCTGGCGCCGACCGAACCGTTCTTTACCAAAGAGCAGATGAAAACCGGCGGCAATGACACGAACGCGAATTCGATCGTCTTGCGTCTGGATTATGGTGACTTCTCGATGCTCCTGATGGGCGACGCCGAAGAGCAGACGGAGGCGCGACTACTCAGCAAAGATCTTAACTTGCAGGCAAACGTCATCAAGATTGCTCATCACGGATCGAAATACGCAACCTCGGACAACTTTCTCAAGCGCGTGCAACCGGAAGCCGCTATTATTTCTGACGGCGGCTGGAACCGTTACGGCCATCCCGCGCAAGCTGTGCTCGATCGTCTGAAAGCGGTCAATGCGAAGGTTTATCGCACCGACCTGCAGGGTGAAATAAGTCTGACCTCGCGTGGCCGAGTGGATTCAGGAAAACTTTACGAAATTAAAACTGCGAAAGACGCTGCGGAAGATATCTGGACCGGCCGTGAAGGATCCAAAGATGACTCATCACGATCAGGATTCATCGCCTACGGCGACTTTGGTCCGCCGCCAAAACCGAAGCCGACACCGACAAGCACGAAGACACAACGGCACTAAGATTTTCATGAATTGTCTATCTGCCACAGTGTCTCAGTGGTGAAAGTTTTTATGACTAAACCCGCTACTTATGCTGATGCCGGCGTAAACATCGACGCCGCCAATCGCGCCACTGAGAAGATCAAGGAACTCGCGCGCACGACTTTCAATGCGCGCACGCTGTCAGACATCGGCAGCTTCGGCGGAATGTTTGACGGCGCCTTTCCGAAACTCCGCGAGCCGGTTTTGGTGGCGTCGGCCGACGGCGTTGGCACCAAGCTGAAAATCGCCTTTGCAACCGGCATTCACAACACCATCGGCCGCGACCTCGTCAACCACTGTGTGAATGATATTCTGGTCCAGGGTGCGCGCCCACTTTTCTTTCTCGACTATATCGCCACCGGTAAGCTGGCGCCGGAAACAGTCAGCGGCATCATCGAAGGTGTCACCGCCGGCTGTCGTGATAATGGATGTGTGCTGCTGGGTGGCGAGACGGCAGAGATGCCCGGGTTCTATGCGGACGGCGAATATGATATCGCGGGCTTCATTGTCGGCGTCGTGGATCGGGAGAAGATTATCGACGGCCGCAGGATCGCTCCCGGCGATGTCGTCCTTGGCCTGCCATCGGCGGGCTTGCATACAAACGGCTATTCACTTGCGCGCAAGCTGTTCTTCGAAACCGACCGATCCAAACCGGATACTTTTATTGACGAGTTGGGCCAAACCATCGGCGAGGCATTGTTGCAGACACATCTTAGTTATCTGCCGGTGCTGGGACCACTGCTTGATGCCGGAGTGATCAAAGGGCTCGCACATATTACCGGCGGCGGCTTGCTGGAAAATATTCCGCGTATCCTTCCTGACGGTACCGCCGTAGAGATCAAGCGCGCTTCATGGCCTGTCTTGCCGATTTTCAAGTTGATGCAAAGCCTGGGCAACATTGACGAAGCCGAAATGTTCCGCACGTTTAATATGGGTGTGGGCATGGTTATCATGAGCGCCCCTGAAGACGCTGCGGTTATACGGAACGGCCTCAAATCATGTTACGAGATCGGTCGCGTCACAACCGGCAGCAAAACAGTTACGCTGACTTAAGAAAGGCTTCCCATGGAGCAATGGTTGGAAGATTTCAAGCAGACGGTCGATCAGGCCATGCCGCGTTTGCTCGCGATCAGCGAGGCAGAAAGCGAAGTGCCGAGCGCCGCCGATCATTGGTCGGCGAAACAGATCATCGGCCACTTGATTGATTCAGCGGCGAACAATCACGTGCGCTTTGTCCTCGGGCAGATTAAGAACGATCTGGTTTTCTCGGGCTATGATCAGGACCAGTGGGTGCGGATCAATCATTATCAGCAGGCGCCCTGGTCGCAGCTGGTCGAATTGTGGCACGCCTACAATCTTCACCTACATCATCTTATGGCCCATGCGGATCAGGCAAAGCTGAACACGCCTTGCACGCTGCATACTCTGCCGGAGATCGCTTTCAAAACCGTGCCGCAATCCGAACCTGTGACGTTGGAATACTTGATGCAGGATTATGTGGACCACTTGCAGCACCACCTGGATCAGATCTTCTCACGCGACAAAAACTAAATGTCTGGTTCGGCCACCAAGCGTATCGCGATTCTGATCTCCGGCCGTGGTTCGAATCTGGTGGCGCTGGCGGATGCCGTTTCTGATGGCACGGTTCCCAACGCTGAATTGGCGATTGTGATCAGCGACAAACGCGACGCTGCGGGGCTGCAAAAGGCACAAGCACGCGGAATTGAGACGCTGGTGATTGAGCGTGCGGGCCGCACTCGCGAACAGCATGATCGCGAAATCATCGCCGCGCTAAAAACGCGCCAGGTCGATCTGGTTTGCCTGGCCGGCTATATGCGAGTCTTGTCAGCGGAATTCATTAACGCCTATCGCGATCGGATTCTGAATATTCATCCGAGCCTGCTGCCCGCGTTTCCCGGATTGAATGCGCAGCAACAGGCCCTGGAGCACGGCGCGAAAGTGAGTGGCTGCACCGTGCATTTCGTCGACGAGACCCTGGATGGTGGGCCTATTATCGCGCAGCGTGAGGTGCCGGTGCGCGCAGACGATACGATTGAGAGTCTGGCGAATCGGATCCTGATCGAAGAGCACAAGTTGTATCCTGAAGCGGTGGCGATGGTCTTGTGTCAGAACCGGGAGCGGTAGCGACCGGATGATCGAGGCGACTTTAGGACTAAGGGGCCCAGCGAAGAGAGGCGCTATCGCTCCGAGTTGTAATCCGAACCGTATCGAACCGCTAAACCGATTATGTCCGCCGTCATCACTTCAGACGAGACCCTGGTAATCGAAACGCCGGAGCGCGTTCCGCTGCATTTTGCGCTGGCTTCGATCGGCAATCGGTTCATCGCCTGCGCCATCGATCACACCATCCAGATCGTCTTCCTGATCACGGTGGCCATCTTTGGCGCCATTATTTCCGACGCGCAAGGCATAGGTTCGCGGATAATGAACGCGCCCAAATGGGTCATCGCCCTGTTGATCGTGATTCAGTTTCTGATCATCGACGGTTACTTCGCCGTGTTCGAATGGGTTTGGCGTGGCCAAACGCCCGGCAAGCGCTGGCTGAAGTTGCGCGTCATTCGCGAAGATGGCCGGCCGATTTCATTCTTCGAAGCCATGGTCCGGAATCTGCTGCGCGTGGTGGATTTTCTCGTCCCGCCGTTTTATTCGATCGGTTTGATCTCGGTGTTTGCGACGGCGCGCGACCAGCGCGTCGGGGACCTGGTTGCCGGCACAGTTGTCGTGCGCGAGCGCGAAGCTGAGGCGCCGGCCTTTGCTGAAGTTTTCGCCTCACCCGTGTCAGATGCCGCGCTCAGACGGAGCTTTGCGCCGGTGCCGTTTACGGCTGATTTGAGCCACTTGACCGAACCGGAAATCATTGTGGTGGAGAGTTTTCTGCGCCGGCGATGGGACCTGAAAGACTACCCGCGTCAATGGATGGCCTGGCGCGTGGCCATGCCGATCCTCTTCAAGCTGCGGCCGCAATATGACCTGGCGACCTTTACCTATGAAGGATTCCTGGAAGAACTGCTGCACCGCTATCGCGAGAAGCACCGGTTTATCGATTAGTCTGCAAGCCAGTATGGGTTCAGCTTGGATTGCTCAACTATTTCCGACGCGTAGCGTCGGCATGATTGTAGCCCGACGTTTTAACGCCGGGTCCTCCGTCCGCAGGTCGTTCCGTCGCGTCAGCGCCGGCTGAACTACCGCGGTTCAAGCGTCGCCGACGCGACGCAAGATTTTGTTGACGCTTTCCCCCGGCTCTAAAGAGCCGGGCTAAAGTCACGTCGACGCTACGCGCCGAGACATTTCAAATCAAACTGCACCAGTACCCTCGAGCCTACTAAATTGATTTCACCTTCTCCGTTTGCTAGCCTTCTTCGTTTT
>JBKPEE010000134.1:0-29087 GCA_046728235.1 Acidobacteriota bacterium
CTTTCGGCTGGATAAGAAAGAATTGAATGCGCTTGCTGCCAAACAGATAAGGACGCTGAACCCCACCTTATACGGAACGCCGGACGGTATGCTGACGCGCGAATGCAGTGGCGGCGGGCATCCGGCAGCCTGGAAGATGAACGATGGGAAGTTGTGGTTTGCGACGATTAAGGGAGTCGCCACGGTCGATGCCGATCACCTGGCAGTCAACTCAATTTCGCCACCGCTGGTAATTGAGCAGGTGCGCGTCGATGATCAGGCTGCACCATTGAAACCCTCGATGAAATTTGCGGCGGGCAGCACGCGCTTCGACTTTTACTACACGGCGCCGAGTTTCATCGCCCCTGAAAATGTGCGCTTCAAGTACCAGCTCGAAGGTTTTGATCGTGACTGGATCGATGGGGGCAGCCGCCGCGTCGCTTACTATACAAACCTGCGGCCGGGAAATTACCGGTTCCGTGTGATGGCTGCAAACAGCGACGGCGTGTGGAACGAACAGGGCGCGACTTTCGACTTTTATCTGCAGCCACGCTTCTACCAGACCTATTGGTTCTATGCGCTGGTCCTGCTGCTGTTGAGTGCGGTCGGCTGGCAACTATACCGATTGCGCGTTCGTAGAATCTCTTCCCGGTTTGGGGTGGTGCTGGCTGAACGCAATCGCATCGCGCGCGAGATTCACGATAATCTGGCGCAGGATATACTGGGAATCTCGGTGCAATTGGAGCTGGTTGCGCGTCTCTTGCCGGCGGCGGCCGAAAGTGCCAAGCCGCATTTGGACCGGGCGCGCATTCTGGTGCGCAACAGTATGGCCGAAGCCCGCCGGTATGTCTGGGATCTGCGATCGCAGGATCTGGAGCACAAAGACTTGCCGACGGCCCTAAACGACACCGCGCGGCGTTTAACTCGCGATACCGAAGTCCAAGTGCTGGTTCAGGTAAGCGGGATATTCAGGCCCGTCCCACCGGCGATCGAAAATAACTTGTTGCGCATCGCGCAGGAAGCTATCAACAACTCGGTCAAACATGCCGGCGCCCAACGAGTTATGATAGATCTCCATTTTGAAGCGGACGCTTTGCAACTGCGCGTGCAGGACGATGGACGCGGTTTTGACACCGCGGCGGAAAATCACGATGGACACTTTGGCCTGGTAGGCATGCGCGAGCGCGCGCGGGAGATTCAAGGGGAGTTAAAGATTCAGAGCGAGCCCGAGTCGGGTACCCAGGTCATCGTCAATGTGCCGTTACGGCAGACGGATGGAAACTAAAAAGATCCGAGTTATGGTGATTGACGATCAGGCCGTGGTGCGGCAGGGATTCGTCTCGCTGATCAGCACGGTTCCCGATATGGAGATTGTGGCCGAAGGCTCGAACGGCCGCGAAGCCGTGGATTTATTTCGGCAGCATCAGCCGGACATTACTCTCATAGACCTGCGCATGCCGGTGATGTCCGGCGTTGAAGCCATCGGCGAGATCCGCCGCGAATTTCCCGCCGCACGAATTATCGTGCTCACCACCTATGACGGCGACGAGGACATCTATCGCTCGGTCCAGGCCGGGGCCCAGGGATATCTGCTGAAAGACATGTTTTTTGAGGAGCTTGAAAGCGCCATCAGAAAGGTCCATGGCGGCGCGCGCCTGATACCTGGTTCTGTCGCAGAGCGCCTGGCGGCGAGGATGAGTTCCTCAGAATTGACCAGTCGCGAGCTCGAAGTGCTCAAGCAAATCGTGGACGGCAAGAGCAACAAAGAGATCGCCAACGTACTTTCGATTAGCGAAGCGACGGTAAAAAGCCACATCAACAACATTCTCAGCAAATTGGGTGTTTCGGATCGCACCCAGGCCGCCACCCGCGCTCTGCAACGCGGTATCGTGCACTTCCGCTAAGCGCTCCAGCTATAGAATAAGGAGATTTTAGCCGCGGATTTTCGTGGATAGACGCGGATAAGAAGCCTTCGCCTCAAAAGTGGGTCTGTAAAAGATAGATCGGAGACTGAAAGCGACCGGGTGTATCTAAAGAACTTCAATAGTCAGCGACGCGGTCGCTACCGCTCCCGGTACTGACTCCATGCAGCACCTCTCCAACTAAAGTATGAGATGAAAATCAACCGCCAGTCGCATGACAGAAAAGACAATCACGTGTATCTTCCGATCCGTTGTTTACAATTTACCCGGTTTCGGGCTGGTTGAATCGGACTATTTCCTTCCTTAATCTTGTTGCAGACCTGATTTGGAGTTGATTCAACAATAGTTCGGAACCGGGTCTTAAATTGTCCGGCGTATTCATTCATTCTCCGCTCTTTTAGGAACTGGGTGAGCCTGCCGCCAAGGTCTCCCGCGGCAGCACAGAAGTACAGACCACAATTCAGTTAATCAGGGGAAGAGCATGGCTTCTTGTCGGCATGAGAAGAGTCTGTTCGCATCGACTGCTACCGGCTACTGCGACAGATCGAGGTCGATTGCTTTTAAAGCGGTCCAGTTCTTAACACTTACCTTCCTACTTTCATTTTCGTCAACCACCTTCGCGCAGAGTAATTACGCCAGCCTGAGTGGCACCGTTTACGATCCGGGGCAAAAAGTTGTGGCCGGCGCCGTGGTTAACCTGACATCCGCAGCCACAGAGGCGGCGCGTCAGGTGACGACTAATGAGCAGGGGATGTACCAATTCACCGGCCTTCTGCCGGGCGAGTACAAGCTCAACGTCCAAAGCCCAAATTTTGCCGCCCTCAGTCAGAGCGTGCATCTTGAAGTCGGCCAGCAGATGACTCTTAACGTCAGGCTGGAGGTCGGCTCCATCAGCAGCACGGTGAACGTTATGTCTGAGGCGGCCGCCGTCTTGCGTACGAACGACTCGAGCGTCGGCGAAGTCGTCGAGCGTCGCTCAGTTCAGAATTTGCCGCTTAACGGCCGTATGCTGATCGATCTGGTGTTGACAGTTCCGGGAGCGCACGAGAGTCATGGAGCTCAAGCCGGAGACATGAATCCGCTCTATTGGAGGCCGGGGCAGCGCTCAGCAGTCAGCATCGGCGGCGCGCGGCCCAATGCCAATTACTTCCTGTTGGACGGGACCACCGACACGGATCCAACCTTCAACACACTCAGCTTGAGCCCTTCGCCCGATGCCGTGCAGGAATTCAAAGTGCAAACCGGAAGTTATACGGCCGAGATGGGCGGCGCCGGCGGCGGGCAGATCAATATCGTAACGCGGACGGGCTCCAACCAGTTTCACGGGACTGCCTACGAGTTTTTGCGGAACAATGTCTTTGACGCGCACACCTTCAATGATATGGGTTCGAACTTTTTGGTGCGAAATAATTTTGGCGCATCAATCGGCGGACCCATTGCTCGTAATCGGATTTTCTTCTTCGCGAATTACGAAGGTTTGCGGCACATCAAAGCAGACACGATGATCGAAACGGTCCCGACCGCGGATGAAGTAAACGGCGACTTCAGCATGAGCGGCGTGACCGTCTATAACCCGTTCAGCTCTCATCCAAATCCAAACTTCAATCCAAGCAAGCCGGTCAGCCCCGGTAATCCACAGATCATTCGCGATCCTTTTCCGGACAACAAAATTCCCGCCGGCCTGATCGATCCGGCCGCCCAGCTGTTTCTGCGCAAGTACACGCCGCGGCCGAATATCGGTATGGGCATGAACGGTTGCGGCATGACGATGATGGGTGCGCCGACAGTCGTGGGCGCGGGCGTCGATTGCAACAACTACAATGACGTTCGGAAAGAACGGCACAACACGGATCAGGCCACCTTTCGCATCGACCAGGTGTTCAAGCGTGGTGACAGTATCGCGGCCCATTATTCGTTCGGCAGCGAGAACGGATTCATGCCACAGAACCTGCCGGGCTTTGGCGCGTTGCACGACAACCTGGCACAGCATGGGAGCGTAGCCTGGACGCACATCTTCAGTCCGCAAATTGTCAACATTGGCACGATCACGATCTCGCGCCTGTCGATGCATCGTTCTTCGGAGAACAGCGACAGCAACGACATCGTGAGCGAATTGGGAATTAAAGGTGTCGGTTTCGGCGGCCAGGGAGCGTTCGGCGCGCCGTGGTTCAACGTTCAGGGCTACTCCGGCATGGGTGACACCTTCGCCGCCACGCCGATGCATGCCTGGGACACTATCCTGGAAGCGCGCGATACCCTCGCCTGGCAGAAGGGAAGACACAGCCTGAAGATTGGCGGCAGCTATCGTTATTACATCTGGCCCATGTGGGGCTTCTTCCAAAACCGCGGCTACTATCAGTTCACAAATGGCTTTACGACGCAGACGGCAACGAATGATGGAACGGGGTCGGCGCTGGCCAGCATGTTGCTCGGTTTCCCGGTCGTTAAGCAGAGGCAAGCAGGAGTTCCGCAGATGCAGTTGCGCCAGTGGTACGCCGACGCGTTCATTCAGGACAGCTTTCAATTGAGCCGTGATACGACCATTCAGATCGGCTTGCGTTACGAATACATGAGCCCGCTCCGAGACATCCGCTATCCCAACTCAAACTTGACCTTTACGAACGGCGTGCCCCAGGTATTCATCGGCGGACAACAGGGATATCCCAAGGGCTTGATGTTTCCGAACAAGCTGAACTTCGCGCCGCGCTTCGGGTTGTCTCATCAGATTTCCAGGTATGGGTTAGTCCTGCATGCCGCTTACGGAATCTTTTTTACGCCCGTGGATATGAATACCTGGTGTAACCAGCGCCACAATGTTCCTTACGTTTTTCCTGAGACGCAGCAGAGCGACAACTTTATTCCGGCGGCGCCCATCGTCGCCACCCATCTCAATTTCGGGCCGGCGGTGCTGGGCCAAACGACGGTCAGTTTCGCGGCGTTCCAATCGAATCCACCCCCGCAATACATTCAACAGTGGAGCGGGTCCATCGAAAAAAGTCTGGGCCAGGAGACGACGCTGGAAGTGGGTTACCTCGGATCGCACGGCGTGCACTTGCAGCGATCACACCTGATTAATAACGCGCCTCCCGGACCAGGCGCGATTGGGCCACGCCGGCCCTACAAGGTGCTGGCATTTGTCGACGGCACGGTCCTGCCAACAAACATCATAGTTACCAGCACGACGTTTCCAGTAAGCGGCATCAATCTTCTGGAAAACTCGGCGCAGAGTTGGTACGAGGCTGGTTATGTGAACGTGCGGCGTCGCTTCGCACGCGGCTGGACCATGCTGGCGAACTACACTTTCGCGAAGAACCTCAGCGACGCGCCGGATTTTCGCTCGCCGATGTTTGAATCTGCCATTCCGCAGGACAATTCCAATTTGAGCGCTGAAAAGGGATTGTCCTGCGACATCAGGCATCGATTCGCGATGAGCGCAGTTTACGATCTGCCGGCGTTCCGCAAATATGGCTGGACCGGCGTGGTGACGAAGAATTGGCGGCTGTCGGCGGTATACCAGGCTCAGAGCGGATTCCCGCTGACGATTTCCGTTTTCGGTGACACGGCCAACGCCGGAACCTTGCTGGGCGAGAATCCGATCCGCGCTAACTACACCGGACAGCCCGTGTTCACGTCGAGCACACACACAGCCGCCAGTTGGTTCAACCCGGCAGCTTTCACGACGCCGGCTGCGTTCACCTTTGGCGACGTGGGTCGCAATACTGTCTATGGCCCGGGATTTCAAACACTCGATCTCGCTTTGCAGCGCGAGTTCAACGTCACTGAGACAGTCAAATTCCAGTTCCGCGCCGAGTTCTTTAATGCCCTCAACCACATAAATCTCGGCACGCCGAATCGCTTCGTCAATACGCCGCAGTTTGGCACCATCACGGAAGCGGCCACCCCGGGACGAGAGATTCAATTCGGAGCGCGACTGTCCTTTTGATTGCCGGAAATTTTCTGGAGTGCGGCGACTAGTCGCCGCTTTCCAAAGCGCTGACAAGTCAGCGCACTCCATATCGCGCGCCCGTCTTGGCGAAGTCGCTGGCGGCGAAGATCTCACTTCGATCTCTGGTAGACTCGTACGTAATCGACCAGCATGGTTTGCGGCCACACAGTCGTCGCGTCCGGGTTCCCGGGCCAACTGCCGCCGACCGCCACGTTAAGTAGAATGAAGAAGGGGTGATCGTAAACCCACGTCGTTCCGACCGGCAGATCGGCGGGTGTTCTGGTTTTGTATAGTGTGCCATCGCAATAGAAGCGAATGACGTTGGGTTCCCATTCCACCGCGAAGACGTGAAACGAGTCAGCGAAACGCTGGTTATTAGTGAGCGAGTAGGACGCGCTTGGTCCATTGCTGCCGGAATATCCGGGACCATGAATCGTGCCGTGAATGATCGCAGGCTCCCGGCCGATGTTTTCCATGATGTCGATCTCGCCGCTAGTGGGCCAGCGTACCGAATCGATGTTGTCTCCCAACATCCAAAACGCCGGCCACAGGCCCTGACCGTAAGGAATCTTAATGCGCGCTTCGAATCGACCGTATTTCGCGGTGAATGTTTTTCGGGTAGTTAAACGCGCCGAAGTATAATCGCGCGTAATCTTGTCAGTTCCTGTGTATTTCTCCTTAATCGCCTTGATTACGAGCGACCCGCCTGATTGATAGGCATTGTCGAGGCGATTTGTGTAGCACTCCAGTTCCTGATTTCCCCAGCCATTGCCGCCTACCTGTGCGGTCCACTTTTTGGAGTCGACCAGTGAGTTGTTTGGACCATTGAATTCATCGCTCCAGACCAAATTCCAGGCAGCCGGTTCCGTAATGCGTGCGCCCAACGATCGAAGCGATGGGAAGGGACTAATCAAACAACTGAGGAAGCAGCTGCCGATAAGAAGACGCGAGCAGTTCTTTCGAACTCGGTTAATCATATAGTTGACTCACCCGCGGAGCGGGCGATAGGTTGTTTTTGGAGTGCGGCGGCTCGACGCCGCTTTCATACGCAAACCAAAGCGCCGTCAAGCCGGCGCACTCCAAAGACTTCGTCCGAACCTCTCCTTGCTACCCAGCACGCGCAAGCCTGCGCAAGCGGGCCGTCACGTTCAGCAAGGCCCGGGTGTCGTGATAGGCCTCTTTCCAGATGCGCGCCTTGGTAAAGTCTTTGACTGTGCCGTCTCGCTCAACCGTGTCATACACGCCGCCGAATTCGTGGTCTATCTGTTTGTCTTTAATGAATTGCCACTCTTTCTGAAAAGCTCTGAAGTACGCGGCCGTTTGTTTTCCGTATTTTTCGTGCATTAACAGCAACGTATTCAGCCCCTCAAACTGCACCCACCATTCTTTGCGCATGTCTTCCGGCGGGCCGGTGCTCGTTCCTTCCCGGTAGAAGCCACCGTAAGTCTCGTCCCAACCGTAAGCCAGCGCATGATCAACCAAACGCCTGGCCATGGCTTCAGTCCGAGGATCGCGTTGGCCCAGGACACCCTGCGTTTCCAACATCAGGTAAGCGGTCTCGACGTCGTGTCCATACGAATCGTGATCCGGAATCGCGCGCCAGTCCGACGTGAAGTACAGATTCATCACGCCCGGCTCAACGCAGATCTTATCGCGAACGATTGCCAGCAACTCAGCAATTCGACTACGCAGCAGTTCATCTTTCCAAACTTCGTACAACTGAGTGAACGACTCGAGCAGATGTATGTGAGTATTCATCGACTTATAGTCGATGGGAAATCCGGCGAAGGGAACGGCATCAACCCGCGCATTTCCCGGGTTGGCTTGAACAACCCTTCCATCCCGCGTCAGCCATTCGAAATAGCCGCCGTTCCTGGCGTCGTGCGCATGCTCGTCGATCCAACGAAATGCTTTCTGCGCCAGTGCGAGCGCTGCCCGGTCGTTCGTCGCCTGATAAGCTGCCGTCGCGCCATACAGGCCGAAGCTCATCCCATACAGATGTTTGCCGTCGGTATATTGCGGCGAGACTTTTCCGTTATCGTCGAGTCCCCAGAAGAAGCCGCCGTACTGTTTGTCCCAGAGAACTTCGCTCAGATACTTCATGCCGTGATCGATGATGGGCAGGAACTGTGTTTTCAATTCAGGTCGGTGCATCACGATTTGCGAAGCCACCCAGACCATACGTCCCTGAAAGACTGAGAACTTACCGTTGCTGGCGGCGAGTTTCCAATCACGGGTAAAGTTTGAATAGAAGCCGCCATTGTTCTGGTCTATCGATCGCGGGAACCAGGCGCCGAGAATGTCGTGGCGTAGCACGGCTTCCATCTCATCAGCGACTCTGTCAGCTTCAGACAATGATTTCTGAGCCCGAATCGGCAGGGCGATTGAGTGCGCGAGTATGAGGACCGTTGCCATTCGGACAAATATTTTCTCGCGCGACATTGAATTGTTTCTCAAAAGTCGAGGCGTAAGAGCCAATTGCTGGTTTAGGATTGTGACATTCGCCTAATGTTGGGAGCCCGGACGTCCTCGTCCGCTCATAGCGGCATGAAGTCAGTACCATCCGCGTGAGCGGATGGGATAATCACTCAACTTGCGCTTTAACCCACCTGCTTACGCAGGTGGTACTGACTCGCTAAGCGAACCCGCTCCCAGGAACACTAGTTGTGATTCAAAACCTGGTCGGCGGCCAACACCAGAAACATGTAATTCGACGAGCCGCCGCCCAGCACATACTCACCCTGCTGCCACAAAAACGGAAAATCTTTTAGCTCGGGAAAATCAGGCCGAATCAAAGCGGTCCCCGACACCACGCCACCGGGAATGTACGACCAATCAGCGCGGTTGATCCCATATGCAACCGTCATGGAACGCGAGCCCACTCCCGATGCGAACGAGGCGGTGTTTTCTCCAGGATGGACGCCCAAAACAAAATTGAGCGCGTTGAGCATGTATTCCGCACTGACAAGGTCAGGAAAGGCGCGCTGCAGATAGTACTGTTCGACGCCAAACCGTTGAAGGTCCCAACCCGCTCCCCAAATGTAAGGGCGATAGGGAATGCCGAAAGGGGTCGCTTTCTGTTGCTCCACGGTCTGCGCAAACTTCGCCGTGACAGCGGCTTTCAGCTCTTTGATAAAGTCTTTGTCCTTGATCAGGCCCAGAACTTTGCCTACTGACCATGCCGTCTGGTCTGCATGCGCCACGATCTCTTTCCGATTATCAAGCAACACCTGTCCGTACTCAGGCTTGCCCGTCGTTAACCATAGCTCGACCGCCGCATTGATTCGCTCGGGGAAAGCCTGGCGAGGATCACGATCACGTTTGAAAAGTGCTTCCGCGGCTTCGACACTTTCCCGGGCCATCGCTGAATTCTCTTTTCGTAGCACGCGACCGGCGATGGCGAGCGCGGTGATGCCCTTGTATTCATGGCCGCGATTTTCTTCGGTGAAAACCAACCGGTCATCCATCTTCCCTGAATGCGTGGCCGTCCGCTCATCAGGCCGAAGGGCGGCGTTGTAAAAAAGGTTGTCGGTGGAGTTAGTCTCTTCGCCGATCAAAACGTACTGCGGCAGCGTCGGCACGATGATACCGCGATAGAGTCGTCCCAAACCGCGGTAGCTGGCGAGAATGGTCAAGGTACCGTGTTCGACCTGTTGCAGAATGTCGGGTTTGCGATCAGGCTGGTGAATTTTCGCAAGGCGCTGGCTCTCGTCGATCGTGGTGTCGTCATAGTTCAGATCGAACGCCTCGTATGCGCTCCCCAGAATCGAAACTTCATCTGCCTGCGATTCGATTCGCAGATCATCATCACCTGCATCATGCCAGCCGCCGACATTCAACCCGGGAACAGTCTCTCCTGATCGGATACGGCTCAGGGTGCTCGATCCCTGGTGGTAACCGTCGAAGTGGTTGTAATCAGTTGGCGCCATGCGCGCATCGTCAAGATGACATGCTCCGTGCCAGACCCGATATTGCTGTTCGACTCGCATGTGGCACATTTGTACCGGCAGAAAATATTCAAGGACCGGTTGCCAGATACCGCGTTTGTAAACGTCAGGTGAAATCTGGAACGGCTGACTACGGAAATCACGGTATTCGGCGACGTACATTCCCGGCTTCTCGATCTGACTAAAATCGAATTTCAGATACTGGTAGCGCAGGAACTTTCCCCAGGGCGCCGGCGCACCGGTGAGTACGTCTTCGAAGCCGCCGCCTTCCGCGATGCGCTTCAGATGAAAGAGATCCTTTGCGCCGTCGGAACTATCGAGTTCGATGATCGCGACTTTCTTCTGCTTCGGGTGATAGCCGACCTGAGAGACGTGAACCGCGGGGCTGTACTTCCAGCCGGGGATCGCGTGTGGCGAGATCATCCAATCAATCGCGGCTTTAGTCGTGTTTGCGGGCACCAGCGAACGCACGACGAACCAGCCGTTGTTGTGCTTATTGCGGCCGTCAAATAATTGCAAATCGCTTTTGCGGCTTTCAATGATCAGGCGTTGAGCTTCAACTTCCGGCGCGACAGAGAGCCGCTTTCCCGCCGCCAACGGGGCCGGTTGAATCTCGCCGGCGGTGTCTTTCACTTCAGGCCCATTCGGCTGGCGCGGAAAAATTCCCGATTGGTCGCCCAGGTACCAACTCTTACCAAATAGACTCGTGGGATAGAGCTCAAAGTTGAAACCGACTTTGCCGACGAACGTCGCCGGCAGCGGCTGATCCAAATCTACGGTGACGCGCACATTTTGGCCCTCGCCGCGCACGTGGACCTGGTAAGACAGCCTTAGATCGGGATAGTCGATTGGATTAAAGCCGGTGCGATTGCGCTCGGGGTCTGGATACGAAAGCCAGGTGGTGATCTCGTTCGCTTGCCGGTTGACTACTCGCTGGTCCTGCTTTGGCATGGGCTGCCATTGTCCAGGTGTCGGATCCAAACGCAGGTCGCCGTTGGTTGCCACGCGCTCACCATTTTGAATGATGCTGACGCCTGCCTGATGACCTTCCGGGTAGATATCCTGAAACGCCATGACGTTAAGACCGGGCATTTCGAAGTACTCCAGGTCATTCAACTTGAGTATGGGTTGCTGAGCTCGCTGCAGAGATTGGCTACTCAACCGGCAGAAGAGAAGCAGCGTGATTACGGCGATCGAAAAATATCGCATTAGTATTCTCGCAACAACTCGATCATCTTCTGATCAAGTTTATGACCTTTGTAGTCCTCGTACTTCACATCCTGGCGATCGCTATCCATCACGCCGAACGAACCGCGCAGATTCCAGAGTGAGAAGCCCCAGCCTGCCTCTTTCCAAAGCGACAGGCTGTCGCGCATCCAGGCGAGCGTCACCTCATGAGGCGTCTTGTTGTAGCAGCCCCACTCGCCCACGTGGATTTTCACGCCGCGATGGACGAGCGGCTGGTACGGATCGATGTACTCGCGCTTGAGTCGCGCGCGGTCCCAGGTTGTGCCGCGATCGTCTTTCAGCGGCCAGGAGGGAACATTGAAACTTTCAAATTCATCTTTCGGCACCCACGTTGCCGTGTAGTGACTTACAGCTTTAGGCAAATAGCCGCGGGTGCTTTGAACCAGTCCCAGATCGCTGATGCCCACAACCGGCGCCTGCCCGATATTAATGCCGTCGGCGAAAATCAACCGGTTAGGATCGATTTCGCGAATACCTGCCACGAGCGCCTTAACGATCTCGACATAGCGTTCTTCCAGATAGCCTTCATACGATCTCATTTTGGGGGGCTCGTTGATGAGATCGAAACTCAGTTGCCGGTTGGGAATTCCCTGGTAGCGTTTGGCAAACGCGCGCCAATGAAACACGGCGGCAGCCAGAGCCTTGTCACGTTGGGTCTTCGTCCCGGAGAAAAGATCCGCCGGTTCCAGCTCTCGCTCGTTGATGCAGTATCCGGGGATACGATGGAAATTGATGTTGATGTGAATGCCGTACTGCCGGCCCAGTTCAACTGCCCGATCGATTTCCCGGAGCGGCTCTTCATTAATTACCGACCAGTCATCTCTACGGCCCCAAATCCAGTACGACAAAGGCAAGCGGGCGAAATCAAAGCGCCACTCAGCCATGGTGGCAAAGTCGAACTCATCGAACGCCCGGCCGTTGTATGGTTGGTCGACGGTCCCGAAGCGTCCTTGAAGATTGAAGCCACGCCAGCGCGGAATGTGTCGAGCGTCTAAGTCGCTCGGGACCTTGCTTGCCGATGCGAGGGAATGGGCCGCAACCACTGTTGCAGTCGAGGCAGTAAGGTCTTTGATGAATGCTCGCCGGTCCATTTCAACGCCTGGCCTTATGTCGCGATTACTCTTATCTGTCAAGAATTGCCCGGTCGCTACCGCTCCCGGTTCTGACAGTACTCAATGTTCTTCAAGAAACGCCGCCACCGCCTGATTCACTCGCGGTGCTTCGCACGAAGGCGCCAGGTGGCCACAGTCACTGTCCAACTCGAGCGTTCTGGAATGCAGCAGGCGCGCAAATTCGAGCGCTGGTCCGGGAGTCACTACGTGATCGAACTTCGAGACGATCACAAAAGTTCTCGCTCTTACCACGGCAGCCGCGCGTTCCATCGAACCGCCGAAATCCTGCGACACATCCAGGGCCATCATGGCCTGAGCCTGCCGTATCTTGTCGTTGGCATCAAAAGCCGGATCGCTTTCCGCCTTCTTGAGTTGGGCCAAAAGCTGCTCGGGCGTGACCTTTTTGTTGTAGTTATCTGGCGTGGTGAGCAAGAGCTCGCCGAATTCGTATTCTATTTTGCGCGCCGGATTCGTCGTGTAATTCCCATGGTTCCAGCCCTGGTCATTTTTGATCGCATCGATTTGTGCCTGCCACAGAAGCAGATCATAAGTCGCCAGCCGCGGTGAACCTACGACCGGAACAGCTTTCTCCATGAAATCCGGATATGCGACGATCCACTGAAACGTCTGCATGCCGCCCATCGAAACACCCACGACCGCCT
This sequence comes from Acidobacteriota bacterium, assembly GCA_046728235.1. Classification (GTDB taxonomy): domain Bacteria; phylum Acidobacteriota; class Blastocatellia; order Pyrinomonadales; family Pyrinomonadaceae; genus UBA11740. Next base: position 12,817 of record JBKPEE010000134.1, read on the forward strand.
TCACATGATTCAGTCCGAGCACTTTGGTCAGGAGCTGATGTTGGGTCTCAACTGTGTCGCGCAGAGTGAATTGCGGAAAGCTCATGCGCGGCTGCAGCTTGCTGTTCGACGGTGACGACGAGACACCGTTGCCCAGGGCATCGATAGCGATGACGAAATACTTGCTGCTATCGACGAGCCGGCCGGGTCCGATGTTCGATTTCAGTTGTTCAGTTGTTCCGGATGCCCAGGTGGGAAAGACAATCGCGTTTGACTTTTGCTCGTTCAGTTGGCCGAAAGTGCGGTAGCCGATGCGGCAATCGCGAATCACTTCACCGCTTCTGAGTTTGAAATCGCCGAGCGCCGCAAACTGTTGCTCCTGTGCGTTTGCGATGATCGCCAGAAGTTGAATTGAAAGAAAGATCTGCAGCGCCAGCCGGACGCTGTGACATCGCCTGTGGTTATTATTTCTGAAAGACAAGGTTATCCACCGCTACGGTTCCATGTTGCGGCACGCATTGGTTGCAATAAACACTGATGCTGACGGCAGTCAGTTTCTTAAGCACGTCTTTGGTGTCGATTCTCTGATCGACCCACGACGGCTGCAAGAGGGATTTCAGAGGAATCAGGTAAGTATTGAGCCCCGGCTTCAACCGCAGCGGGATTTGGGGAAAACCGGCGTTTAGATTGATGCCCTGGCCGTGACTAATGAATTCAACGCGCAGTCCATCCGTTCCGGTAGCGTAGAGCTGGACCGACAAGTTCTTATACGCGCTAACATCGTCGGCTACCGGTTTGCCATCTTTATTTGGATGGCCCTGGATTTCCAGCGTGACGTTGGCCCACTGGTTCGGAGTCGTCAGCGTGTATTCAAAGGTCGCGACATGATTTTTTACATCGCCCTTTACCACGACGATTTCGGGAGCGCCGGGTGAGGCATTCGCCAACCCTTTGAACTGCGTCGGTGTTGATTCCTGGGAAGTAAAAACCTGAACCAGGCCTCCGTTATTGCTGACGGGACGGCCGTTCTCGATCTTTTCAAAATCGGCGTAGACGAACCTTTCGCCTTCCGGTTTATCTTGTGCCGAAGCATTCCGTGAGACCAGCTGCGCCGGCATCAATGCGCTTATGGTCACTGTCACCGCAATCAACAAACGAAAAACGATCGTCGCGAGAGACATGGCGAATTATTTCTCCTCGGCTTGAATTTTTTTCGAGTCCTTGTGGGCGCGAGGAAATTATATCCGGAAAGAGCACCGGCACAAGAGAAATCGGAACCACCGCACTGGAGCGCAAGCGTCTCGCTTACAATGAGCGCGAAGTGCGAACTAAACAGAGCAACCGGGACGGTTGCGCTCCAGTCGCAAACCACCGCACTGCAGCGCAAGCGTCTCGCTGGCAATGAGCACGAAGCGCGAAGTAAAGCGAGCAACCGGGACGGTTGCGCTCCAGTCGCAAAAGCTCGTGCGAATCAAAAGGCATCCACCATTGAGCGAACCGCGAGACGTTCGCGGAAATCCTTGAGCGACAAAGGAGCGCGCGAGCGGTAAGCGAGCACGACTGGTTTTCCCGGAATCAAGTCGAAATAATTCTCAGAAAACGACCCGTCAGAATCGCCGGCAGATAAGTACACAGCTTTGGCGAACTTTTCCGACTTTACCGTTAACCGGAAGCCGGCCCGCGCCGGCATCACTTCATAGGTAATGCCGGGCTGCGGCAGCCGCAAGTCTTTGAAGGGCGCGAAAAAATAGTCGTGGCTGGAAACAACATTTCCGCCGATGAGCAGCTCGCAATACACAAACGAGCTTTTCGCATCCGTTCCTTTGAGAAGATCAGTGAGCGCCATGTCGAAATAGGAACGGCTCGACAAGGGCGCGATTGTGACTTCGCGATCCAGGCTCTGAGAGACCTTTCCATTGAAGTCCATTACCATGACGCGAATGGTGGCCGCCGCGGGCTTTGTCTCATCTGAGACTACGTAGAATTTGAGGCGTCCATCCTCAACGTGCGGGCTAATCAGCAGGTTCGCGTAGAAGTGGCGGGCATAATACTGGAGGGCTTTCCAACGCCCGTAATAGTCGATGCTCGACCAGGAAGCGACGGGCCAGCAATCGTCGATTTGCCAGTACAACGAACCCATGTTGCGCGGCATAATGCGACGCAGGTGTTCGGCGCCGGTGCGGATGCCTTCAGCCTGAAGGACCTGACTGACATAAAGGAATGATTCGAAGTCCTTTGGCTCAGGATATTCGCGCAGCATGTACTCGCGAACGAGTTGATTGCCGCGCGGGTGCCGCTGATGCGCCAGCATAATCGGCGACTGAATATCACGTTCAGTTGGCAGCGTGTATGTCTTAACTGTCTCGATGGCGGGAAAGGATTGAAAACCGTATTCGCTCATGAAACGCGGACGCTGCTTCTCGTATTCTGAGAATGGCAGGGCCGCGTGCCACACTTGCCAGTAATGCGTGTCGCCGATGCGTTGCGTTTCCGGATCGTCTTCAAGGTTGGCACTGGGTGAGCTGGGCCGGTAAGGCCGCGTAGGATCGTAGGACGTGACCACCTCTGCCAACACGCCATGAAAGATCTTCTGATAGTCGTCCCAGAGGCTGGCCGGCAGTTTCTGTTTCCAGCCCCAGTGTAGCCAACCGGTTTCGATTTCATTATTGCCGCACCAGACCACGATGCTGGGGTGATTTCGCAACCGCGTGACGTTGTCGATGGCTTCATGCCTGACGTTGTCGAGAAATTCGGGGGTGGCCGGATACATGCTGCAAGCGAACATAAATTCCTGCCATAGCAGGATTCCCATCTCGTCACAAGTGTCGTAAAAATCGTCGCTCTCGTAAATTCCGCCGCCCCAAACGCGCAACATATTCATGTTCGCGTCCCGGGCTGAGCCGACAAGCTGCCGGTACTTCGCTTTCGTGATCCGTGTCGGAAAACTGTCAGCCGGAATCCAGTTGGCGCCCTTGGCAAAAACCGGAATGTTGTTGATGAAGAAGGCGAAACTCTTGCCTGATTCGTCCGGTGTCTGGCGCAACTCAAGCGTTCGCACACCTATGCGCGTACGCTTCTGATCGATCGACGCGCCATTGATGATCACCTGTGCCTGAAAATTGTAGAGGGGATGAGCGCCCAGGCCGTTCGGCCACCAAAGTTGCGGGTGCGCTAAGCGCAAGCCGAGTGAAACTCGGTTGACACCTTTTGCTAATGGAATTTCTTTTCGCCCGGCGACGGTGTGATCGGTCAAATTATTCAGGATTACGATTGCCCGCACCGGAGCACTCGCCTCAACCTCGACATTCGCGGTTAACGAAGCTACGTCAGACACGACCTTGTCGGTCACAATCTGCACGTCGTTCACGCGCGCCTTGTCCCACGCCTCCAAAGATACCGGGCGCCAAATGCCGCTCGTCACGAAACGCGGTCCCCAATCCCAACCGTACTGATAAGGCGCTTTGCGAGTGTAGGGCGAAGTCTTCTCGCCCTGATCGTTTGGCGCCGGCAGTTCATAGTTGATTCGCGCCATCACCGGCAGCACCTCCTTAACCGGCGAACGAAATCGGGCGCGCAGGACGTTGTCGCCGAGTTTCAGCGCGCGTTTGCAGTCTACGCGCCAGGTGCGAAACATGTTGTCGGCGTTCAGAATGAGCTCATCGTTTAGATAGACATCCGCATAGGTATCCAGGCCTGCAAAGACCAATTCGATATTTTCGCGCTTGAGGGTCGCCGGCGTAACGGCGAAGTGCGTCTGATATTCCCAATCCGTCTTTCCGATCCACTGTTGCTTCTGTTCGTTATCGCGATAAAAAGGATCGTCAATCAACTTGTTCGCCAGAAGATCGGTGTGAACACAGCCGGGAACTGTCGCCGCATGCCACAGATCTTTACCGGCTTCGCGGAATTGCCAACCGGCATTAATCGGAATGGAAATGGTCAGTTTGGCTGTGCCGGATCTGGCCCGATTAGGCTGTGAGTGTGCCGAGAAAGTGATTAGCAGCAGCAATAGTGGCGCGAGCCAAAGGCAGTGTTTTGATTTCAAGGGCGACCTCATGTGGATATTTTGCAAGGCGGCGTGTCGAGCGAACGATTATGTTATGCGGCACGCGCATCCTGCGTGTAGTTCGCATGTTGGAGTTGGTGTTCTCTTCGTGTTTCTTTGTGTGATTTCGTGGATCGTTTCTAACCCACGCGAACGATCCACGAATTCACACGAAATGCCACGAACAAATCAGGTAACTTCAGCTTCTAACCTCTTCGGACGCAGCGGTGAACCGTCACCTGTGCCACACTTCGATTTTGCTTTTCTCATTCATGCCTGCTAAAAGAAGCGGCATGTTGAGACGAAGCGCCTCAATTTTCGCCGCCATCTTATGCGTTAGTTTGGCGTTTGTGTCAATCTCGAAGCCTGCCTCAGCGCGGCGCGCGCGAGCTGAGCAAGCCGGCCCGGACGTAGTCCGGGCTCGGTTTGCGCGCCTCAGGCATGGCATTAATCTGAGCCATTGGTTCGCACAAGCAGCCAACAACGACTATTCCAAAGAGCATCTCGAAAGCCATACGACTGCAGAGGATATCGCCCTGATCAAATCGATGGGCTTCGACCATGTGCGGTTTACGGTCGAACCAGCGCCGCTCATAAACGCGAACGATCCGGCTTCGCTGAAGTCGGACTACCTGCGTTATTTCGATGCCGCACTGGACATGATTCTGGCGCAGCGACTCGCCGTGATCGTAGACGTCCATCCTTCCGATGAATTCAAGCTTCGCCTGAAGGAAGATCGGCAGGTGGAGAATTTTGCCAAATTTTGGCGCGCCTTCGCCCAGCACCTTTCAACCCGTGATCCGGAAGTGGTGTTTCTGGAAACGATTAACGAGCCGATGGTTGAAGATGCTTATCGCTGGTTCGGCATTCAGGCCAAGCTGGTGGCGGCGATTCGCGCCGGCGCTCCGAAGCATACGATCATCGTGTCAGGGCATCGCTGGTCTGGTCTTTGGGAGATGCTCGCGCTCGAGCCTTATGCCGATCCGAATGTCATCTATAATTTTCACTACTACGAACCGTTCGCGTTCACACATCAGGGCGCGAATTGGGCTGGTCCAAATCTGCAGTTCTATCGCAACGTGCCTTATCCCTCGAGTCCTGAGTCGGTAGCAAAAATTCTGGACACGATCACGGACGAGCCGGCGCGATTCAATCTGGTTCACTATGGCCAGGATCGTTGGAATGCCGAGCGTATCGATCGCGATATCAGCATGGCTTCGGAATGGGGCGCGAAGCATCACGTGCTGGTGACCTGCAACGAGTTCGGCGCGTTCCGGCGTTTTTCAAATCCGGCAGATCGCGCGCGCTGGATCGCCGACATGCGAGCGGCTCTTGAGAAGCACGGCATCGGCTGGACCATGTGGGACTATGCGGGCGGCTTTTCAGTAGTAAACAAGGTCGACGGGCACGCCACACCGGACGCGGAAACCGTCAAGGCTCTGGGGCTCCCGTTGCACTAATGCGCGCTGGCAAACCGGATAGCAACCACGAAACGATTCCGACGCGCGCCTAGCTCCGTTAGGAGCGGAATGTTTATAGAACCGAAGCAGAACTGATCGACCGGCGCTCCTTTAGGAGCGCGATGTTCGACAGCTTTATATGGCGCTCCTAACGGAGCGCGAGTTTGTAAACGATTTGTTTCTATAAATATTGAGCGCCTAACGGCGCTTACCTGATGCGACTAGCTGCAAGGCATTTCTGACGTGGGCATGGGCACACCAACCGTGAGTCACGCGCACGGTGCGCGTCACCATAAATGACTGAACATGTCGACCCGGCCGGATTACGGTATTGACTCACCAGCTATTGTGATTGGGCTGTTCGTAGTCAGTGTTTGCGGTTTTGCCGCGGCGTTGCTGTCCGGTATCCCGGGTCACCAGCACCCCATCGTCTGGATTGCTGCGATAATGATCGGAATTTACTTTCTGCTCGGCGCCTGCGGGATGATCTGGTATAGCAAAGTCAGCAAGCTCCGCATTCGCGACTCAGTTTTAAGCACCATACCGTGGCGCGGTGATGAACTTGTTCTCGATGTCGGCTGTGGACGGGGTCTGTTGTTGACCGGCGCTGCGCACCGGCTTACGAGCGGGAAGGGAATTGGCCTCGACCTTTGGGTGCCTGGTGCTTTGACCGGCAATCAGCCACAAGGCGCTGCCAGAAACGCACGGCTCGAGGGCGTCATAGATCGTGTGGAATTGATAAAGGGCGACGTGCGGCGTTTGCCTTTCGTCGACAACTGCTTCGATGTCGCGGTGTCAAATTTCGTGTTACATGAGGTGGACAATGCCGCCGAGCGCGACCAGATGTTGGGAGAGATGGCCAGAGTAGTAAAGCCGGGCGGGCGGGTCGCGCTGGTCGATTTCATATTTACCGGTCAATGTCTCGAGACCTTTCGCCAATTCGGTATCAGCAACTTAAGAAGACAAAGGGCCGGATCGTTTTTCTCTTTTTGGTTTAGTGCGGTGATTAATCTGGGCCTCGTACAAACCTTTAGGGTGACGGGAAGGAAACCAGGCGTGGAGAGGAAACCCGATGAGCGCGAGCACCTGGTGCGAAGCGCCGTTGTTAAATAACCTCGACCGTAACGTCGACGCGAGGGGCTTTGCCTTAAAAGTCGATTAAACGTGGTAATGAGTTTCGTGTAGTTCGTGCGATTTCGTGGATCGTTTCTGTTCGTTTGGGAGACAGGGACGATCCACGAAATTACACGAAGCAACACGAACGGAACACTTCTGACCACAGAGCTAGTTCTGACTTTTGAGTCAAAGCCGATGCAAGGAGAAACAATGCGAAGAGAGATCACAATCATTTGCTGGCTCACCGCCATCGTTGTCGTAGTCCTGTGCCTGGTCGCGAACCTCGCCGCCAACCCGCGGCCGGATAAGACGGTGAGCTTTAACGAGGACTGGCGCTTTCATCTTGGTGATGTTGCCGGGGCAAATGATCCGAAGTTTGATGATTCACAATGGCGGGAGCTGAATCTGCCGCATGACTGGAGTATCGAAGGCGCGTTTGACGAGAAGAACCCGGCAGGCACCGGAGGTGGCGCACTACCGGGCGGCATTGGCTGGTACCGCAAGACCTTTAGCGTGCCGGCAACTGCGAAAGAGAAACTCATCTTCATTGACTTCGATGGCGTGTATCGCAACAGCGAGGTTTGGATCAACGGGCATTATCTTGGTAAGCGGCCGTACGGCTACAGCTCTTTTGAATACGAATTGACGCCTTTTCTCAATCCTGGCTCACCGAAGAACGTGATTGCAGTCAAGGTCGATAATTCTCAGCAGCCGAACTCGCGTTGGTATTCCGGCTCAGGAATTTACCGGAACGTCTGGCTGACAACCATTGACAAGATTCACGTCGAGCATTGGGGCACGTATGTAACGACGCCCACAGTTTCTGAGCAATCCGCCACGGTGACGATCATCACGAAGCTGCGCAATGATTCAGCCAGTTCGGCGCCGGTGAGCCTGGCAAACATCATTTACGACGCAACCGGACGAGAAGTCACTCGCATGATCGAGCGAAACGTCTTCGCGAGATCCGCTCAGGCTGAAGTGAGTCATACGATGACTGTCCCGCATCCCGCCGTGTGGTCGGATGACAGGCCTTACCTTTACAAAGTCGTTTCCCAATTGGAACAGCAGGGCCGCACGGTCGATCGGTACGAGACGCCGTTGGGCATCCGTTCGTTCGTCTTTGACATCGACAAAGGCTTCCTGCTTAACGGTAGGCCGGTAAAGATTCGCGGCACATGCAATCATCACGATCTGGGCGCGCTGGGGGCGGCCATCAATACGCGCGCGCTCGAGCGGCAGCTGGAAATGCTCAAAGCCATGGGCGCGAACGGGCTGCGCACCTCGCACAATCCGCCCGCGCCGGAGTTGCTGGAGCTGGCCGATCGCCTGGGTTTCATCGTGATGGATGAAGCCTTTGACATGTGGAAGCAACAGAAGACGAAGTTTGATTACCACCTCGATTGGGACCAGTGGCACCGCCGGGATCTTGAAGACATGGTCCTGCGCGATCGTAATCATCCAAGCGTTTTTATCTGGAGCATTGGCAACGAGATCAGTGAACAGTGGAATGGGAATCCCGAAGCCGGCCGCATCGGCAAAGAGCTTTCGGACATCATTCGTGGTCTCGACAAGACTCGTCCGGTCACTTCCGCGTGCAATTTTGTGAGTGAAAAGAACACTTTGATTACGGCCGGCGGTCTTGATTTGGTGGGCACCAATTATCAACACAACAAGATTCCGGAATTCCAGAAGATGTTTCCGGGCCGGCCGATAATCGGGACCGAGACGACCTCGGCGCTGGCCACCCGCGACAGCTATGACATGCCGTCCGGGGTGATCCGCCGCTGGCCTGCGCGTTGGGACCAACCCTTCAAAGAAGGTAACAAGGACTATTCGTGCTCGGCTTACGACAACTGCAGTGCCCCGTGGGGGTCAACTCATGAAGAGACCTGGAAGATTGTGAAGAAGTATCCGTTCTTCTCCGGTATGTACATCTGGACAGGTTGGGACTACATCGGCGAGCCAACGCCTTACCCGTGGCCGGCGATCAGTTCCTATTTCGGAATCATCGACCTGGCTGGGTTTCCCAAGGACAGCTACTACATGTACCAGAGCGAATGGACCAACAAGCCGGTGCTGCACCTTTTGCCGCATTGGAATTGGAAGCCTGGCGACGAGGTTGATGTGTGGGCTTACTTCAACAACGCGGATGACGTCGAGTTGTTTCTCAACGGAAAATCACTGGGCGTAAAGCGCAAGCAGGGCGACGACTTGCATGTCCAGTGGCGCGTGCCGTTTGCCGCGGGGACACTGCGAGCTGTCTCTCACAAAAACGGTCAAGTGGTATTGACTGATGAAGTGCGCACCGCTCAGCAACCTGCCAAAATAATCCTCAGCGCCGATCGCCGAACGATTAAAGCCAACGGTACGGATCTGTCGTTTGTCACGGTGAAGATCGTCGATCGCACGGGCGTGCTCGTGCCGCGCGCCGACAATCTGGTTAACTTTGCATTGAGTGGTCCGGGCTTTATCGCGGGCGTGGACAACGGAAGCGAGATCAGTCACGAGTCATTCAAAGCCAATCACCGGCAGGCGTTTCATGGAATGGCGCTGGCGATCATTCAATCAAAAGGAAAGGCCGGGCGAATAAATCTGAAGGCAACCTCGGCAGGGTTGCCCCCGGCCTCGATCGCTATCGAGGCACGATGATTGACCTGAAAAAGGGGAGCCAATGCGGTCTGCGACGCCGGCTCCCAGAACGTAACCACTGGAGCGCAAGCGTCTCGCTTGCAATGAGCGCGCAGCGCGAACTGAAAAGAGCAACCGGGACGGTTGCGCTCCAGTCGGGCTCCAGCTTTAGTCCAAGATCATGATTCGCGGTATCTTCGTCTTCCTTAATTCTGTCGCCCTGCTAAGCAGCGCATGGGCGGTTCTCCCAGTTCCGACAGCTGCGCCTGCGGTCACCACTCTCCGCGTCGAGTATAAAGAAAACCCAGTTGGCATTGACGTGCGCCAGCCGCGATTAAGTTGGCAACTTCAATCTGAGCGGCGCGGGACCTTTCAATCGGCCTACCAAATCCAGGTTGCGGCCACCGCTACAGATTTGCAGATGGGGCGAAATCTGATTTGGGATTCGGGCAAGGTCAAATCTGATGAATCGATCCAGCGCGTTTATGAAGGGCCGCAGTTGCGCTCAGCGCAGCGGTACTCCTGGCGAGTGCGCGTTTGGGATGACCGGGACGAAGCTTCGTCCTGGAGTTCGTCAGCTTATTGGGAGATGGGACTGCTGCAACCGTCAGACTGGCAGGCTGCCTGGATCGAACCCGATTTGACTGACGACGCTTCCGCGCCGCAGCCCTCGCCGCTTCTTCGCCACACGTTTCAGACGAAAGGTGCAGTAAAGGAAGCGCGCGCGTACGTGACCAGTCACGGCCTTTACGAAATGTATTTGAATGGGCGGCGCGTCGGTGACGGGCTGTTCACGCCGGGCTGGACCAGCTACAACAAGCGACTGCAATACCAGACGTATGATGTTACAAGTTTGCTGCGCAACGGCAAGAATGCCGTAGGCGTGATCCTCGGCAACGGCTGGTATCGCGGCAATATTGGTTTCAGCGGGCGCCGCAATTTCTATGGAGATCGACTGGCGCTGCTAATGCAGCTTCGCATCGATTACGCGGACGGTCGTCACGAAATCGTCGGCACCGATCAGCATTGGAAGTCTGCAACCGGTCCCATTCTCATGTCCGAAATTTATCATGGCGAAACTTACGATGCGCGCCTCGAGAAAGTCGATTGGACTTCACCAGACTACAACGACAAAGATTGGTCAGGAGTAAAGGTCGCCGCATATCGCAAAGACCTTCTGATTGCGCCCGCTGGTCCGTCAGTGCGAAAAGCCGAGGAGCTGAAACCTGTCCGCATCATCAAAACTCCGGCGGGAGAGACGGTCGCCGATCTGGGACAGAACATGGTTGGTTGGGTGCGTTTGAGGTGTCAGGGAACTGCCGGCACCACCGTCACGCTGCAACACGCCGAAACGCTGGACAAAGATGGCAACTTCTACACAGCCAATTTGCGCGGCGCGAAACAGACAGTGAAATACACTTTGAAAGGTGGCGGGCCCGAAACTTTCGAACCGCATTTCACCTTTCAGGGATTCCGTTACGTAAGTGTCCAGGGGTATCCGGGAGAATTAACCGCCGACAGTTTGACCGGCGTCGTAATTCATTCGGACATGGAACCGTCGAGCGAGTTTGAGACCTCGAGTCCGCTCATCAACCAACTTCAACACAACATCGTCTGGGGCCAGAAGGGCAATTTCCTCGATGTGCCTACCGATTGTCCCCAGCGCGACGAGCGATTAGGTTGGACCGGCGACGCCCAGGTGTTTGCGCGCACAGCGATCTTCAACATGAATACCGCAGCGTTCTATACCAAGTGGCTCAAAGACATGGCCGCGGACCAGCTCGGCAGCGGCAGCATTCCATATGTGATTCCCGACGTGCTGTCGGCCGCCGGCAAACCAGCGGGCGGAGCAGCCGGTTGGGCCGATGCGGCCGTGATTATTCCCTGGACGATGTATCTCACTTATGGCGACAAGCGCGTGCTCGCCGAACAGTATGACAGCATGGCGAAATGGATCGAGTACATGCGCCAACGGGCCGGCGACGATTACATCTGGGATGGAGATTATCACTTTGGTGACTGGCTCGCTTTTGCGACCACGCGTCCCGATTATCCTGGCGCGACCACCAGCAAGGATTTCATCGCCACTGCCTTCTATGCGCACTCAACGGATTTGATGCGGCAAATCGCCGGCGTTCTCGGCAAAGAGAATGACGCGGCGCGATACGCTGATCTGTTCGCGAAGATACGAAGTGCTTTCCAAAAGGAGTTTGTTACTGAGCGCGGTCGCGTTGGTGAAGACACGCAAACCGCTTACGTGCTGGCGCTGGAATTCGATCTATTGCCCGAGTCGTTGCGAGCGGCCGCGGCTGAGCGACTCGCGCGCGACGTGCGCACACGAGGCCACCTGACCACCGGTTTCCTGGGCACGCCTTACCTGTGTCACGTGCTGAGCCGCTATGGTTATCTGAAGGAAGCTTATCTCTTACTAAATCGGGATCAGTACCCGTCATGGTTGTATCCAGTGAAGCAGGGCGCGACCACGATCTGGGAACGCTGGGACGGTCAAAAGCCCGATGGGTCATTCCAGGACGCAGGCATGAATTCGTTCAATCATTACGCGTACGGGGCCATCGGCGATTGGATGTATCGCGTGGTGACCGGTATCGAGGTGGACCGAGAAGCTCCCGGTTACAAACACATTCTCATCCAGCCTCAACCGGGTGGAGGCTTAACGCGAGCGCGCGCCAGTCACCTGACTCAATATGGAAGAGTCACCTCGGCCTGGCAACTGAAGGATGGTCGCATCGAACTCACAGTCGAGATTCCCGCGAACAGCCGCGCGACCGTGCGCTTGCCGAACGTGGCGGACAATCAGGTAACCGAAAGCGGCAAAGCACTCGCCATGGGCGAGGGTATTTCGAGCATCACTCGCGTCGGCAGCTCCGTGGTTGTTGACCTCGGTTCTGGCCGTTACGTGTTCGCGTATTCGTGGAAAGCCCAGTTTTGATGGCAGTCAGATGAAAGGATCAGTCCTGGTTGCGTTTGAGCGTTTCTGCATTGCCCAAATGCTTGGTCGTCCTTTCCGTCACGCTGAAGCCGGGCTCAAGTAAGTCTGGCGAGTCGCCGAGATGTGGGGCTGAAAAATCCTCGGCCTTCAAACTGCGAGGGTCTGCTCCTGTTTGCCTACCATGAATTTCGGCTAGCTTCTTGCTCACGAACACGCCGTTGATGATCAGGGCGAGGCCCACGAAGATCGGAATCACACCGGCAACCCACAAACGACTGAGAATCGCGTCAGCACCCGGCGCCGCATTCCCGCTCAGAATGATCCCTTGCATGAGCATGTACAGAAAAATGGCCACGCCCGCGCCAACGCAGCTGGTGATGACGCCGGCTTTAATTTCATTGCCGCGTTTTACTTCAGGCGTAATTCCGCGTCGCCGTTCGAGTTCCTGTTCACGTAGCTTTCGCTTTCGCTCAGCCGGCGAGAGAAACATGTCAGCGACCCAGGTCTTGCTCCAATCGATTTCCCCCGGGGTTCCGCGCGTGTCGATAACCTGACGGACGGCTTCTAAGTGCGCCCCGCACGATTTGCAAAACTTCAAGTCATTGCTTTGCTCAGATGCACATCGAGGACAGAACACGAAGACCTCCCTGGTAGCCACTGGGCATAACGAAAAACCGCCCCTCAAGGTTTCTAAGCGGCTGTGCGTTAGCCCTCCCGGCGCCGCATATCCCAAGTGTGAATACCACAAACAGCACTCCTGTGCCACTTTCGAAAGTCATTTGGGTTGGATTCTGCACGTTGCCGCGTTTCGTGATGTTTCGTGTGATTTCGTGGATCGTTGTTTTGGCGGCGTAACGGACGATCCACGAAATCACACGAACTAACACGAAGAAAAACATGAAGAGGAATTCGAGTTTTGACACGGCCTCTGTTGGGCCGGGCTATTACATTCCGCGCCGTTGGCGGTGCGGCAATTCTTAACTGAGTCACCTATATCAAATACCGCGGCAGGATGCTCGCTGTCACCGCCAGCAGCCAACGTCCCCTTGACTCATGCCGAGTCAGAGTCATAATGTCGGCGGTTCCAGGTCTGCAAACCAAATCGAACGATACACGCTGTCTCAGAGCTGGGTTCTGCCCCCCCAGTCAATATTCTGTCGCGAGGTGACGGGAAGCACGTGCGACTAATAAATTTGAAGAAAGCGAACGTAGCTCGCGCCGATACGATTCGCCACATCAATCGGCAAATCGTCCTGAACTATGTGCGCGAGAAGGAACCAATCTCGCGCGCCGAGATCTCTCATGAGACCGCCTTACAGCGATCGACCGTCTCTTTAATCGTCGAAGAATTAAAAGCCCGGGGACTGATTGATGAGATCGAAGGGGAATCCACCGGCGGGCGGCCGCCACTGCTGCTGCGTCTGCGGGCTGGTGGACCAATCGCTATAGGTGTGGATCTGGGGACAGCCGAAACCGTGGTCGCCACCGGCGATCTGGTGGGGCGAATTCTGAAGCGCGAATCGTTTCGGACGAACCCCAACGTAGAGACTACGTTTAAGCAGATTCAGGAACGTGTACAGGAGTTTTTGAGCAGCGAACCGGGTATTGAAGCCATTGGCATCAGTCTGCCGGGCCTGGTTGATCCGGAGACTGGCGAGGCTATATTCGTTCCGTACTTCAAATGGCGGGAATGGCCTGTGGCCGCCGAATTACATGCGGCCACCGGAAGGACTGTGCTGGTAGACAACGACGCTAATGCAGCTGCGCTAGCTGAACTGTGGCTGGTACGTCCGGAGATTCTCGACGCGCGAGATTTCATTTTGGTGTTGGTTGAAGAAGGTTTGGGAACCGGCATTGTGTTCGACGGGCAGATCTATCACGGTATAAGTGGGGCCGCGGGCGAGTTCGGACACATGACGATCGCGAAGGACGCGCCCGTGGCATGCGCTGCCGGCAGTCATGAATGTTGGGAGGCATTCGCTTCAGAGCGTGCTGCACTGGCGCGCTATGCCTCCATGTCGAACGGGGCACAGGCTCCCGCCATCACGTTCGACCAGCTTGTCGATCGCGCGTTGCAAAACGAGAAAGTCGCTCGCCAGGCCCTGGTCGAAACCGCCCATTATCTGGGTTTGGGAATTTCGAATCTGATGAAGGGCTTAAGTCCCGAAGCCGTGATAGTCGGCGGCCGGATTGCGCGTGCGTGGCCCATCATCGCCGACGAGTTGAACGACACGGTCGCTCACAGCAGCATCTGTCGCGGATTGCAATCTGCTCGCGTGATACCTTCCACGCTGGGTGCTAATACGCGATTACTCGGAGCGCTGAGCCTGGTGCTGGCTGGGAAATTCACCTCCGCATTAACCGGTTAAGAAAATCTGAGACTTCGGATAGTTTTTCAAAATCTTGGAATGTTGCCTCGCAGAGTCCTCAGAGGAAAATCTCGCAACTGGCAAAAATGTTAGGTGTTAGCGGTAACGCTTCTATTTCCTGACCAGCGGCATTTACCTTGCGTGTGCGCTTTCCGGTCTGCAACGTCTTTCAACGAACAATTCAAAACAGGGGTTACGAATTAAGCTAGGCTAAAAAAAACTCTTGACAAAGAGTGCGGGCGGGAGTAGTAAGGCTTTTGTCAGGTACTGCAACAAAGCGTCGTTAACTCGGTTTTCAAGTCCAAAGTCGATTTTCGAAGTTCAGGTAATTACTCGTTGTTTGAGTTCAAGGCGGGGGCGATTGATTTCAAGCCCATCGTGCAACTTGGTCTCAATGTCTGTGCCATCAAGGCTGCTGTCTGCTGATCCGATGATCAGAGGAAGCGCCTTCATTGCGCACTCGTCAGTTATCTGTTTGAGCTCTTCCTTTGGAGGCTAACATGATGCTCGGCGTACGTATTTCAGGAAGGAAATTCCGTGTGTTTCAGTTTGGGTCGCTTTTTGCCGCCTTCGTGTTGTGTGCTGCGGTAGCGGTCACGACGTCTGCACAAGTGACGGGCAGTGCCACTCTGCGCGGGACGTTGAAAGACCCGAAGGGCGCGGTCGTCCCGAATGGCACGGTGACGCTGATTAACGAGGCCACTAAGGGCGAACGCAAGACGACAAGCAACGATGAGGGCCAATATGTCTTCACCTTCGTGACTCCCGGAACCTACACCCTGAGGGTAGAGTCGCCCGGTTTTAAAACTGTAAACCAATCTGGCGTGGCCGTAGAAACCGCCAGCACGCGTGCAGTTGATGTCACCTTGGACGTGGGCCAACCATCAGAGACGGTAACGGTCGTGAGCAGTGCGGCTGCAGATCAACTCCAGACCGAGACGGGCGCCAGAGAGAATACGATCACCGCCGACCAGATTAAGAATCTTTCGATCGTCAGCCGCAGCGCCGTTGAGTTGTTGCGTATCCTGCCGGGCGTGGTGGCTCCCGACAATACAGTTCTTGAGCAAACCGGATTCCTCGCCGGCGCTAATTCAACTAATCAGTACCATGTGAACGGCCTGCGCGGCGAAGAAAACAATGTGACCATTGACGGCTCGCACATGATGGATTTTGGCGCCAACAATGGCAGCGCCATCACCGCGAATCCGGACATGGTCCAGGAGGTGAGGATCCAGACCAGTAACTATGCCGCTGAGCACGGCTCAAGCGCCGTAGCGATCAGCGCTACGACGAAGAGTGGAAGTAATAACTTTCACGGTTCGCTATACGATTACTTCCGCAATTACAGGTTTCAAGCCAATGATCGATCGAAAAGCATCGGCGGCGTAGCCCGGCCAAAGAGTAAGTACAATTACCCGGGCGGCAACATCGGCGGACCCCTTTACCTGCCGCGCTTTGGTGAAGGAGGCAAACCTTACTACGGCTTTAAAGATAAAGTCTTCTTCTTCGTTGGCTACGAACGTTATTACCAGCAAGTTGATGAAGGCTCGTCAAAGTTTCTGGTGCCTACGCTGAAAGAGCGTCAGGGTGATTTCAGCGAATTGCTTGCCATCGGTCAGACTGTAACTGTTCCAGCCGGCTGTACGATTGGCGGCGTCGTCGGCAACAACAACAACAACAACGACGTGGCTCCGGGCAACATCCTGACGCCTTGTGCCGAT
>JBKPEE010000135.1:0-17297 GCA_046728235.1 Acidobacteriota bacterium
ATATTTTCCTGGCAACGGTGTTAGAGCGGCTCGTTTCAACTCACATGAAGTGCCGGCTGCCGGAAGGTCAATGAGAAGCGGCAAGCGTCCAAGCGTGTGTGTCTTAGTTCACAAATGCGTAGTGACTCTACTCTCGAATCCAGCCATTAGCAATCAAAAGCTGTCCGCCGCGCATTTATTGACTTTCTTATACATAAGAAATGAAGGCTCTGGATCGCATTGATTGCTCCCGGGCAACGCGCGTCCATTAGGCGTGCTCGTGACTCCCTTCGGTGCTGTTGACTGCTATCCATGCTGCGAATCGTTTCTCTTTCACTAAGAATCTGAAACCTGATCCAATTATTCTGCACTAACACACAGAGGAGGAATTAGACGAAGAAAGCGTGGCTCAATTCGCTCAATCCTTCGCTCACCTTAAGTTTTCTTCAAAACAGCTTTCGACAATGGGAGACAACCTTGTCTTTCGCCCCGGATCGTCGTCAGCAAGGATGAAAGGAGCATCATGCGCGTACTCATAGTTCTCTTTTTCGCTCTTACCCTGTTCAGCTATGTTCCGCCCGCGTCAAGATCAGCTCCGCAGACCACGCAAACCCCGTCAATTAGCGATCTTTTCACACGAGCGAGGGCGGCTCTAAGACAAAAGAATTACGCAAAAGCTGCCGAACTGATGGAAGAAGTCATCGCGCGCGGGCGACACAATTCAGGTCTGCTCTATGACACCGCGTGCTGGTGGGCGCGGGCAGGTAACAAGGACAAAGCCTTTCAGCGGCTAAATGAATCGATCCGGGCCGGCTATCACCACTCGGCGCATCTTCAAGCAGATAGCGATCTGGTTTCCCTGCACGACGACGCGCGATGGCCAAAGGTTGTAACTGTGTGCGAACGTCAGGAAGCGAAATACGCAAAAAACCATAGCGATCCAAATAACTCGCGCTTCATCACCTCTGACATCGCCCTGTTCTGGGAAGCTTACGATCACGCCATGGCAGTCGCGCCGAAAGACCGCGCGGCAATCTTTCAGCGAGAATATATTGATGCGGGCACAGTGGGCCTGCAGGAGCTCAACAACATCGGACGCATCGACGCCGCGGAACTTGCCAAGGTCGTTGAGAGTTACGGCAACTATTACAAAGCTATCCGCCCAGTCTCTTTGGACATTCAGAAGGAACGGACCGAAACCGTGGCGGCATTTGGCAAGCTGAAGGAACTCTATCCGCCTCCCACCTTTCCTGACACGTACTTCGCCATTGGTAATTTTGGTGGTGGTGGAAAAGCTGCCGACGAAGGTCTGCTCATCGATGCTGAAATGTACGCGCTCGGCCCGGGTGTGCCTACAGACGAACTCGGCAAATGGGAAAAAGAACACGCCCTGGCACTCAGTGAACTGCCACCTGTTATCGTGCATGAGTTCGTTCATTTTCTTCAGGCTTATGGCGCGCAGGACACTTTACTCTGCAAGTGTCTGAACGAAGGCAGCGCGGATTTTATCAGCGGACTTGCGCTCGGCCGGTTGTTGATGACGACTCAGAGAGCTCATGTGTGGGCCAATCAGCGCGAGCCTCAACTGTGGGACCAGTTTCAGAAAGAGATGAATGGCACGGACGTCTCTCATTGGCTTTACTCGGGCAGCGCGAAAGACGATCGACCCGGCGATCTTGGATATTGGATGGGATACAAAATCATCGAGGCGTACTACAAGAAAGCGACAGACAAGCAGCAGGCAATCAAAGACATCCTCATGGTCAGGGACTGCAACGAGTTTGTGAAAGCCAGTCGTTATGCGGAAAAGTTTTGAGCATTTTCCCGAGGTTCCGACGAAGGGGCTTGCCTCAAAAGTCGATTAAACGGGGTAATGAGATTTGTGTAGTTCGTGTGATTTCGTGGATCGTTTCTGTTCGTTCGGCACAAGCACGATCCACGAAATCACACGAAGCAACACGAACGGAACACTTCTGACCTGGAGCTAAATCTGATTTTTGAGGGAAAGCCTTGACGAAGGACTATCACAAATCGGTTCGATATCGTTTGCTCGCCTGGAAGGCACGGTCGTAAGTGCAAGAGCAGCGCCACAAAAAAGGGCACGGAATGAATTCCCGTGCCCTGCTAATTTTGCCTGCAGTATGGCTATTGCTTAAGACCGATGATTGGACCATCCCCAATCACGAAGTAGCCTGGAGGCGGCGCGCCGGCGTGCGACAGCGCATATGCTCCTGCGGCCGCTGCCTGCGCGTTAACCGCATCGCCATCTGCCCTGCTGGTGCTCTTTGGCACCACGACCGTGGCAACCGTGACGGACACGTTGCCCGCCGTGTCGGTGACTTTGACCACGATCAAGTACACGCGGCCCTTCCCACCGCCGATGCGCTCAGCGCGCAAACGCAAGGTACCGATGTCAATGTTGCTGGCATCGGGCGAGAAGTTGCCGTCGCCAGTGTCGGTTTCATCATCCTCGTTACCAAAGACAAGTATCTGCCGGGTCGCAGTGCCACAATTGTCGCTAAAGCTGCCGCCGGACAATCCCACATTAATCATATCGTGGTTGACGTAGCCGAGCGTGGGCATCGTGACTGAGATAGGAGTAACCGTTGGCGGTTCAGTGTCATTCACAGTGACAGTGAAGCTGGTACTCGTACTAGCCTGGCTGGTACAGGTAACGGTTGTCGCTCCCAGTGCAAAGAAGGAGCCGGATGCCGGCAAGCAAGTGATCGTGCCACAACTCCCGGTGAAGCTCGGATCAGGATAATTCACCGTGGCGCCGCACTGGCCGAGATCATTACCAACGGTAATGTCTGCCGGTTTAGTCATCATGCAGTTGGGAATCTCGATCTCCCACATGCCGCGTCCATGCGTCGCGATACGCAGCACTCGCTTCCCATTGGGAATGCCCATGTCGAACACCGCGACCCGGGGCAACCCAATTCCAAACGGCACCCAGTCGGCGCCGCCATCAACCGATTGATAGACGCCAATGTCAGTGCCGGCATACAACACCGAGACGCCGGGGTGCGAAGGATCATTTGTATCGACGGCGAAAGCGTTCACGGGAACGTCGGGCAGCGTATTGGCTCCCGAACCGTTGATTGGCGTCTTAACCGGCGTGGTATTCAGATTTGTAACTCTCCAGACGTGCGACTGAGATGAGGCAGTGCCGCCGGCAAAACCGTTTAGCGAAACGTACACGGTGTTTTTGTCGTTAGGATCGAAGACCAGACGACCGACATAGAAATCGGGAATCGTGCCTCCGCCGCCGGTTGGATCCAGATTGGTTAAAGTCGATGAACCTGTCGTGGTAAAGAACAAGGCGCCATTGTTCAGACCGACGATGCGGTAATTGTCATCGTTTTTGGCGATTCCGATGGTGCTGATAGGAACGCCGGCCACCAACGGCGCCTGGCTTACGATTGTGTTGTTGAGGCCGGCGTCGGCTGAACGATATAGACGATCCGTTCCCAAATACACCGGATTTGGAGTTCCTGGACCAAGCGCCATTGGGGCGTAGAAATTGACCGTGTTTGTGCAGGAAATTCCTCTGGTTGTGGCGGTCCCCGAGCAACCCAGGAAACCCCATACGGGGCCCTGGTTGCCATTGAGAGTGCGCGCATAACCGATCTGCGTGCCGGCCTGGTTAAAATAGGTATGGTACATGGTAACAGTCGTTGTGTTGACTGCATTCTGGTCTATCTCAGTAAATCCTCCATCGCCATCGTCTGAATGCAACCACGTGGGGCCACTCGTTAATCTCTCAGTGCCGTTGTCCTGGGTTCCTCCCAGCGTGAAATCAGGATCAGTTGGATGCAGGGCCAGGCTTTGGAACTGCGTTGCGCGAAACGTAGTGTTGTTGAGCGGCACCCAGGTGTCGCCGCCGTTCGTTGATTTCCAAATTCCGCCATCATCTCCGCGGTATACGATATTCGGATCCGAGGGAGCGAATTTAATTGCGTGAGTGTCAGCGTGCGTAATCGCATCGTGAGCCGTGAACGAAGTAGCCGCGCCGTTAAGTGAAGTCGCCTCCTGGCGCGCGCAGGCTATCCCGCCCGTCTGAGTGTTCGATACATTGCCGCCGAGCAGAAGCTTGTCGGTTGACGTCCCCGCTCCCGGCAGCACATCAAAGCCGATGTTGTAGAAACATTGGCCGCCGCAGAAGCCACCGCCGCCGGGAAGCTTGCCGGACCAGGTCACACCACCGTCGACTGAGCGACGCAAGGCGCCGGACTGTGAAGTCGCCGTGCAGAGTGTCCCCCCTCCGACAGGTTCACCACTGGCGGCGTAGACCACTGTCGTGCCGCCCCTCGCATATGCCCGCAACTCACCGCGGCCATTCGAGGTGCTGGTCGACGTGGTAATTAGAGTTTGGGTAAATGTTGGCGAGCCGGACATCGCGTTCGTCGAGCGGTAAATCCCACCATCACCTGCAAGGCTAACTCCGTTGAGCCAGACGATGAGCGTATTGCCGGACGGGTCCTGGGGATCAAGCACGAGATCGTTTACATTTCGATTGACGGTACAAGGGATATCGAATGCGCAAAGGCCCTGACCTGTGTCGGTGGTGCTAACTGCGATGCGTGTGCCGGTTATTCCAGCCGGCGGGCCAAGCACATTCGACAGACGCACGAGGCCCCGCATCGCGAGCGGTGGTATAGCATTGCCAAGCGGCGGATTCCCACCCAGGCCGATCACACCTCCGGCAACTCCGCAGTAAAGCGTGTTTGGATCATTCGGAACTCGGACAATTTTGCTGATGCTGCGGCCGCTAAAAAAGCCGGCACTGACAGGATTGCCGCTGCCATTAATGTAATTACGGATGGGATTGATAGGCCCCACCAGCGTGGCGCTGGTACTGGCATTTTCGACGCGATAGAGACCTACACCAGCGAAGCTGTCGGCCGAACCATTGGCTTCGCCAGTCCCCACCCACAACCAGTCGCGAGTCGCGTCCAGTGCCAATGATCCGATAGCCAGCGATTGCGCGTTGTCGAAAATAGGCGTCCAGGTGACGCCGCCATCAAGCGATCTAAAGACGCCTCCCTGGGCCGTGCCAACATAAACCTTATTCGGATCGGCCGGATCGATTTCGATTGCGGACACGCGGCCACTCGCGTTCGATCGACCACCTGAGGTTTGGGCCAGCGGGATCGGATTTGGTCCCAACTCGTTCCAGGTCGGAAAAGAAAAAGGCGCCAGGAGCTGCAGATTGATCGAAGAGGGGACGGACTTGCTGAAGCGATCCGCCTGCAATTCTGCAGCTGCCGCCTGTTGTTGTTCCATCATTTCGATGGCGCGGCCACGCGCTGTCGGATCGAAATCAGCGTCCGGCTGCATGCCGCGAATCATCGCAATCTGATCAGAGCGCAGACGCAGCAACTCAGCTTTGTCGACTTTCCCCTGGAGAAATGATGGGATGTCGGGGTCATCACCCTCGTCGTCCACGACAGCATCTTCTCCGTCGTCCGCGTTCCTGTTCGCGGCCACTGTGTCACGGCTGTTACGGACGGAATCTTTTTTGGCTGCGTTATTGGGCGCAGGAGCCTTCGTCTCCACGCGCGGCGACGGTTTTGATTTGCCACTGCTATGAGTAACTGTGCTCAGCGGTAGCATGACCATGAGCGAGATAGTAGCGATCAAAACGGGGAACAGTAATTTCTTCATGATTGAACCCTCTGTTGATGGTGAGACTGACGTTGGATCCTCGGCTTAACTGACAGCAAGCAGCGAAGCGATCAACACGATTACGAGTGCCCGGTGCGTTTCAATTTCAGGAACGACGGCTCCTGGAAGTTATGCGGCACGTCAAAACTAAAGCGAAAGCCCCGAGTAGGTGCGCAGACATTATTTGGGGTAGTGTGAGAAGTCAAGGAGAAAGTCGGTTTAGGTTGTGATCTAAAGCATATTGACATACATTTCGATCGCGAGGGCGCTACACTTTATGACTACATACCTTAGAACTTCCGTGCTTAATTACACGACGCAACATCGTTCCGAACCAGGCCGTTCCGGTATTCATTTTCATGGGTTTTCAGCGATGCGAAGCCAATCTGTGAGGCGGTGGCTGCTATTAAGTTGCTTTGTTGGGCTGTTATTTGGGGCAGCAGTCGCAGGAAGCGGGCGCGCACCGCACTCCGAAGCAGCTATCGCGCCTGCGCAACCAAACTCGCGTCAAGGTAATCACCTCACGCAAAGATCCAGGTTTGATTGCCTGCCGAAAGATGTGCGGTTAAATGACGTGGTCACCTATGCGAGGACTACCAAGGGAAATGTCACGGTAGAGAAGAAGCTGATTGAAATGAAGGCACAATGCCGCAACCGCAAACTCGTCGATGCTAAGCGCCGAGAGATCCGATTCTTTCGCCCTTCGTGTTGGGGCAATCCGCCCTCGGACTACCTTGAGATCCAGCAACGAGAGAACGCCGAGCTGCAAAAGCTGAGAGCGACTCATGCAGTAATCGTCTTCGGCTGCAATCCGATGATCAGTAAACTCCTGCTAACCCCCGCGGTGCCGGCCGGATATTGTGAATCCATAGGTTTGGGCCTCGGATTTCCAAATGGGAAATGCTAAGTCCTAAAAAGCTAAGAATCGCTTTTACTCACGGCGCAAACCGCTGCTGGTATTCAGTCGAGGTGATGAAGGCTTTGACCATTTCCGATTCGATGTAATTGCCGTGGAACTGGTTCAGCTTCGTCAACCAAAAGTCATAGCCCGTATAGTCTGCGTCCGGTGCGTCGTTCGGGTTTCGGCGCAAATAACCAAAGTACTCGGCCATCACGAAAGCCCGGTTGAATTCGGCGTTAACAAGGTCCGGGTCCTCGGCGATTTGACGCAGGGCCTGGGCGCGCGCCGTCGCGTTGCTGCTATCAGCGGCCCCGCCGAATAGATCAATCGCAGTCGCGCGTTCACTCGGCGATAACACGTTCCCGGCGTTCTGATTTAGTTTGTCGACAAAATCTGCCGGCGTCATGGTCGTCGGAAAATCCGCGATGAATCGTGATGTCTGCACGAACCCGCCTGCGTAGACTTGTTTGTTATTCTCCAGCGCGTCCTCCCAGCCAGGCTGTAACACTACGACGCCCTGACCAATTTGTTGCGTGCCCTGAAGGAATTCGTTAAAGCGCACCACCGGCACCGGGAAATCGTGTGGTCCGCCAAAGGTTGAATTTCCATTCAGGTCGCCGTAAGCAACTTTATAAAGGCGCTCAACCAAAAACCCGTTATTCTGAAATTCGATCGAGAGGAAGAACGATGCAGAGACGCCTATGCGACGAACTTCCAGACACTGCTCGTCAGTGCCGCAGGAATTGATTTGATTGGTCCAGAAGTCCCAACCGGATTGGTCGGGCTGGCGGCTAAGGAAATCGCGATAGTTCTGGGCCACAAAAAACGCGCTCTGATCGTGTGGCACCACTACCGTCACCTTCTCTGTCGAAGAGAGCTTGTTTGTGTCATTAGTACAGGTAATGGTTAAGGTGTAGATGCGTCCGCTGCCGGGGCCAGAGCGCTCGGCCCGTAACCATACGTCATGTGCATCGATGACCTGCCAATCGGGAGAGGTATTCCCGTCACCAATACCATCAACAGGCTCGTTCGACGAGACGGTCAAAACGCAGGTGTTAGGGCAGGGATCCGTTACCGTGTAGTTGACCGTTACTTCGACCATTTTATGGTTGGGTGGCCAGAGCACCTCGGGTGTTGCCGAAGCACCGTTAATGACGGGAGCTGGACAACAGTTCTTGGCGGGAAATACTGCCAGCGAGCGCAGGCCGACATCACCCGGAAACCCGTTGCTGAACGGCGAGCCAACCACCGAAGTTAAAACGCCCGAAGGTCCAATGCTGAAGCCGTTGATCATATTGTTGAGCGCGGCGGTATAGATCAAAGTCCCGGCCTGATTCGTGGCCATTCCGGATGGGCTCACTGCCCCCGGCACCGGAAACGGTGAGCCGGCAACCACGGTGAGCGCGCCGCTGGACGATACGCTGAACACGGTAACCGAATTGCTGTCTTGTGCGCTCACAAAAAGCTCGCTGTCATCGGGATTCAAAACCGCAACGTTAGAGTTGGCTCCGGGACCGTCGAAAGGTGCGCCCGCTATCCGCGACAACGTGCCATCGGGACCAATGTTGAAAACATCGACCCGGGAATTTGGCACGCCACTAATTGCCACAAAAAGCTGCGTGCCTGCGCAATTGAAGTCAATACCTGCGGCGCCGGCATCTGGTGTTGGCGATCCGGGAACGGGCGTTAGTGCTCCGGTCGCGGCGATATTGAACATAGCTATACTGCCGGGCGACGAGGTTACCGCCAGAAACTTACCGTCGGAAGTTACCTTGGCGCTAACCAAAGGTCCCGCTGCACCGCTGGCGAATGGAGAACCGGCTACGGGGGTGAGAGCGCCATTCGCGGCGATGCTGAACACGCTGATCGTCATGGAAGATCCATTTGCGACGATCAGAAACCTATCATCAGGAGTGGTTGTCAATGACATTCCATTTCCATCGTCAACGCCACCCGTGGCAAACGGCGAGCCCGGCACAGAGGTCAGGACGCCCGTAACGGGATCGATCGAAAACGCGCTCACATTATTGCTGCCGCTGTTACCAGCGTATAGAAAGTTGCTCACCACCGCCGTGGTGATGCGATTCGAGCCGAATGATCCGCCACTGGCGCCATTTCCTCCAGTCGCAAAGGGCGAACCGGGAACCGCAGTCAAGACACCATTGCCCGCCGCGGCAAAGCCGGAGATGCTGTTGGGAGTGCGATCGTTATTGGTGTAAACAAACGTGCCCTGTGCGACGACGCGCAACGCGCAAAATACCGTCAAAAGAAATAGATAGATTATTCTCTTCATCGCCACTCCTTTTGGACCATCGAGACTTATGATCACAAAGGTACATAAGCTGTAGATCCCGATTTGACTTTGAGGGGACTGAACTAGAGAGAGGCTGGAGGGTGGCCGGCCGCGTTGATGCGGCTCATTTCTGGCGGTGCCCTCGACAACCTGGCACTGCGCTTTGCGGATTCTTCCTTGTGTGCGTAGCCTATGCCTGTCGTGAGGTTCTGTCAATCATTTCTCAGATAGTACTGGCCCCACTTTGAGAAGTTCGGCCAAGGCTGGGAGCGCGGACGTCATTGTCCGCCAAAGCGACCGAAGCTCGCTTTGTTTTTCTTCTACCTGCAATTAGTTTTAGACCGACAGCTGGAATGTTGACACTTCAAGCACATGAGAAGGACGGCATAGAGCGCGCTCGTTCGTGGATCGAGCCGGTCGCCAGAATCGGTTACCTCGCCAAGGGAATCGTCTACCTGATGATTGGAGTCATGGCGATGCTCTTCGCAATGGGACAGCGAAGCCGGCCCGCAGATTTCAGCACGGTTCTGGTCAAGGTGTTCAGTGAACCCTTCGGAAGAGTTCTGCTGGCGCTGTTGACGATTGGTCTAATCGGTTACGGCCTATGGTGTTTTGTCCAAGCTGTTATGGACACCGAGAATAAAGGCGCCGGTTTAGTGGGAATAGTCACGCGCATTTTGTACGCCGGCATAGGCCTGGTCTATTTGGCGATCGCCTGGGACGCAGTGAAACTTCTCACCAGAACTTCAAACATCCAGCAAGGCGACCAACCAGAGCGGCAATTGACCGCAAGAGTGTTCGCCATTTCATCAACCACGCGATGGATCGCAGTTGCCGCAGGATTAGGATTCGTGGGCTTTTGCATTTATGAGATTCGCCGCCTGTATGTAGAAGGCATCGAAATTCTCAGACCAAAGGGGCGAAAGGAGTTAATCGACGAGCTCGCGATGCATATCGGCCAGATCGGAATTGTCGCGCGATCCGTCCTGTTCGTGATCATTGGAGTCTTTCTCGTGTGGAGCGGAATAACCTTCGATCCCAATAAAGTGCGGGGCATCAGTGGTGCGCTCACCGAGTTGGACCGGCAACCTTACGGCAACTACCTGCTGATTGCTACGGCGCTGGGCCTGGCTGCTTATGGCATCTATATGTTGTTCCTGGCTTGGCGCCGACGCATCAATCCAGTGTGAACCGGGACTCGGGGTTCAGGCTTGCGACTTTTGCGATTCTTGCGCAGCGTTGTTAATAGGTGTTCCTGACGTGTGTTACCGGCTGACGAGACCGTCGACAACCTTATATGCGCATCACAGTTAGCGCTCTTTCTTCGGCTCGTCTTTGCAGCCTTTGCGCACGCGGGCCCATTCGTCGACACACTCGCGAATGAATTCGCCCAGGTCTTCGAATTCGCGCGCGGACTTTTGCCAGAAGTCGCGAAACATGTTCGGGTCAAAGGAAAATCCATAGGCGTGTGGAGCACCCCTCTGCGGACCCGTCTCGTCCTCGTAATAAGCAGCTAGCTGACGACAGGCCATCGCGACGACGGTAAGTGAGCTTCCGGCCGGCAACGGTTCGAACAACGTACCGGCACTGCTGTCAATCTCTTTTAGGCGCGCCAGCACCCGATTGTATTGCTCGACGCAATAGGCGGCCGCATCCTGGTTGCTCCCCGTCCATTCCGATTGCATTGCCATCCGCGACGTTCGGCGCAGCACATTGATTAGCTTGGTTAATTCTTTTTCTCTTTCCATTTTTGCCCTCATTCGCAGTGAACCGGAATCGGGCCGCAGCCGCGCCGGGAATGCCTACGGATCCGGCTTGAGCCACAACCGAAGCCAAATCGGAGAACATACGGCTCGGGCGCTTCATCTTCAAAATAAGCCGCGAGTTCGCGTGCCGCGATACGAACGATATCGGCCGCAGCATCCTCCGGTAAGGGAGTGAAAAGAGTCTTAATATTCGGCTCGAGCTCAACCAGTCGCGCCAAAACCTTATTGTATTGAGTGACACAGAAGCGCACTGCCTGGGGCTCTGCTTTGGCCCACGCCGCATACCCTGCCCCGCGCGCAATACGACGCAGCACATTGACTAATTTTACGGTTTCCGTTTCCATCTTCTTTACTCCTGCTTCGAATTCTGAGTCGACTTTTCCAGCTGCTTCCGCAAAAACTTCTTGCCCTGATGCAGCCGCCACTTCACAGTTGATAAAGGCACGCCGAGAAAGGCGGCGATTCGCTTCAACGGCATCTCATCCAGAAATCGCAGTTTCAGCGCCAAAGCATAAGTGGCCGGCGCCTCCTCAAGCGCCTGTTTCAGCTCGTCGTCTTCAATCTTGTCGACAAAGGGCTGAGTCAAAGCGTCGAGGTTTTCAATCAGCACTTCATCCAGCGCGACCCGGCGCGATTGATGCGTGCTTTCGCGTTGCGAAAAGCGGGTGGCGCGATGACGCGTGATGGTTGATAACCAGGCGGCAAATTTTCGCGGCTCTTCAATTGATGGCAGCGCTTTGAACGCCAGCAACAGCGCGTCCTGCGCCACGTCTTCAGCGTGTTCGCGCCCTACAATTGATTGCGCCAGCCGCACGACGGCAGGGCGATAGCGTAATACAAGCTGATCGAAAGCCCCCAGGTCGCCGACGATCGCCGCTACGACCAGAATCTCGTCAGGCGGCTCTGACCCTGCATCCGCCATCCATGCTCTGCCTCGCTCCCGCTGTAAAACCGCCTCCATAGACATAGAGACATACGAATTAGAAAAGGATAGTACGCGGGACCGGCAAGTACTGGCTTTTATTTGAAAAGTGGACGGCCGCACGGTCCGTGAAATCGCGCGCCAGATGCGCGGCCACGCCAACCGATCGCGTAACTCCAAATTCGTCTAACGAGAAATAAGTAACGCGAGTTTCTATTGAGGGAAGGGGCAGCCTCTTTTAAGGTTGTGTTAGTGCCCAATTCATTTAGAATCCACTGCCTGGTCTGCAGATCCCGGAGAGCTGGAGAATCACGACTGTGACCACCCGACCTGAAGGTTCATATGTCATAGTTGTACAGTTTCGTGGCGAACCCCGAAACGCTGGCGGGACTGCCTCGCGTCGTTCAGACCTGGGCGCGGGCGCCCAAACCTTAGAAGCTTCTACACCGTTCAGCAGGTGATTTCGACTGGAGCGCAACCGTCCCGGTCGCTCCTTTTTGGTTCGCGCTTTTCGCGCTCATTGCAAGCGAGGACGCTTGCGCTCCAGTCGGATTAAAACCTGTCTTTGCTAATTCGTGCCTTCTCCGGTGAATATAAGTCTCAATGGCTGAAAAGAAACGAAAGATTAGCTGGTCGTCGGCGTGGGTTGATGCGCGCGAACTTGTTTGGACACATCGGCGCCGCCTCATGCTCGGAGCGGTGCTGATGATCATCAATCAGGGGATGGGCCTGGTGCTGCCCGCCTCGACCAAATACTTAATCGACGTGGTCATAGGACAGGGCCACACGGAACTCCTCTGGAAGATCGCCGTCGCCGCCGCCGGCGCTACCTTGATCCAGGCGTTGACATCTTTCAGTCTGTCTCAAGTACTGGGAGTAGCAGCGCAACGGGCGATTACTGAGATGCGCAAGAAAGTCCAGGCGCAGATTTCTCGCTTGCCGATCAGTTATTTCGACTCCACGCAAACAGGCAAACTCATCTCCCGGATCATGAACGATGCTGAGGGCATACGTAATCTCGTCGGCACCGGACTGGTCCAACTGGCCGGCGGCTTTATCACGGCAATAGTCGCTCTCTGTGTTCTGTGCTGGCTCAACTGGCGTCTCACTTCAATCACCATTCTGGTTCTCGGCGCATTCGGCGGCGCTTTGACTTATGCCTTCACGCGCCTCCGGCCATTGTTCCGCGAGCGCGGCGAGATTACGGCCATGCTCACCGGTCGCCTGGCTGAATCGCTCGGCGGCATCCGCATCGTCAAAGCCTACACGGCGGAAAGACGCGAGGCGCTGACGTTTGCGCGCGGCGCACATAAGCTTTTTCGCAACATCGCCAAATCAATGACGGGTGTATCGGCGACTACGGCCTTCTCGTCACTGGTCGTCGGCGCCGTCGGAGTCGTTATCATCATGGTGGGCGGGCACTCAGTCGTTACGCGGCAAATGACGGTCGGCGATCTGTTCATGTACGTAATGTTCACCGGCATGATGGCCATGCCGCTGATTCAATTCGCGGCCATTGGCACCCAGATCACCGAAGCCTTCGCCGGACTGGATCGCATCCGGGAAATTATGAACATGCGGACTGAGGATGAAGCGGATGAGTTCCGCGAAGCTCTACCGGCGGTCGCCGGAGAGATCGCGTTCGAGGACGTTTCTTTCGAATACAACCCGGGAGTGCCGGTGCTCCGCAATGTTTCCTTTACGGCTCCGGCCGGTTCAACTACCGCGCTGGTTGGTTCGAGCGGATCCGGCAAAAGCACCCTCATTAGCCTGGCGATGAATTTCAATCAACCTCTTTCCGGCAAAATCAAAGTTGACGGCAAGGACTTGCAGACTCTGCGGCTGCGCGATTTTCGCTCATACCTTGGAGTCGTCATGCAGGACAACTTTCTCTTTGACGGCACCATCGCTGAAAATATTTCCTTTTCCAACCCGCACGCCACCAGCGAGGAGATTCAAGCGGTGAGCCGCATCGCTCACTGCCAAGAGTTCGTCGAACAATTTGAAAAGAAGTACGACACCATCGTCGGCGAACGCGGCGTGAAACTGTCTGGCGGACAACGTCAGCGCATTGCGATTGCTCGGGCCATCCTTGCCGACCCGAAACTATTGATCCTGGATGAAGCCACCTCCAGTCTCGACAGTGAAAGTGAGGCGTTTATCCAGGACGGGTTGCGATCGCTGAGACGCGGGCGGACGACGTTTGTAATTGCGCATCGCCTCTCGACCATTCGCAGTGCTGATCAGATTCTGGTCCTGGAAGCCGGACAGATTGTCGAGCGCGGCACGCATGAAGAACTGCTGGCGGCGGGCGGCCGATACCGGCAGCTCTATGACAAGCAGTACAAATTTGAGCGCGATCAGTTCATTAATCCCGGCGAGGACTTCACGCCCGCTCCGCCGCCGCTCAAAGAACGATCGGCGCGGCTTTCGGAGTTGTAGGCCCGGCTCCTTTGCGGGTTTGCCGCAGCACGGAGTCAGTACCGGGAGCGGCAGCGACCGGGTAATTGACGTTTTCCTGAGTTCTCGAAGATGCACCCGGTCGCTACCGCTCCCGGTACTGACTGCATTCCCTCCGCAAGGTGCGAAGTTTTACGCCTCCGCTCGCGTTAATCCGCACCTGGCGTGATAGAACTCTACCTTACAACCGCTGGGTCACCCGCCTCTCGCTCCGGTTCAGCTTCAAAACCGCGGTTTTTCAGCCTAATCCGCCAGAACTCCTTTGGTTACGAGTAGGCACATCAGTTGCTCCGAGGTCGCAAAACATGGAGGCGAACCATGCCCGAGAAAATACCAGCCATTGATTTCATGTATTACGTCGCCACTCCTGAGTTCATGGAGCAGTGGGACCGCGCCAAAGAAGGCGAGCTCGTCTGCCGGATGGAAAAGGCCATCGGCGGCCTGCCCCGATTCGCATCGATTCCAGAGATGCTGCGGCAGATGGATGAGGCCGGCGTCGAAAAGGTTTTCATCACCCAGTGCAAGATGTGGTCCTACTGGCGCAAGTGGATGTATATGGATACGAAGCTGGAAGATGTACTGCAATACACTGAGCCGTATCCCGATCGCTTCGTGGGCCTCGCCGGCTACAACCCATTCCGGATTAAAGAAAGTCTGCAGGAGATCGAACTTGCCGTCACGAAGCATGGCTTCAAAGGCGTCTATGTTCATATCTATGGCTTCGATATTCCGTTGAATGACGCCAGGATGTATCCGCTGTTTGCGAAGTGCGTCGAGCTCGATGTCCCGGTTTCGATGCAGGTGGGCCACGTGCTCGAAGCCATGCCCAGCGATGGCGCGCGACCGATGCTCCTCGATCGCATTGCGTGCGACTTTCCCGACCTGAAAATGATCGGCGCCCACACCGGCTGGCCATGGGTCGATGAGCTGCTTTCGGTCTGTTACAAGTGGGAGCACATCTGGTTCGGCGTTGATGCCTGGCTACCGAAATACCTCTCTCCTCAGATCATTCAGTTCATCAACAGTCGCATGGGCCGCGATCGCTGCCTCTGGGGAACCAATGGGTTGCCGTGGAAAGAAAGTCTGAAACAACTTTGCGACCTGGGATTAAAGGAAGAGGTCACGCGCAAGATTCTGCGCGAGAACGCCATTGAGTTGTTCAAGTTGGAACCTGCGGGAATTCCCCTCACTAATACTCCCGCCACGTTTGCTGGAAAGTACGCGGAAGGATTGCGCCGCTCAACCCAGCCTCAAGGCAACGGCGCGCGAACGCTATGAATTTCAAAGAAAAGACTGTAATCGTCACCGGCGGCGCGCGCGGAATCGGGCGCGCGATTGTGAATGCATTCGCCGAGGCGGGCGCCGAAGTGGCCATCGCGGATCTGCGTTGCGAGGACGCGAAAGCGGCAGCGCACAAGACCAGCGAGACTTTTCATAGCCGGATTCTTGCCATCCCGACTGACGTTACCAAACACGAGGATGTCGAACGGCTGCGGGATGAAACGCTGCGCGAGTTCGGGAAGGTGGATGTGCTGGTCAATTGCGCGGGTTGGGATCGTTTACAGCCTTTCATTAAAACGACGCCCGATCTCTGGCAGAAGGTGCTGGGAATAAATTTCTTCGGCGTGGCCAATACCTGCCACGCGATCCTGCCGGCCATGGCCGAGCGCAAGCAGGGGGCGATCGTCAACATCAGCTCGGACACGGGCCGAGTCGGCTCATTCGGCGAAGCTATCTATGCCAGCTCAAAGGCCGCGATCATGGCTTTCTCGAAAACCCTGGCGCGCGAACATGCGCGCGACAACATTCGGGTGAATGTTGTCTCTCCCGGGTTGTGTGACACGCCTTTGATCGACGAAATGAAACAGGACGAATTCACCGCAAAGATCCTCAGTTCGATCGTCAACTTCATTCCCCTGAAGCGACTGGGCCGGCCGGAAGAGATCGCCCCCCTCGTCCTGTTCCTGGCTTCAGACGCCGCGAGCTATATCACCGGTCAGGTGTTCAGCGTCAATGGCGGCCTCAATATGGTTGGATGAAAAGCTGATCATGCGCGAACCAATCTTCCCGGAATGGCGCAACCGAACCCTCGACGACACACTCTACGAGTGTCGCGAGCTGTTTGAAGATACAACGTTTCCGACGGTCAAACGTTGGCGGGCACGCGGCGGTAAGATTGTCGGCCACTTCCAGGTCAGTTTTCCCGAAGAGATCGTTCACGCCGCTGGTCTTTTGCCCTTCAAAGTTCGCGGCGCCCAGATTGAGACTATTCAGGCCGACTCGCGTTTTGGCTCCTACCTCTGCTCAATTCTGAAAAGCTCACTCGAACTGGCGCTCAGCGGGTCGGTCGAGATGGAAATGTTCGTCACCCATCCGATCTGCGACGCCGCGCGAAATCTCGCGGCGGTGTGGGGACGCAACGTCTCGTACCCATGCCAGATCCTTTATCTACCGCAGAACGCCAATTCGTCGCATTCAAAGATCTATTTGCGTGGCGAGTACGACCGGCTGAAACGATCCGTCGAACAGGTTTCGGGTGCCCAAATTTCCGACGACGCGTTGAGAAGTTCCATCGTGGTATTCAACCAGAATCGCGCGCTGATGCGCGAGCTTTACGCTATCAAGAAGGAAACACCCTGGCTTATTTCAGCGGATGAAGCATATGTACTCGTGGCCCTGGCCGGACTAATTCCGCGTGAAGAACATAACCAACTGTTGCGGACCTTGCTGCCGCAGATTCGCGCGCGCGAAAGGCATTCGCAGGACAAAGTGCGGGTGGTCTTTGAGGGCGGCTTTTGCGAACAGCCTCCCCTGGATCTGATTCGGACCATCGGCCGTTCGTGTTACGTGGTTGATGACGATTTGCTCATTGGCCTGCGCTGGTTGCTGGAAGATGTTCCGGTGGCGGGCGATCCGCTGGCGAATCTCGCCGAAGCTTATCTGGAAAAATCGTCTTACAGTCCGGTCCAGCACGATCTGCGGAAGCCAAAAGAGAAGATGTTGTTGGAGCGCATCAACCAGGCGCAAGCGACCGCGGCAATCATTACGGCGGCAAAGATGTGCGAGCCCGGGTTGGAAGAGCAGGTCGCGTACACGCGCGCGCTGGACGAAGCGGGCATTCCCTATTTCATGGGCGAGTTTGAAGAGAACATGACGAGCTTCGACGCCATGGAGATCCAACTCGAAACATTCGTGGAGAATATTCTGTTCAGCTGATTTTGGAGTGCGGGGGGGTGTGTGGGGGTTGCCAATTTTGTTGGTGTTATTATTTATATTTATATTGGTTTATGTAAATAATGGGCCAATCCG